>JABWBI010000010.1 GCA_013360565.1 Candidatus Sumerlaeia bacterium | reverse complement strand
CCAGCAGCCGCAGCGGCCCGGGCGCCATCTGCTCGCGCCAGGCGGCGAGGGCCACGCGCAGCTGCGTCTCCGGTGAGGGCAGGCGCGCGGCCGATGCATCGGCGGTGAAGAGCGGGGATTCGGCGCGCGGTTCGGGTCCGGGCCGGAATCCTTCCCATGGGTCCGTGAGATGGTGCACGGTCCGTCCCCGCGGGACGGTCTGGTCGGCGAGCAGAAGATCGCCGTCGGCAGGCTCGGCGCCGATGACGAGGTTCCATCCCATCGGCTCCTCCGGCGGACGCAGCAGGAAGCTGGCCAGCACCGGGCGCTGTGCGCTCAGCTCAGCGGCACACAGAGCGACGGCCTCGGCAGGCGTGAGCCCTGTGTGCCAAGCTCCCTCCACGCCGAGCGCCGCGCAGCCCCGCGCGAGGACATCGAGCGGCAGACGCTCGCGCAGCGGTTCGAAGACCGGCTGGCCGGTCGTCAGCAGGGGCGTCCACGCCTCCCCCGACAGAGCGCGCAGCGTCGACAGGTCGACGGCGAAGCCCTGTGCATCGAGCGCGGCGTGGAGGCAGACGATCGCCTCCACCGCCTCCTCCGCATCGGCCGGCAAGCGGACATCGCGCAGCAGAAACGCCGGCGCACCTGGCTGGGCCGGCAGCGCGCCCGCCAGGGCCATGAGAAGCACCGGCGTGACAGTCAGGCGGGCGACGGCGAGCATCACAGCGCACTCACTCTTGGCCAGTCGCCGCGGTCCGTCAATGCCCACCCTCGACCTGCCTCATCTCGCCGGCCTGGGGGAGGGAAACCGGCGGGGCGTGGCACGCGTGGCCGGTAAACCTGCAGGAGATCCTCACGGCGCTGACGCCGGGGGTGACGCTGACGGACATCGATCACATCGAGTCGCGGGGGGAGATGGACATCGACACGGTGCGGGTGCTCGGCGCCCGGACGATGTGCTGCTCGAGCGCGAGGCGGGGACGAGCCTATCGGTCTAGCGCGAGACGCTCCTGGCCAACACGGGCTCGGGAACGGGGGGCGAGGGGGTCAGTTGTGGTAGAACATCGAGTAGGAGACGGTGGCCGGGTAGGCGGGGGGGCAGTAGACCGGCGGGGGTGGCGGGGCGTAGATCGGCTGAGGGTAGGCGACGGGCTGCTGGTAGACCACCGGCTGCCGGTAGACGACGGGCTGGCCGGCGTAGTGACCGCGGGCGCCCCAGATGTCATCGTAGACCCAGCCCTGGCGGCGGGCGAGATCCTCGTTGGCACCGCCGACGAGGGACCCGGCGGCGAGGCCGAGACCAGTGCCGAGGAGAGCGCCGGCGGCGGGGTCACCGGCGATGGCTCCGATGCCGGCCCCGGTGAGGCCTCCGATGAGGGCGCCAGTACCTCCGCCGGAGACGGCGGTGCACCCGGTGAAGAGGGTGGCGGGGACGGTGACGAGTGCGGCGATGGCGAGCGTGCGCATGGGGCGGCCTCCTGAAAAGCGCGTTGCCTCTGCCCCCTTGGACAGCGAGAGCAGAGGCAGGTTCCGGAGGTGGGGCGGGATCAGCGGGTCAGTAGGGCTGCTGCTGGTAGTAGCCCGGCGGGGGCGGCGGGGCCGGGGCGTAGCCGGGGTACTCGGGATAGATGGGGTTGCCCCAGACGTCGACGGGGCGGCCCTGGTTGCGGGACTGGTTCTCGTTGTAGTGGCCGACGGCGGCTCCGGCGGCGGCTCCGACGCCGGTGCCGATGAGCGCGCCGGCGGTCGTGTTGCCCGCGATGGCGCCGATGCCGGCGCCGGTGAGGCCCCCCGCGACGGCGCCGGTGCCGGCTCCGGAGAGAGTGGAGCAGCCGGTCAGCGCGAGGAGCGAGAGAGAGGCGGCGACTGCGGCGAGCTTGATCATGGTCGGACGTTCTCCTTGGGGGTGGATTCCAGATCCCATTGTTGCCGGGTGAGACACCGAAGACAACAGGGAAGTTGCACGCGGGCGGCGGCGGATTCCTCCTCGACGCTTGACGCGAGCGGAGTTCCGGGGGACGATTTTCCATCAACCTCCGGACAGGAGCGTGTGGCGCGATGGCAGAGGGATTCCCCTATCAGAGTTACGAGCAGGCAGGCCTCGGGACACGGACGGCGGCGCAGGCGCTGCCGGCCGAGCGGCTGACATTCATCCGCAAGGTCTACTCGCTGTTCTTCGTCTCGGTGCTCTTCGCGGTGGCGGGCGGGTACGCGGCGCTGCAGACGGGGTTCACGCTGTGGCTGGTGCAGCACCCGATCATCGCAATCGCGGCCTACCTCGGAGGCGTGTTCCTGGTGCAGGGGATGTCGAGGGCGCCGGGGATCAACGTGGTGCTGCTGTTCGTCTACGCGGCGTTCACGGGGGCGTACTTCAGCATCGCCGTGCTGGCGGCGGCGCTCCAGACGGGGTCGTTCGACGTGGCGGTGCAGGCGTTCGGGCTGACACTGGTGGTCTTCGGGGGCCTGACGCTGTTCGCGTTCGTGTCGCGGACGGATTTCTCGTTTCTGCGCGGGTTCCTGTTCACGGGCCTCCTGATCCTGCTGGGGATCGGGGTGCTGTCGCTGTTCTTCGGCTTCCTGGATCAGGGGATGTTCACGGTGTACGCGGCCGGCGTCGTGCTGATCATGGCGGGGTACGTGCTGTACGACACGTCGAACATCCTGCGGCACTACGGGACGAACCAGGCGGTGGCGGCGGCGCTGGCGATCTACATCGACTTCGCGATCCTGTTCGTCTACCTGCTGCGCCTGCTCGCCGACCGGCGGTGAGCGGCGGATTCGGGGACCGGTTCTGGTCGCGCCACTCGAATCCGTGGAGCGGCTGGACGCGGGTGGCGCTCGGCGCTCTGCTCCTTCCCGCGCTCTGGTTCCACCACTGGCCTTCGATCGCCGTGCTGCTGGTGGCGATGGCGACGAATCCGCTCTGGTTTCCGCCGCCGGACCCGGCACGCCACAACCTCGACAACTTCATGACGCGCGCGGTCGAGGGCGAGCGGCTCTGGCTCGAGCGTGGCGGCCGGGGGAAGGGGCTGCTCGCCGTCGCGGGGCTCACGCTGACGGCGGGAGCGGTGTGGGCGCTGTGGACAAACCGGCTGGGGGCGAGCGCGGCGTTTCTCGTTCCCGCGGCAGCGCTCAAGGTGGGCTTCGTGATGTGGGCGTCGACGCTGCCGCCGCGGCAAAGCAGGTGACCGGTTTCTCAGCTCGACAAGGGGCGCGGGGCTCCCCCAGACTGCCCAGCCACTTTCGCCCGTGAAGGAGCCGCCCGCTGTGGCCAGAGAGTCCGCCGACGTCCGGAAGATCACCCCGAAGAGCCAGGACTTCGCCGAGTGGTACGTCGAGGTCGTCCGGCGCGCCGATCTGGCCGATTACACGGAGATCAAAGGGTGCATGGTCATCAAGCCCTACGGGTACGGGCTGTGGGAGAACCTGCGCGATGCGCTCGACCGGCGGATCAAGGCGACGGGGCACCGGAACGCGTACTTCCCGCTGTTCGTGCCGGAGAGCCTGCTCCAGAAGGAGGCCGACCACGTCGAGGGCTTCGCGCCGGAGGTCGCCTGGGTGACACACGGCGGCAGTGAGCCGCTGGAGGAGCGTCTGGCGATCCGGCCGACATCGGAGGCGGTGATCTGCTCGATCTACGCGAAGTGGGTGCAGTCGTACCGCGACCTGCCGGTTCTCATCAACCAGTGGGCGAATGTCGTGCGGTGGGAGAAGCGCACGCGCCTCTTCCTGCGCACGAGTGAGTTCCTCTGGCAGGAGGGCCACACGTGCCACCGCACGCACGACGAGGCGCGCGGGGAAGTGATGAAGATGCTCGAGGTCTACCGCGAATTCCTCGAGACCGAGCTGGCGATCCCGGCGATCCCGGGACGGAAGACGGCGTCCGAGCGCTTCCCCGGCGCGGAAGACACGTTCACGGTCGAGGCGCTGATGGGCAACGGCTGGGCGCTCCAGGCGGGGACGTCGCACGACCTGGGGCAGCACTTCGCGAAGGTGTTCGGAATCAAGTTCTTGGACGAGGATCAGGCGGAGAAGTTCGTGTGGCAGACGTCCTGGGGCGTGTCCACGCGTCTCGTCGGCGGCGTCGTGATGACCCACGGCGACGATCAGGGCCTCATCCTGCCGCCGCGCATTGCGCCGGTGCAGGCGATCCTCGTGCCGATCTTCAACGACAAGAACCGCGACGAGGTTCTCCCGAAGGCCCGCGCGATCCAGCGCGACCTCGCCGCGGTGGCGCGCGTCGAGATCGACGACCGTGACGGCTTCAAGCCCGGCTGGAAGTACAACGACTGGGAGATGCGCGGCGTGCCGCTGCGCATCGAGGTCGGCCCGCGCGATCTCGAGGCCGGGCAGGCCGTGCTCGCGCGGCGAGACACTGGCGCGAAGGAGACGGTCTCGCTCGGGGCGGTCAAGAGCGAGCTGCCGGGGCGCCTCGAGGCGCTCCAGCGCGCGCTGCTCGACCGGGCGCGCGCTTTCCGTGACGAGAACACCCGCCCAGCCAAGACGCTGGCCGAGGCCGGGGAGATTCTGGAGAACCAGCGCGGGTTCGTCGCCACGGGTTGGGACGGCTCGCCGGAGACCGAGGCGCGGATCAAGGAGGAGACGAAGGCGACGATCCGGTGCATCCCGCTCGATGGCGGCGACCCCGAACCGGGTATGACCGACGTCGTCTCCGGCAAGCCCGCCCAGCACCGGGTGCTGCTGGCGCGGGCATTCTGACCGGCGGCGGGGGGGAAGATCGCGCTGGCACGTTCGCCCTCGCTCTGCCAGCGTGAGACTGCACACGTTTGAAATTGGGAGAATCCGCATGGACAGCCGCGAGCGGGTGTGGAGGACGATCAGGCGAGAAGGGCCCGACCGGGCGCCGCGGGACCTGTGGACGCTCCCCGCGACACGGCCCGCGCTGGGGCCGGGATTCGACACGCTGCTGGCGCGGTGGCCGCAGGACATCGCGAAGGTCGGCTTCGCCCAGTGGCCGGACGGCGACCGGCTCTTCCGCGCCGGAGAGTTCCGGGACATCTGGGGCTCGGTGTGGAGCAACGTCCAGGAGGGGCTGCTGGGCATCGTGACGGGCTTTCCGCTCGTCGATGAGAGCGCCTTCGACTCATGGCAGCCGCCATATGATGCCATCAAACCCGCCGTCGCCAACCTGCCCGCCTTCATTGAGAAACACGCGGACAAGGGCTTCCGGCTGGGAGGACCACTCGAGCTGTTTCACCGCATGTGCTGGCTGCGGCCGATGGAGCTGGTGATGATGGACATGCTGGTCGCGCCGGAGCGATTTGCCGCGCTGCTGGAGGGAGTGGCGGGGTTCTTCGACCGCCTGCTCGCCGAGCTGTTGACGCTCGAGCTCGACGGGATCCACTTCGTCGACGATTGGGGTTCGCAGCGGGCGACGTTCATCTCTCCCGAGGACTGGCGGACGCACTTCAAGCCGATCTACCGGCGATGGGCAGAGGAGATCCACCGGGCGGGGAAGGCGGCGTTCATGCACAGCGATGGGATGATCCTGGCAATCGTCCCGGACCTGGCGGAGATCGGGATCGACGTGCTGAACTGCGAGGTCGACTGCATGGGCCGGGAGAGGGTCGACGCGGCCCGGGGGCGAATGTGTCAGTGGGGCGAGGTGGACCGGCAGAACCTGCTGCCGCGGGCGACACCCGGCGAGGTGCGTGCGGCGGCGCGCGACTTTCGGCGCGTGTTCGACCGGCCCGAGGGGGGCGTGATCCTGCAGAGCGAGATCGGCCCTGACGTGCCGCTGGCGAATGTCGAGGCGCTGCTGAGCGAGTGGGGCCTCGGGACGGACTGAGAGAGAGGTGGCGCGGGCCGCGGGCAGTGTGCAGGATGCGCGGCCACCTGAGAGGTCATCCATGTCCGTCCGCGTCCGCTTTGCACCGAGCCCGACGGGGCACGTCCACATCGGGAACATCCGCGCCGCGATTCTGAACTGGCTCTTCGCCCGGCACGAGGGGGGGCAGTTCCTGCTGCGCGTCGAGGACACTGACCGCGAGCGCTCGACACCCGAGGCGGTGCAGACGCTGCTGGCGGCGATGCAGTGGCTGGAGCTCGAGCCGGACGAGGAGCCGGTGTATCAGAGCACGCGGCGCCCGCGGCACGACGCGGCTGTCGCGGCGATGATCGAGAGAGGACTCGCGTCCCGCATCACACCTGATGGGCCGGCGGTGCTCCACATGACATCGGCGCTGTTCGATCCGTCGTTTGTCACGGAGTCACGGCACCCGGTCGAGATCGACGTCTCGCAGGCCGAGACGGCGATCAGCGCGCCCGGTGTGGCGGTGACCACACGGGGCGCGGGAAGGGAGGCGGTCACGGAGCGGTTGAACTGGGACGCGTTGACGGACTTGGAGATCGCCACGGCGGACGCGGCGACACACTCAGGCGCGGCGCTGCGCGCCAGAGCGGGGGAGTCGCGCGAGCCTGTGGCGCTGGAGTCATTGCTCGGCTCGCGACCGGTGTCGCTCCGCTTCCGCCGCCGGTTCGTCCACTACGACGATCTCGTTCTGGGGCGCCTGGAGAAGCCGCTCGACAGCATCCGCGATCTGGTCATCGCACGCGCGGACGGCTCGCCGGTGTTCCACCTCGCGAACTGCGTCGACGACCACGAGATGGGCGTGACGCACGTGCTGCGCGGCAACGACCACGTGGAAAACACATACCGCCACCTCTTCATCTATCGCGCGATGGGCGTCACCCCGCCCCAGTTCGGCCACTTCCCGATGATCCTCAACGACAGGGGGCGCCCCTACTCCAAGCGCGACGGGGACGCGTACGTTGGCGACTTCCAGGCCCGGGGGATCCTTCCGGATTGCCTCTTCAACTTCCTCGCTCTCTGTGGCTGGAGTCCCGGCGACGACCGCGAGGTGATGTCGAAGGCGGAGATGATCGAGGCGTTCACGCTGGACCGGGTGGTGAAGAGCGGGGCGCAGCTCAACATGAAGAAGCTGCTGTGGATGAATCAGCGCTACATCGCGGCCATGCCACCGGAGAAGTTGCAGGCCGCACTGCGCGGAGAGCTTCGCCGGGCGGGCCGCGACCCGGACGCCGTCGACCCGGCCTGGTTTGCGTTCCTCGCCGAGCAGATGCGCCCGCGCCTGCGCACCCTTGCGGAGTTCCCGGTCGAGACGGCGTGCTTCTTCGACGAGGACGTGACCATCGACGACAAGGCGAGGCGCAAGGTGCTGCTGGCCAATGGCGGTGCCGGCCTCGATGTGCTTCGCCGGGTGCGAGAGCCGCTGGCGGCGGCCGGCGACTGGACCGTCGCGTCGCTGGAGACGGCGATCACGGCCTTCCTCGAGGCGAGCGGCCTCGAGATCGGCCAGGTGGCTCAGCCGCTCCGCGTCGCGGTGACCGGCCGTGCCGCCAGCCCGGGGATTCACGAGACACTGTTTCTCGTCGGCAGAGAGCGGACGCTCAGGCGCATCGCGGAGGCACTGCGCTCCGAGTGAGCATGCTCGCACCGGACTGCGCTACGAGCGTCTCTCGATCTTGGCCCAGGTGTCCCGGAGCGTGACGATGCGATTGAAGACGGGCCGCTGCGGTGAGGTGTCGAGGTCCGCGCAGAAGTAGCCCAGCCGCTCGAACTGGAATCGCTCGCCCGCACCGGCCGCGGCCAAGCCGGGCTCGAGGCGGGCATCGCCAATCGTCTCGAGCGAGTGGGGATTGAGGCTCTGACGCCAGTCTCCGCCCTCGGGCACGCCGGAGGGATCGGCCGCGCGGAAGAGGTGATCGAAGAGACGGACCTCCGCCTGAACGGCGTGCTCGGCGCTCACCCAGTGAATCGTCGCCTTGACCTTGCGGCCATCGGGGGCGCTGCCGCCACGTGTCGCCGGGTCGTAGGTGCAGCGCAGTTCGATGATCTCTCCCGCGGCATCTCTGACCGCCTCCTGGCAGGTGACGAAATAGGCGCAGCGCAGGCGAACCTCCTTGCCGGGCGAGAGGCGGTGGAACTTAGGAGGAGGCACCTCGCGGAAATCATCGCGTTCGATGTAGAGGACACGGGAGAAGGGCACGGGGCGCGAGCCGGCATCGGGGTTCTCGGGGTTGTTCACGGCCTCGAGCTGCTCGGTCTGCCCCTCGGGGTAGTTGGTCAGCACCACGCGCAGGGGCCGGAGGACGGCCATGCGGCGCGGCGCGCGCCGGTTGAGATCCTCGCGGACGCAGTCCTCGAGCTGCGCGATGTCCACGGTGCTGTTGGCCTTCGCCACGCCGATGCGCTGGCAGAACTCACGGATCGCCTCGGGGGTGTGGCCGCGGCGGCGCAGGCCGGCGATCGTGGGCATCCTCGGGTCGTCCCATCCGCGCACGTGGTGCTCGCGGACGAGCTCCAGCAGACGGCGCTTGCTCATCACCGTGTGGGTGAGGGCCAGGCGGGCGAACTCGATCTGCCGGGGATGATGGATCGGCTCGGGCCGCCCCTCGTTGATCGCGTCGATGAACCAGTCATAGAGTGGCCGGTGATTCTCGAACTCCAGCGTGCAGATCGAGTGCGTGATGCCTTCGATGGAATCCTCGAGCCCGTGCGCCCAGTCATACATCGGGTAGATGCACCACCGGTCACCGGTGCGGTGATGCGGGGTATGGAGGATGCGGTACATGATGGGATCGCGGAGATTGAGATTGGGGGACGCCATGTCGATTTTCGCGCGCAGCGTCCGCGCGCCATCAGGGAACTCGCCGGCGCGCATGCGGCGGAAGAGGTCGAGGTTCTCCTCGACGCTGCGGTTTCGATACGGGCTCTCCTGTCCGGGGCGGGTGGGGGCGCCCCGCATCGCACTGACCTGCTCGGAGGTGAGGTCGCAGACGTAGGCCTTGCCCTTCTCGATGAGTTCGATCGCCCACTGGCACATCTGGTCGAAGTAGTCAGAGGCGAAGAACAGACGGCCCTCCCAGTCGGCACCGAGCCACTGGACGTCCTGGATGATGGAGTCGACGTACTCTTGCTCTTCCTTGACAGGGTTGGTGTCGTCGAAGCGGAGATTGAACTGGCCGCCGTGGCGCCGGGCGAGGCCCCAGTTGAGAAGGATAGACTTCGCATGGCCGATGTGGAGATAGCCGTTGGGCTCGGGGGGAAAGCGCGTGTGGACGCGACCGTCCCAGCGGCCGGTGCGGAGGTCCTCCTCGACGATCTCTTCGATGAAGTTGAGAGAGGCCTTCGGGCCGCTGCTGCTCATGGTGGTCGTGGGGCTCCTGCGCCGTCGCGGGGCGAGTTGAGGCGAGACGCTAGGCAAGCAGGGCGCCGCCGTCAACCGCGCCTGCGGGGTGTCAGGCGGCCTCGCAGGCGGCGGCCTCCTCGAGCGCACCCAGGTGGCGGAGGATCCAGACGAGAAGGGGGCGGAGGACGGCGGCGGCCTCGGGGGAGAGATTCTGGTCGATGAGGCTGAGCGTGCACTCGATCTCGATGCGCCAGTGCTCGGGGAGAAAGCCCATCGCGCGCTGGGTGGCCAGCGTGTGTCCGGCCCAGGCGATGAGACGGACGCCGTGACCGCTGTGCAGCGCGGCGAGGAAGCCGG
This sequence comes from Candidatus Sumerlaeia bacterium, assembly GCA_013360565.1. GTDB lineage: Bacteria > Sumerlaeota > Sumerlaeia > JABWBI01 > JABWBI01 > JABWBI01. The sequence continues at coordinate 22,956 of JABWBI010000010.1, read as the reverse complement.
AGGCAATCTGACGGAGCGTCCGGCGGCAGTCGAGGGGGCCCCGAGGCATCGGCAGGGCCGCGAGTTCGGGGTGATGCGTCAGCATCGCGTCGAGATGCGCAAGCATCTGCGGCGTCATCAGCTCGATTTCGGAGAGGATCTCGGGGCTCACCTGCGGGAGACGAGCCAAGTCGGCCAGAAGAGGGGCGATGTCGGACACGGGGGCCAATCCGCCTTTCGTGGGTCACCGCGAGGGCGTGGTGACGGGTGTCGGCCCCTACGACACCCTTTCTAGCGCGCAGGATGCGGGGTGTCACAGAAATCGGACGAGACGGAGGCGAGCCGCCTGGGTTCACCGCTGGGCAATGGCTTTGGCGACCTGGGCGGCGAGGCGCGCGTTGTTTTCGAGGAGGGCGATGTTCGCCTCGAGGGATCGCGAGCCGGTGTGGTGCTCAATGGCCCCGAGGAGGAAGGGGGTCACCTCGCGCCCACGGATGCCCTGGGCGGCGGCGTCGGTCTGAGCCCGGGCGATCGCATCGGCAATCTCGTCCGCTTCGAGGGCGTGCTCAGGCGGGATGGGATTGGCGAGCAGGAGGCCCCCGGCGTGGGGATTGGCACGGTGGGCGGCGATGACCTGCGCCGCCTCGGCCGGCGTGTCGACGCGCGCATCGACGGCGAAGCCGCTCGTGCGCGAATAGAAGGCGGGAAACTCGTCGATGCCGAAGCCGATGACCGGCACGCCCCGGGTCTCGAGCGCCTGGAGAGTGGCGCTGAGGTCGAGGATGGCCTTGGCGCCGGCGGAGACGACAGAGACGCGGAAGCGGGAGAGAGCCGTCAGGTCGGCGGAGATGTCGAAGTCCTCGGCGGCGTTGGGATGCACGCCACCGATGCCGCCCGTGGCGAAGACCTCGATGCCGGCGAGGTCGCAGGCGAGCATCGTCGCGGCGACTGTGGTGGCGCCCGTGAGACCAGTGGCGAGGACGGCCGGCAGGTTCGAGAGGTTCACTTTGGCTACGCCGGGGATGGTGAGCTGCGTGATCTCTTCCTCCGCGAGGCCGACATGGAGGCGGCCGCCGAGGATGGCAACAGTTGCTGGGACACAGCCCTCTTCGCGGGCGATCACCTCGATGCGCCGCGCGAGTTCGAGGTTCCGCGGACGCGGGAGGCCATGGGCGATGACGGTCGATTCGAAGGCGACGACCGGCTCGCTGTGCCGCAGGGCCTCGGCGACCTCAGGCGCCAGAGCGAGCCAGTCGGGCCGCGTCACGTCAGGCCCTCCACTTGATCGTGCAGCCGACGGCCGGCGTGGAGACGGGCGTGGGTTCGCGCCCCTCGAGGAGGGCGGTGACCGCGTCGCGCAGCGGCGTCCGCGTCACCGCCCGCGGGTTGTCCCACGAGTCGTCGATGCCCCCGTGATAGCGCAGGCGCCGTGCGGCATCGAAGACGAACACCTCAGGCGTGCGCTGAGCGGCATACGCGCGGGCCACACCCTGCGTCGCATCGCGGAGGTAGTCGAAGTTGAACCCCCGCTCGCGCGCTCGCTCGACCATCCGCTCGAAGGAGTCGGCCGGGTGGGTGACATCATCATTGGAGTTGATCGCGACCAGCTGCACCCCGCGCGGTGCGAAGTCGCGCTGGATCTCCATGAGACGGCTTTCGTAGGCCTGCACGTAGGGGCAGTGATTGCAGGAGAAGAAGACGACGAGCACCGGCCTGTCTGCGTAGTCGGCGAGCGATCGAATGCGGCCATCGACCCCGGGGAGGGAGAAATCGGGAGCGGTCTGGAGCGGCATGGGCACCTCGGAGACGGAGATCGTGCCGGAATCCTTCACCGGCGGTCCTCTGTCAAGCGGTTCCGGGGCTCAGCGGCGCGCGGGGATGGTCAAACCCGCGCCGCGCGGGGCGAGGCCGGGGAGGGTGACAGGGAGTCTGCCGGTCACCGCGAATTCGCCGGTGATCGCCTCCGCGGCCGCTTCGCAGGTGAGGGGCGACCAGTCGTACGTGGCGATCATGATGGCGGCTTCGGGGAGCTCGGCCAGGACATAGGGGCTGCCGAAGCTGACGAGGATGGCGGGGCGACCGAGCGCGAGCAGCTCGCGGACGAGGGCGACGGACTCCTCGCTGAGGGAAATGGAGCCCTTGTTGGCGGCGATGCGAATGTGCGTCGTGATGGCGATCAGATCGGCCTCACGGGCCTCCTCGCGGATGCGCTCGGCCACGGCGGGCGTGAGTCCCCACGAGCGCTGAATCTCCTCGCCGGTGGTCTCCCACGGGATGTCTTCGAATTCCTCGACGATGCTCTCCTTGGGCTCGAGGAAGACGACCTGCCGGCGGACTTGACCGAAGCGGCGGGCGAGGGTCTCGGTGAACGGCTCGAGCGACGACGGACGCCAGCGGGGGGACTCGTCGAAGATGGCGAGGTGGAGAACGCGGCGGTGGGCCGCGGGGTCGACAGGCAAGGCGGAGTCGTGATCGCGGATGACAGTGATCGACCGGCGGGTCAGGCCGCGCGCGGTGGCCATGGCCGCAGGGCTCTGGAGGCCGGCGAGCGCGGCGTCGACGTCGATCTGCGTGCCGCCCTCGTGGAGTCCGAGCCACGCCTTGGCGCGGAGAACGCGCTCGACGCTGCGCGCAATGGCGGCCTCTCCGATCTCGCCGGCGCGGACGGCGTCGATGATAGCCCGCCAAGCCGCCTCGTCGTCCTGGCTGACGAGGATGCAGTCGACACCGGCCTGCACGGCGCGGACAGCCGCCTCACCGGGGCCGTAGAGCTCGGTGACGCCGCGCATGCGCATCGAGTCGGTGGTCACGAGGCCTCCGAAGCCCATCTCGCCGCGCAGAAGGCCAGTCATCACGTTGCGGCTGACGGTCGCGGGGATCTGTCCCTCGCCTTCCATCAGCGCGGGCAGCCAGATGTGGCTGGACATCACGCTGCCCACGCCGCCGCGGATTGCCGCGGCGAAGGGGGGGAACTCGACGCTCTCGAGCCGGTCGCGCCCGGCGTCGACGACGGCGAGCGTCATGTGGCTGTCGGTGGCGGTGTCGCCGTGACCGGGGAAGTGCTTGGCGCAGGCGATGGCACCCGCGCTCTGGACGCCCTCGGTGAAGGCGACGGCGAAGCGCGAGACCGTCTCGACATCCTCGCCGTAGGAGCGGACGTTGATGATGGGGTTGTCGGGGTTGATGTTGACGTCGCAGATGGGCACGAGCGGCCAGTGAACACCGCAGAGGCGAGACTCGCGGGCGGTGATCTCTCCCGCGAGGCGAGCGGCCCCGGGGTCGCCGGTCGCGGCCTGGGCCATGGCCCGGGGCAGGGGGGTTGCATCGGACCAGACCAGGCCCACCCCGGCTTCGAAGTCGGCGCAGATCAGAAGGGGCAGATCGCTCCGGGCTTGGAGTTCGTTGATGACAGGCACGCGCTGGGCCGCGGTGCCCCCGCCCACGATGAAGCCGCCGACGCCGATGGTCCCGGCGAGAGCCGCGACGCGCTCGAACTCGCGGCGGTGCTTGCGGACGTCCCAGGGGACGGCGGGAAAGATCATCTGGCCGACTCGCTCTTCAAGGGAGAGGCCGGCGAGGGTCTGCTGAACCCAGGCTTCTTGCGCCTGCGACAGGGCAAGCGGGAAGGGGGGCTGGTCTGTGCTCGGCTGAGTCATGGCGCAGGGGATCATCACCGTGAGCGTGAGAGCGACCGAGACGGCGCGGGTGCTCATCGGATCTCGCGCGAGACGATGTTGAAGAACTCAGCGCGGACCGGTCGCATGCGGCGGAAGGTGTCGGCGCGCCAGTCCTCGGCGCTCATCTGCGCCTGGGACTGGCGGGCATGGAGGCGGTTGCAGAGGAAGACGGCGAAGAGGCGGCGCTCGGGGTCGATCTGGATCGCGGGTCCCGTGTATCCGGTGTGGCCGAAGGCGCTGGCCGAGAAGCCCTGGCCGCCCATCGTGCTCTCGTAGGCGGGCGTGGCGTGCGACCACCAGCCGAGGGCTCGCGCCGTGAGGTCGCCGTCGGTGTCGGGGAGCGTGATCTGGGCACGTGTCATTTCACGGACCGACTCCTCGCTGAGGACACGGCGGCCCCGCATTTCGCCGCCGCGGAGGATCATGATGGCGAATCGCGAGAGGTCGCTGGCGGTCGAGAAGAGGCCCGCGTGGCCCGCGACCCCTCCGAGGAACGCGGCGTTCTCGTCATGGACTTGCCCCTGGACGACCCCGCGGCCCAGCGCCTGGTCATTCTCGGTGGCCGCGCAGACCGGGCGCAGCGTCTCGGGCGGGTTGAACATGGTGCTGGTCATCCCAAGGGGGGTCCAGATGCTCTGCTGGCAATAGGCATCGAGCGGCTGGCCGGTGACGCGCTCGACGATCCAGCCGAGCGTGAGGAAACCGACGTCACTGTACACGTAGCGGGTGCCAGGGGTGGAGTCCAACTCGCAGTTCTCGATGTGGGCGCGGGCTTCCTCCGGGGTGTCGACGATTTCCCAGAGGCGGTAGAACGGATGGAAGCCGGCCGTGTGAGTGAGGCACTGGCGGACGGTGATGGCCTCTTTGCCGTGGTTGGCATACTCGGGGAGATAGCGGACCACGGGGGCGTCGAGGTCGACGAGACCGCGGTCGACGAGCTGCATGATGGCGGTGGTGGTGGCGATGACCTTGGTGAGCGAGGCGAGGTCGTACATGGTCTCCAGAGTCGCGGGCTGGGGCCGGCCGCCCTCGAGCCGTGAGAAGCCGAAGGCCCGCTCGAGGATGATGCCCTGATCGTCGCCGACGGCGAAGACGATGGAGGGGGGCATCTCGACCCCGGTCGCCTCGAGGCAGAGCCTGGCCGTCTCGCGCTCCATGGTCAGGAGCGGGACCCGCTCGTAGGTCCGCGGCGAGAGCGGGACGGCGCGGTCGACGCCGGTCTGATTGGCGAGCAGGCCGGAGGCGGGGACGCGGCGCTCGATGTGAAACGTGTGGCAGCCGAGCAGGGCGGCGGCGGCGAGCGCGGTGAGGACTCGGAGCGAATGCAAAGGCGGTCTCCCTTCCGTGGACACGGGATCATTTGGCAAAGGTCTCGAACCCGCGGCGAGCCAAATTCGCGGTGATGAGAGCGATCGCGGCGGCTCCGGCGCCGAGGCAGAGCAGAGCCGGTCCGGTCTGACCGAGGATGAGCTTCCAGGTGCCGAAGAGCACACCGTAGATCATGACGCAGCCGAGAATCCAGTTGATGATGTCCGTCCCCAGCGTGCGGCTGGGCTGGACATCGGGCAGCTGCGCCGCGATGGGCTTCCAGCCGGGGCCTCCGGGCCGGGCGCGGCGATAGAAGTCCCGCAGGCGCTCGAGGTCGGCGGGCCGGGAGGCGAGGGTGACGGGGACCCAGACGGCGATCGAGCAGAGAACGGTGATGAGGATGCGGGTGGGCTCGTTGAGGACGAAGTGGAGATGGGGCCCCAGCCAATACCTGTTGAGCGCCCAGAGGAGGCACCAGACGGAGAGGCTGGTGATCATGGCGGCGATCTCGGTGAGCGCCGAGATCCGCCACCAGAACCAGCGAAGCATGTAGACGAGACCGGTGCCGGCGCCGAGGCCCATGACGGTGAGCCATGCCCCCTCGACGCGGTCGATCTGTGTCGAGATGAGGAGGCCGAGGACGACGACGAAGAGTGTGGTGACGCGGGAGGCGCGGACGAGGTGGCGCTGGTCGGCATGAGGGCGGATGAAGCGGGCGTAGAGGTCGTTGACGATGTAGGAGGAGCCCCAGTTGATCTGCGTCGCGATCGTGGACATGAAGGCGGCGAGGAAGGAGACGAGCATCAGGCCGAGGAGGCCGGGGCCGAGGAGATCAAACATGGCCATGGCGTACCCGGTGTTGGGGTTGTCTTCGAAGGCCGGCTGTCCCGAGTAGCGCACGACGGCGAAAAGCCCGACGATGACCCAGGGCCACGGACGGAGGGCGAAGTGGCAGAGGCTGAAGAGGAGTGTCGCGAAGAGAGAATGGCGCTCGTCTTTGGCCGAGAGGATCCGCTGGGCGACATAGCCTCCGCCGCCGGGCTCGTGGCCGGGGTACCACACGGACCACCACTGGATGCAGATGAAGACGAGGAAGGGAAAGAGCATCGAGCTGCCGACGCCGGTCTTCGGCAAGGCCCAGTCGGCCCCCTCCGGTGCGACAGGATCGATGAACTGCGAGGCCACGAGTGACGGCGGGGCGGTCCACTCGAGCGAGGCGAGCTGCTCGGCCGTGTAGGTGGGAGCCGGGGCGCGGCGAGGGAGGACATTGGTGTAGAGGGCGGCTTGGTCGCCATGCTGCTCGACAAGGCTCTGCTGGAGCCCCTCCGCGCCGCCGACCTCGCCCAGCGCCAGGACCGCGAGACAGATGGCCATTCCGATGGCGATGAGGAACTGGAAGAAGTCCGTCACGAGCACTCCCCACAGGCCCGCGAGCAAGGCGTAGAGGCCGGTGACGGCATAGAGGATGATCATGACGCCCCAGGCGGCCTCGGCGGGGCCAGGCTGCGCCGCTTCGCGGGGGATGAGGGCGATGAACCAGCCGAACCAGGCGAGGAGCGTCTGCGTGACCTGTCCCCCCGTGGCCTGATCCCGGGTGAGGAACTCGGTGATGACGACGATCATGCCCTTCGTCACCCAGCCGAGGATGATGCAGTTCATCAGGACGCCGAGATAGAGGGCCCGGAAGCCTCGCAGGAAGGCGGCGGGCTTGCCGGAATAGCGGATCTCGGAGAACTCGACGTCGGTCATGACGCCGACGCGGCGCCACATCTTGGCGTAGATGAAGACCGTCGCCATCACGGACATCGTGAGGGACCACCAGAACCAATTGGCGACGACGCCGCCGGCGGCGACGAGACCCGTCACGGCCAGCGGTGTGTCGGCGGCGAAGGTCGTTGCGACCATGGAGATGCCGGCGAGCCACCAGGGGGCCGCGCCGCCGGAGGTGAAGAACTCGCCCGTGGATCGTCCAGCGCGCCGGGAGAAGGCGAGAGCCAGACCGAGAGAGATCACGAAATAGAGAACGATCAGGACCCAGTCGAGGGCCGTGAGAATCGCCAGAGGAGTCATCGCCGTCACCCGGCGGCACACTGGGGAGCGGCGGGGCAATCAGCAAGGCAAAACACGGCAGTGCCATCCTTTCCGGCTTGACTTCGGTGAGGGAGCCCTGGACAACACGGGGATTTTGCTTTCGAATACAGACGGCGGGGCGGTGGGCCCGGCCCGCAGGAGTTCCGTGGCGTGAGGATTCTCATCGCATCGCCGGAAGTGGCGCCCTTCGCCAAGACGGGGGGGCTCGCCGACGTCGCCGGGGCTCTGCCGAAGGCGCTGGCGGCGCTGGGGCACGACGTCCGGGTGGTCATGCCGCTGTACCGCTGCGTCGATCCGGACCAGTATCACCTGCTGCCCGTGATGCGGGAGCTGGACGTGTTCCTCGCCGACCGGCGCTTCCGGGGGCAGGTCTTCCGGACGCAGTTTCCGAACTCAACGGTGCCGGTGTACTTCGTGCAGTGCCCGGCGCTGTTCGACCGGGCGGGCCTGTACGGGGAAGGCGGCGCGGACTACCCTGACAATCCGCTGCGCTTCGCGTTCGCCAGCTTGGCGGCGATCTGGATGCTCAAAGGGCTGGACTGGTCGCCGGACGTGATCCAGGCGAATGACTGGCAGATGGCGCTGATCCCGACGTATCTGCGGAAGTGGCCGATCCTCTTCTCGGACCCGTTCTACTCGAACATCGCGGTGCTCTTCACGATCCACAATCTGGCCTACCAGGGGCTGGCCGACCCCGCGATCCTGCCAGAGATCGGCATCGACTGGGGCCTCTTCAACCCCGACGGACTCGAGTTCTTCGACAAGGTGAACCTGCTGAAGGCGGGCATTCTGTTCTCGGATCACATCTCGACGGTCTCGCCGCGCTACGCGAAGGAAATCCAGACGGAGGAGCATGGGTGTGGTCTTCACGGGGTGCTTCGGACCCGGGGCTCACGCCTGACGGGGATCCTCAATGGGATCGACGACACGGTGTGGAACCCGGCGACCGACCCGCTGATCCCGGAGAACTACTCGGAGGCCGATCTCTCGGGAAAGGCGGTGTGCAAGGCGACGCTCCAGATGGCCAACGGACTGCCACAGCGGCCGGACACGCCGCTGATCGGGATGATCTCCCGCCTGGCCGAGCAGAAGGGGTTCGACCTGATCGCACAGGTGCTCGAGGCGCTGCTCGAACGGGATGTTCAGATGGTGCTGCTGGGCACCGGCGACCCGGAGATCGAGGCGCTGCTGCGCGCTGCCGCGGAGAAGCACCCGAAAAAGCTGGCTGCCCACTTTGCGTTTGATGAGCGCACCGCGCATGAGATCGAGGCCGGGGCGGACATTTTTCTGATGCCCTCACGCTACGAGCCGTGCGGCCTGAATCAGCTCTACTCGATGCGCTACGGGACGATCCCCGTCGTGCATGCGACGGGCGGCCTGGCTGACTCGGTGACCGATTCGACCAAGGAGACACTGGCGGCTGGCACGGCGAGTGGTTTTTGCTTCACCGAGTACACGGCGGAGGGCCTGAGGGGGGCGCTCGACCGGGCGCTGGCGATGTTCACGGGCGAACAGCCCGTGTGGCGAGCGCTGGTCTCGTCGGCGATGAAGCGCGATCACTCCTGGGCGACGTCAGCCAAGGCGTACGAGCGGCTCTTCCAGAAGATGACGAAGTCCTCGTGAGCCCCTCGCGGAGGCTTGACAGGCCCGCGCGCCGGTGGTGTGTTCCCCGCGAACAACGGAGACCGATTTCCCGAATCCCTCTGACCATCTCTCTCCCCGCGACATTCCAGGAACAGGCTGCCCGCATCCCGGGAGCGCTGGGCCGTGCCGGGAAGCGGTGGCCAAGGGCTCGAGCGGTCTGCACACAATTGAGAGAGGCCGGCACCATGCCCACTGGCAAAGTCAAGTGGTTCAATGAGAAAAAGGGGTTCGGGTTCATCGTCCCCGACGACGGAGGAAAGGACATCTTCGTCCACCACTCCGCGATCCAGTCCAAGGGGTTTCGCACGCTGAGCGACGGGGAAGCGGTGTCGTTCGACGTCGAGGAAGGCCGCAAGGGTCCTCAGGCGTCCAACGTCGTCCGGGTCTGAGGCGTGGCCTCCGGCGAGTGGCGTGCCGGACGGGAAAGAGACTTGACATCGGCACGGCGGAGGCGTTGTCTCGGCAGCAGAAATGCCGAAACACGCCTCTGGGGCCAAGGTCTCTGTCCACTCGCCGGGATTCCTCCAGTCATCACCGATGATGTCCACCGGGATGTGTCGCAGCCGGGGTCGCTGTGCCGCATCGGCAGTCAGACAGGTCGCAGCCGGGCGCCAATGCCGGGATCGAGGTTTCACCGAAATGCCCACTGGAAAAGTCAAGTGGTTCAACGACAAGAAGGGGTTCGGCTTCATCGTCCCTGACGATGGAGGCAAGGATCTCTTCGTCCACCACACCGCGATCAACTCCGACGGCTTCCGCACACTCGCCGAGGGCGATGCGGTGACGTTCGAAGTGGAGCAGGGCCGCAAGGGCCCCCAGGCGGCCAGCGTCACCAAGAAGGGCTGACGCCGGTCAGGCCGGTCCGCGGCCGCTGCAGGTCAATTCGACGACGCCTTTGACGCGCCGGAGCTGTTCCATCACGGCATTGAGCTGATTGGCGGAGCGGACGAGGAGCGTGAAGCGCAGCGTCGCGGTCGCGTCGCGGTTGCTCCGCGACGAGGAACTCTCGATGAAGATCCCGCGCGCGGTGATCGCGTTGCTCACATCCGCGAGCAGGCCGGTGCGGTCGCGGGCGACGGCACGGATCTCGACGGTCTGAGCCGGCTGGGCAGACGAGTCCCAGGCGACGTCGATGATCCGTCCAGCGTTCTGGGGGTTGGCCTTCATACGCAGCAGGCTCGGGCAGGAGGTCTTGTGAATCGTCACTCCGCGCCCCCGGGTGACGAAGCCCGTGATGGCGTCGCCGGGCATGGGGACGCAGCACGAGCCGAATCGGACCATCGCGTTGCCGACCCCGGCCACCATGACGCCATTGACGGTGACGCCGTCGGCGGTGGGCTTGGAGGGGAGCGCTGTCCTGGGCCGGCGCCGGCGCTCAGCGGTCCTCTCCTCGCGCGGCTCGGATTCCAGGATGCGGTTGACGACGGTGTTGAGGTGCATCGAGCCGAATCCGACCTCGGCGAAGATCTCTTCGACCGAGCGGACGCGAAGCGACGTGAGGTGGGGCGCGAGCCTCTCGGCGATCTCGTCGCCGGACAGTGACACATGCCGCCCACGGAGGGCCCGGAGGATGGCCTCGCGCCCGGCGGCGACGTTGGCCTCCTGGTTCTCTGTGCGCAGGTGATGCCGGATCTTGTTGCGGGCGCGATTGGTCTTGGCGAACTCGAGCCAGTCGCGTGTGGGATGGCCGTTCTTGGCGGTGATGATTTCGACGAGGTCGCCGCTGTGCAGCTCGGTGCGCAGGGGCGCCATCTTCTTGTTGACGCGGGCCCCGACGCAGGTGTTGCCCACCTGGGAGTGGATCGCGAAGGCGAAGTCGATGACGGTGGACCCCTGCGGCAGCTCGATGACGTCTCCCTGGGGAGTGAAGCAGAAGACAGTGTCGGCGAAGACGTCTCCGCGGAGGGCGTCGAGGAACTCGCTGGGGTCGCGGACGTCCTGGATCCAGTCGACCATCTGGCGGAGCCAGACGAGCTTGTCGTCGAGCTCGTGCTCGCGTCCGTGGCCCTCCTTGTACTTCCAGTGCGCGGCGACGCCCATCTCGGAGACGCGGTGCATGTCACGGGTGCGGATCTGAATCTCGACGATCTCGCCGCCGATGCCGACGACGGTCGTGTGGAGGCTCTGGTACATGTTCTCCTTGGGGACGGCGATGTAGTCCTTGAACCGGCCGGGCAGGGGCTTCCACTCCCCGTGGATGACGCCGATGCAGTCGTAGCAGTCGGAGACCGTCTCGGTGATGATGCGGATGGCGAGGAGGTCGAAGACCTCGTCGAAGCTGAGGCCCTGGCGCTTCATCTTCATCCAGATGGAGTGGAAGTGCTTCGGGCGGCCGGAGATCTCGGCGACGGGGATCTGAGACTCCTGGAGGAGATCCTGGAGAAAGGTGACGAACCGCTCGACAAGCTTCTCGCGGTGGGCGCGGCCGCGGGCCACCTTGGCGGCGATGTACTCGTAGGCCTCGGGCTGGAGCCAGCGCATCGAGAGGTCCTCGAGGTCGCTCTTGATGCGGGCCATGCCGAGCCGCGACGCGAGCGGGGCGAAGACCTCGACGGTGTCTTGGGAGATGGCGACGCGGCGATCGGGCTGAAGCCACCGCAGGGTCCTCATGTTGTGAAGCCGGTCGGCGAGCTTGATGATGACCACCCGGATGTCGCGGGACATCGCGAGGATCATCTTGCGGAGACTCTCGACCTGGCGGCGCATCTTGCCCTGGGAGGAGAGGACACCGATCTTGGTGACGCCCTCGACGAGGGCGGCGACGTCTTCGCCGAATTCGGCGGCGAGGCCCTCGTGGGTCAGCGGGGTGTCCTCGAGCGCGTCGTGGAGGAGCCCCGCGCAGATGGAGGTCGAGTCCATCTGAAGGTCGTAGAGAATCTGTGCGACGGCGATGGGGTGGGTGGCGTAGGGCAGACCGCTGCGCCGCACCTGGCCGGCGTGCGCCTCGACAGCGGTGGCCAGGGCCCTCTCGATCAGCTTGACTTGGCGCGGCTCGAAGCGCTCTTCGAGCTTCGGGAAGAGCTCGGCGGCAGACTGCTCCTCGACGGGACGCTGGGCGGGCGTGATGCCGGAGACGCCGGTGGTCATGGGTGAAGGGTCGGCTGTGGAGCTCTCACAGTGCACCCGGACAGGCCGCGCGTGCAAGGGCGCCGTCGCGGGGCGCGGCCCTCATACGACCCAGTTCTGCGCCTCCCAGTCCTCGTCAGGGATGGGGGCCGTGAGCGGGGTGCGGGCAGGTGCGCGGTCGAGCTCTTGGCCATCGGCGCGGACACAGGCCTGAAAGAGAAGCCGTCCACCGGGCTTGGCCCCGAGGGTGGAGAGCGGGATGAGAGCTTCGAAGATGCGGTCCCAGGCGGCGGAGGCGACGAGAGGGCGCGTCCCGCCGTTGCCCTCGGCGGGCCGGAGCGTGGCGAAGACGGGGCCACTCCCTCCCCCCGGGGGGAGCTCGAAGACCATGCGGCAGGGGTCGGGCTCATGGATGAGCAGGTCGATGGTGACGAGTCCGTCGCCGGCGCGATCCCAGAGAGAGGAGACGAGGTCGATGCGGACGGCGAGCTGGTCGCGGGTGAAGCCGTAGCGGAGGGCGGCGATGACCGCCTCGGCGCGGTGCATCGATCCGCCGCCGTGGAGCGGATCACAGTGGCCGGCGGCGGCCCATTCGAAGAAGTGAGAGTCTCGTCCGTCGACAGTGATCTCGACGAGGCCGCGCGGAGGGGCGTGGAAGCCGGGTTCACCCTGGGAGGTGATGGGCCTCAGCAGAGTGAGCGGTGGCTCGAGTCCGACGGCGCGGTGGGCGGCGATGAGGTGGCGGCGGTAGAGGTCGTCGAACTGGTCGTCCATTCCCGACGAGTGATCGTCCCCGTACCACCAGTTCCAGTCCGAGCCCTCCGCGATCAGAATCGCTCTGCGCGCCTGCTCGATCTGCTCCGGCGAGAGCGAGTCCCGGCTGAGCTCGATGTGCCCGGTGACGCGGTCGCGGGTGTGCGAGAGGCGATCCCAGGCCTCGTTGTCCTCGCGGTGACCGATCCAGATCGAGAAGTCGTGGTTGATCCATGACCCCGCGTGGAGGCGCGCAAGCGTGCGGGACGGCGGATGCTCCGCGAGGAAATCTCCGATGCGAACGGGGTGAAGCTTGTCCGAAGCGCAGAGTCCTCCGTAGAGAGCGCGCAGAAAGGGCAGGCCGTCCTGGCGATAGAACTCCCAGCAGTTCTCCCCATCGAGGATGATGGAGACAAGGTGGGGGCCCTCGGCCTCCTTCAGGAAGAACCAGATGTCCTCGAGGCGGGCGATCATGCGCTTGGCGGCCTCGGCGGGGTCGAATCCGGCGGCGTGAAAGCCGATGAAGTCGGAGAGGTCGTGGTCGCGGAAGACCATGGAGAGGCGATGGCCCTCGACCTCGACGGCGTAGGGCCGGTAGAGTGCATCCATGTTGTTGACGCGGCCGGCGCGGTCGCGCGTGAAGGGGGGGATGCCGAGGCTGAGGGCAAGGACCTCCTCATCGGTGGCGATCCACTGCACGCCGGCCCGAGCGAGGATGGGGATGATCTCGGGGCAGACGGAGCCCTCGCTGGGCCACATGCCGCGCGGGGGGGCGCCGAGGCGCTGAGCCATGAAGGCCAGGGCGCGCTCGACCTGCTCGCGGGCATCCTCGGGATGGCGGAATCGCGCCTTCGGCAGCGGCAGGTCGGGCCGCGCCTCCCGGGCCCAGTCAGTGTCGCAGAGCAGCGGGAGAATCGGATGGTAGAACGGGCTCGTCGTCACTTCGAGCTGCCCGGACTCCTGCAGCCGGCGGTGAGCCGGGACGATCTCCGCGAGGATGGCCCGGTGCTTGGCAGCGAGCAGGCGCTTGTCGTCTTCGGTGAAGCTGCGGCCCTTGTCCATGAGAGCGCGGAGCTCGGCATCGCGCTCGATGAGGAGGGGATCGGTCCAGGCGAGGTGGAACCACACCTGGAGGTCGCGCCAGTCGTCCTCGGTGAAGAAGTGAGCACGGTGGGCGAGGTCCCTTCCCTCCCTGGGCCAGCCCCGGCGGCGGTGCAGGTCATGGTACCGCTCGTGCGGGGCGATCATCGTGTCGTAGTTGGCGGAGAAGAAGCGCTGGAGGATCAGGACCTTCTCCGCGCCGGAGAGCTCGGCCGCGGGCCGTTCGGCGAGGCGGAGCCAGGGGTCGTTCGCCTCGTTCTGGGCGAATTGCTCGAGCTGCTCGACGAGAGAGGGGACGAGGTTGATGTTGAGCCTCATGCCGGGGAACTCCTCGAGGATGAGGGCCATGTCGAGGTAGTCCTTGACGCCGTGGAGACGGACCCAGGGCATCAGATGCTCGCCGGTCATCAGGTCGCGGTAGTGCGGCTGATGCTGGTGCCAGAGGAAGGCGACGCTGAGCGGTCCCGGAGCCATTGCGAGAGGCCCAGTGCAGTGGAGCACGCGTGAAAGGTCAAGGGCCAAGGTCGCCGGGGCGACGGCAGTCAAAACGGCGTGGCGATCACCCCCGCTGCTCTGTACTCTGCTGTGTGGCATGAACCGTGGCCTGCTCGCCCTCGCGCTGGGACTCGCCGCACCGCTCGCGCCGGCACAGGGATGCGTGATGACGGTGCCGATGAATCTGGAGGCGCTCGTGGACGGGGCCGAGCGCATCGCGGTGGGGGAGTGTGTCAGCGCCGAGGCACGCACTGTCTCGCTCGCGGGAGGCGAGATCGCCGCGACGCGGTACACGTTCACACTGGAGGAGGGGATCCGCGGCGCGACCGGAGAGACTCTCTCGTTCGAGCAGTTCGGCGCCCCCGGCAGCCTCGCGGGACTGCCGGTCTTCATGCCCGGTGAGCGGTATCTTCTTCTGATCAGCGCTCCCGGAGCGCCGGGCGGACTGACGAGCACGGTGGGACTGGACCAGGGCGCGTTTCGCTTCGTGCCCGATGAGGAGACGGGAGGGGCTCGCCTGCTCAATGGCCGGGGCAACACGGAGCTCTTCTCGGGACTGACGCCCGCGGCGGAGGCGATCACCGGGCGGCTGCGCGCGAGCACCGCACCGCCGGCCGACGAGCTGCTGGGCGCCGTCCGCGCTCTGGCGGGGCGGGCTCAATGAGAGGAGCGGCGGCCGTCGCGCTCCTGTGGGGCCTGTCTCCCTGCGCTCTCGCGGGAGGGCCGCTCCGGGTGAACGCCGATGGCTCTCCCACGCGCTGGAACTTGGACGAGCGCATCCTCGACGCGTCGGCCCCGGGGCTCGTGCCGTACCGTGTGGACCCGGGGGCTCTGGGTTCGCTCTCACCCGCCGCGGCGCAGTCGCTGGCGGACCGCATCTTCATCACGTACGCGAAGATTCCGACGGCCCGGCTGGCGTTCGAGAATCGGGGGCTGACGCTCTCGCCAAGCCCGCCGCTCCTGCCGGGCACGTATCACATGGCGTTGACGAATGCCTCCCCCGGTCCAATCGCGTTCACGATCCGGGCCACCATCGGCGGCGGAGGGATCCGGCCGGCATCGGCCGCCATCGGGCGTGCGGGCGGGGTTCCTTCGCTCATCCCCTTGTCCTCGGGCGTCCCCGCCGCGGGCGAGATCGCGGGCGGGCTGGGTGGCGTGAATCAGTCGGTCGATCCGCAGTTCACCCTGGAGGTGCCGGAGGGCGCGACTTCGCTGCGGGTGGTGGTGGACGCCGGGTTCGGGGCCGTGGACCTGTTCCTGCGGCGAGGGCAACCGGTGGCGCTGGAAGAGGGAGGGCTCGTGTTCGACCACGCCTCGCAGGCGCCGGGGGGGCAGGAGACGTTCGAGCTGCTGGCGACGCGGGCGCCGGTCGACGTGAACGTGACGAATGTCGGCTCACACATCGGCACGGCCCCGACGGGGCAGAACGAGATCATCTTCGACGAGGACGGGACAATCCATGCGCTGCTGTTCGGCGCGAACAACGGGGTGCTGGGCTTCTTCCAGAACCGGCCGCCGGATGCGCGGGGTTTCTTCACGGAGGGGTACGTGGTGCTCAACGGGCGCTGGATCGACGGCAACAGTGGCAACGGCGAGCTGCCGGTCAGCGCGTTCCGGGGCATCTTCACGCATGAGTTCGGCCACTTCGTGGGGCTCGACCACGCCCAGGTGAACGGGGACATCGCCGCTGGCGCTGCCGGCGCGCTCGACGTCCCCGCCCTCTCGCGCGTCGAGGAGATCGACCTGTTCATGCCGTTCACCGAGACGCTGTATCCTTTTCTGATCACCACGTTCGCCTTCGACAGTCGCCTGTCGCAGCAAGCGCTTCATTACAGCGGGCTCTTCACGGTCGATCTGTCGCTCGACGACAGGATCGCGGTGTCGATGCTCTATCCGCGCGCGAATTTCCTCACGGGCCCGGGGTCGACGACCGGGAGCCTCGAGGGGCACGTGCTCCGGGCAGACGGCCTGACGCCAATGAGCGGGGCGAATGCGGTCCTGCGGCGCGTGGGGAGCACGTTGGGGCCAAGCGTGTTTCCACCACCACTCGGGACGGAGTCCTACCCGGGCACGCAGGTGCCGCTCAATTCCGAGGGCTTGCCTCTGCCGCCGCCAGAGGCAGCCGCGACCGATGCGATCGCGACGGCGGTGAGCCAGGTGGCGGGTGCGTTCGGACCCGGCTTCGCACCCGCGGGCCCGCCGGTGATCGGATCAGGACGGTTCCAGTGGGAGGGGCTCCCGCCGGGAGAGTACCGGCTCGACATCGAGAGTGTGCTCACGAATGCCGTGGGAGGGTCCCGGATCGGCCCCTTCAATCCACAGCTGCCCCTGGTGCGGGAGGAAGCCTGGAGCGGATCGCGGGAAAGCGGTCTGGAACGCTTCGCACTGCCACTCAATGCGGGCATCGGGAACGGGAGCTTCGAGCAGTCCAATCTGGACGCCTACACAGCCGCGTCAGGAGGATCGGACGAAGTGGCGACGCTGCGAGTGGAGGCGGGAGAGAGGACGACGGGGGTCGAGATCATCCTGGAGGCCCCGAGCCCCGAGGGCGACGTGAGGCGCATCGGAGCCCTCGGGACCACGGCCCCGATCACGCCGAAGGAGGGCGATGCTCAACTGCTCGTCACGAATGGGTCAGGGTTCGCCGGGAGCATTGCGCAGCGGTTCGATCCCGGCGAGGCGCGTGCGATGGCGTTTGACTTCAACTTCCTCACCAACGAGCAGGCGCCGAACCCCGGCTTCAACGACCGGGCAATTGTCACCAGCGAGGTCCCGCCCGGCGCCATCGATGCAGCGATCCTGGCGGACACCGGCTCGTCCCTCAGCCCGGTGAATCCCTCCACGGGGTTCCTGAGGGCGACGGGATACCAGACCTTCGTGCTGGGGGATCTCGATCTCATCCCGCCGGGGGAAGCGCCGGCGCTGAGGTGGTCGGTGGTCGATGGCAACGACGTGGGAGTCACCTCCGGGCTGCTGCTCGACCATCTGCGGCTTCTTGGCAGCGAGCCGGAAGGCGCGGTTTCGATTCTGCCGGGGCTGATGAGCTTCGACCGGTGGACCTATCAGAGCGTGCCGGGGTGGACGGCGGCGAGGCCCGAGGCATCCACCAGAGACGGTCTGGCTCTCGCGTCCGATGTCGACTCCGTGGACACGGTCGGGATGTGGCTTTCGCCGCCGGACCTGCTCCCATGGCAGCCGGACTCGGTCTTCCGCGTGCGATTCCACCTGAGGAGCGAAGAGGCCGATCCGTCGCGCCTGCCGCTCGTGCGGCTGCGTCTCTTCAGCGCGAACAGCCAGGCCTGGTTCGCCGCGCGCCTCGAACCCGTGGCGTCCTCCGCGGTGGCTCCCACGCCGCAGGGGCGCGTGGCCGAGGTGTGGTTCGATCCGCCGGACATGAGCGCCGACCAGGGAGACGAGCTGCACGACGACATCCTTGCCGTCTTCGAGGTCGACGACTTCAGCGCAGCCCAGGGAGCGGCGGTGCATCTGGACCGTGTCGAGGTGGATCGCTTCCCGCGCAGCGCGCTCGACGCCGTGGCGGTGACGCTGAGATCGCACACGGTGTTCGACACGGGTGAGGTGATCGTCCTGCCGGGCCTGGAGGACGTTGGCCTCGCCTCACCGCGGATCGAACTGCACCCCGGCCGCGCCGTTTTCGAGAGCAGGGACGCGGCCCCGGCCGGCTTCTTGGGATTCTACCGGGAAGTGGCGGGGGCGGAGGCCGTCGACGTCTCGGTGGGCGATCTGATCCGCGTGCGTTTCCGGCTCGGCAGCGACACCGATCCCGGTCTGCTGCCGCCGCTTCGGCCGCGGGTGGTCTTTGGAGACATGCAGTTCAACGTGTCGCTGGACATCATCTCGCGGGGCGGCGGGGCGGCGCCTCATGCCCATGCGCCGGGGCCGGCGGGGCGTGACTACTGGCTCTACCTGCGCGTCCCTGAGGCGAGCGATGTGCCGTCCACGGTGGCATGGGCGGTGGGGATGATGGACTTCAGCGACGCACTGGCGGGGGCGGCGTGGCTGAATCGGGTTGACATTCAGCGGGTGGACGGGATTTGACTTTGCGACCTGTGAACTGGAGTGAGCGTCCCGTGGCGTCCAAGCGCATTCTCGTGGTCGACGATGAGCCGGATGTGATTCAGATCGTCAGCGCGGTGCTGAAGACGAAGGGCTATGAGGTCGAGACGGCTCACGACGGGCAGATGTGCCTGGAGAGCATCGGCCGGTCGATACCCGACCTTCTGCTGATCGACCTGATGATGCCGGTGGTGAGCGGTCTCGAGGTCGTGCGGCGGCTCAAGCGCGACGAGGCGACGCAGGGGTTGCCGATCATCGTGATGAGTGCGGCGGCGAAGGAGTCGGGCAAGTCGGAGGAGTTCTTCCGGGAGGGACTGGGGATCGACGACTTCATTGCCAAGCCGTTCGATCCGCTCGCCCTGCTGGGGCGAGTGGAGGCGGTGCTGCGCATGAGCGAATACGGTCCGGCGAAGGGGGACGCGCCGGCGGACCCGCCGTCGGAGCCGGCGGCACCGCGACCGGTGCTCCCGGCCAAGGGCGAGGCGAGGCCCAAGCGGCTCTCGACCGCGAAGGTGGGCGGGCCGACCCTCGGGGAGCTGCACACGCTCGACCCCTCGGGGGTGGTGCAGGCGTTCGTGGAGGCCTGGAACACGCAGAACTTCGCCGTGGAGTATCACTGTCTGACGCCGGGCATGACGGGAGGCCTGCCGGAGAAGTCCTACGTCATGCGGCGCGAGCAGGCTTGGAATGACGACCAGGCCCTCGCACGCGAGCAGCGCGTCAAGCGGGTACTGACGATGGACGCGCAGGGCGACACGGCGCATGTGATGATTGAGCGGGAGGACACCGTGCGTGGGCGGACGACGGTGCGGCAGGAGCAGTACGAGCTGGTCCGGGGAGATCACAACTGGCAGATCAAGATGGTCCGGTCCGTGAAATGACACCTCGGATCCGCTGCTCGGGCGTCCACCCATGACTCGGCGTGCGCTGCTGAGCGTCACCGACAAGACGGGCTTGACCGGCTTCGCCCGGAGCCTGACGTCGCTCGGTTTCGACCTCGTCGCCTCCGGCGGAACGTTCAGGCATCTGAGCGATGCCGGGCTCGCAGTGCGCGAGGTGTCGGAAGTGACGGGGGCCCCGGAGATTCTCGGGGGGCGGGTGAAGACGCTTCACCCGGCGATCCACGGGGGGATCCTGGCGCGCCGTGACAGTGATGATCACATGGAGACGCTCCAGGCCCAGGGGTGGGCCCCGGTGGATGTCGTCGTGTGCAATCTGTACGCCTTCGAGAGGAAGGTCGCCGAGGGGGCGGACTTCGCGACGCTGGTGGAGAATATCGACATCGGCGGGGTGGCACTGCTCCGCGCTGCGGCGAAGAACCACGCCCATGTCACGGTGATCTGCGACCCGGAGGACTACGGGCGGGTGGCGGAGCAGTTGCCGGAGGTCTCGGCGGACCTGCGACGGGCGCTGGCACTGAAGGCGTTCCGCCACACGGCGCACTACGACGCCACGATCGCCGCGGGGCTGGCCGCCGCAGGCGGCGGGTTGACTGAGTGGCCAGAGAGCTTCACTATGGCGGGGACGCTGCGGCAGCCGATGCGGTACGGTGAGAATCCGCACCAGGGGGCAGCGTTCTACGTCTGTGGCGCGGAGCCGTGCTCTCTGGCGACAGCGGAGCAGCTTCAGGGCAAGGAACTGTCATACAACAACTTGCTCGACGCCGACGGCGCGCTGGGCCTGATCCGGGAGTTCGACGAGCCGGCGTGCGCGATCATCAAACACTCCAATCCGTGCGGGTGTGCCATCGGTGCGACCCTTGAAGAGGCCCATGCGCTCGCCCGCGCATGCGACCCGGTGAGCGCCTTCGGCGGAATCATCGCGGTCAATCGGCCGGTGTCGAAGGCGCTGGCGGAGGCGATCGCGCCTCACTTCACCGAAGTTGTCTTGGCGCCTGATTTCACTGAAGATGCTAGGGCCGTCTTCGCCCAGAAGAAGAACCTCCGCCTTCTGCGTCTCGGCGCTGTGACGCCGAATCCGCCCGGCCGTGTGGTGCGAGGCATCGCGGGGGGCTTTCTGGTGCAGGACTTCGACACGGGCCGTGTCGACCCGCAGCAGGTGCACGTGGTGACGAAGGCGCAGCCGACGGAGGCAGACTGGCGCGGCCTGCTGTTTGCCTGGAAGGTCGTCAAGTGGGTGAAGTCGAACGCGATCGTGTACACGTCCGCGGAGGCGACACTGGGCATCGGCGCGGGCCAGATGAGCCGCGTCGACTCCGCCAAGATCGGGGCCACCAAGGCGGCGGAGCACGGGCACGATCTGCGGGGCTCGTACCTGGGGAGCGACGCCTTCTTCCCCTTCCGCGACGGCATCGATGCGGCGGCGAAGGCGGGTGTGCGCGCGGTGATTCAGCCCGGGGGTTCAGTGCGCGATGACGAGGTCGTCGCCGCCGCCGACGAGCACGGCCTGGTGATGGTGTTCACCGGCATGCGGCACTTCCGGCACTGACGGGGTGGGGCTGATGGCACGGGGTCACTCGGCCTCGGCGCGCGATCCGGCCAAGCGCTTGGCCCGTTCGGCGAGCTCCTCGTGGAACTGCTCGGGTGTCGGCGCCTCGCCCTGGAGCTGAGTGCGGCCCCACCAGGTACTGAAGGACTCGCCGGGCCGGCGTCCGGCGACGAATTGCTCGAGGCATGCGCGGACGAGACCGGGGATGTCGCCGGCCTCGACGGTCCGGTGGAGCAGACCGGCGAGGCGCTCGCCGGTGTGTGACCCGCCGATGTAGAGCGCGTACTTCCCCGGCGAGCGGCCCACGATGCCGAAGTCGGCGTTGTACGGGCGAGCGCAGCCGTTGGGGCAGCCGGTCATTCGCACAAGGATCTGCTCGCGCTCGAGTCCGAGGTCGCGCAGCACGCGGTCGATCTCGCCGAAGAGCTCGGGGAACGCCCGCTCGCTCTCGGCCAGTGCGAGACCGCAGGTGGGGAGGGCGACGCAGGCCATGGCGACTTTCTTGGCCTCGGTGAAGCCCTCGGCGTGGACGATGCCGTGATCGGCGAGGACGGCGTCGATCTCGGGGCGCTGCGCGGGTTCGATGTCGTGGAGATAGAGGTTGCAGTTGGCCGTGAGGCGCAGCGGCCGGCCGAACCGCTCGGCAATGAGGCGCAGGCCGGTCCGGTACCGGCCCTCGGCGTTGTCCTTGATGCGGCCGTCCTGGACCCAGAGACCGAGGAAAAGGCGACCGTCGCCCTGCCCGTGCCACCCGAGGCGATCCTGGACGCTTGTCCAGGTGACAGGGACGAACTCGCGGGGTTTCGCTCTCATCCGCGAGGTGACCTCGGCGCGGAACCAGTCGAGGCCGCGGTCGGCGATGAGGTATTTCAGCCGCGCGTGTTTGCGGTCGGAGCGGCCCCCGAAGTCGCGCTGGGTGGTGACGATGGCGACGCAGGCATCGACGATCTGGCCGGGGTCGACGGAGAAGAGCGGCAGGGCGAGGGCGGGGAACGTGCCCTCCTTGCCATGGGTCATGCCCATGCCGCCACCGGCCCAGACGCTGTAGCCGGTGAGGCGCCCGCCGTCGACGAGAGCGGCGATGCCGACGTCGTTGGAGAGGACATCGATGTCATTGCGGGGGGGGACGGCGATGCCGAACTTGAACTTCCGGGGCAGGTAAGCCTCGCCGTAGATCGGCTCGGTCTCCTGGCCGGGGGAGACCTTCTCTCCGTCGAGCCAGATCTCGCTGTAGGCGTGGCTCGCGGCGGCGAAGGTGGTGGCGAGCTCGCGGGCGAGTGTCTGCACGGCGCGGTGGGGCTCATCGGCGAGCGGTTCGGGCGTGGCCATGCAGTTGCGGACGACGTCGCCGCAGGCGCCCCAGGTGGTGATGCCGCTCGCGTTGATCCGCTGGATGACGGTCTTCAGGTGGCCTTTGATGACACCGTGCGTCTGCAGACCCTGGCGGCTTGTGATGCGGAGCGTGCCGTTGCCGAGCTCACCGCAGATCCGGTCGTGCACGAGGTACTGGGCGGCGGTCAGAGCGCCGCCGGGAATCTTGGAGCGGACCATGAAGATCCACTCCTTGTCGCGTTTGTCTCTGAGACGCTCTTGGCGGAGATCCCGATCGTCCTGCTGGTAGCTGCCGTGGAACTTGAGGAGAGCGGCAGCGGCGTCGCTCAGGTGTGAGGCGCTGGAGGCCAGCTCTCCGGCGATGGTCCCGCGCAGATGGCGGCTCTGGCGCTTGAGGTCTTCGGCGTTTCCCTTGCTCATCTCGGCTCTCCGCATGGCCGGCCATCGGCGCGGCCTTCGAGCAGGCCTCGGCCGGCCGGACCGCGTTTCTCGAGAACCAGCGCATGTTCCTCGATCGCATGGGCTATCTCGAGGAGACCTTCTTCACCTTCTCCTTCAGCCCCATCCGTGACGAGACCGGACGCGTCGCAGGCCTCTTCCATCCGGTCACCGAGTTGACTCAGGAGACGCTCGCCAGGCGCCGCCTGAGAGTGCTGCGGGATCTGGCCGAGCATGCCAGGGATGCGCAGAGCCTCGAGACCGCCGCGCGGCTCATTGGAGAATCGCTCGCGGGCGCCGATCTCGATCTTCCGTTCATGCTGTTCTACGGGCTGGAGGAGGGCGGCCGGCGCGCGCGTCTGCTCGCGCAGACGGGCGTGACATCGCCCGAGCTCGCACCGGTCACGATCGATCTCGAGGCCGCGGAGGCGACGCCCTGGACCATCGATCGCGCGGCGCGCGACGGCCAGGTCCAGAGGCTCGATGGGCTGCGCGAACGCTGGGGCGACACGGCCTGCGGACCGTACCCCGAGCCGCCCGAAAGCGC
>JABWBI010000139.1 GCA_013360565.1 Candidatus Sumerlaeia bacterium | reverse complement strand
GTGGCCGAGGCCCTGGCACCGCGGCCCCACACCGTGGACACCGAGCTCGCCGTGCCGGAGCTCGTCACGGACACGGTCCGGGACGTCGAGCGTCTCGCCCCGTTCGGTCAGGGGCACCCGCGCCCGCTGTTCGCCCTCCGCGGTCTCCGGCTCGTCGACACGCCCCGCGTGATGAAGGAGCGACACCTGCGCCTGCGGCTGACCGGCGGCGATGGCGTCCCGGTCAGCGGTGTCGCCTGGCGCTTGGCCGACCGCCTCAGGGAGCTTCTGCCCTCCCCGCGCGGATTGGATCTGCTGGGGCGTCCCGCGGTCAACGAGTGGAACGGCACCCGGCGCATCGAGTTCACCATCACCGATTGGCGCGTCACCGAGCCCTGACGGTGAGCGAGATCAAGTTCATCCGGCGCCAGAGGGAACCGCACGAGCGCGCAGGCACTCCCGTGCCCGTGGCCGAGAGTCCGCCAAGCGATCCGAATCCGCCGCCGCCCGCGGAGCGGCGGCACGGTCTTCGGACTCATGTGATCCTCGCCTGCTTGGCGGGGGCCAGCACGCTGTCGGTCTGGTTCACGATGGGCGGTCTCGGGATGACTTGGGACGAGGCCTACTACTTCGAGCCGCATCGCAACGCAGCGCAGTTCCTCATCGACGCCGCCCGGGGCACACGCGTGCCCGGAGTGACGCCCGATCAGTACTTCGCACAGGTCCCCGAGCTCCCTGCTGTTCCGCGGCTGATACACGGCCTGAGCGGTCTCCTCTTCGATGGGAGTTGGCTCGCTGAGCGCCACATGTTCGCCCCCCTCGTCGCTCAGCGTCTGCTGAACGGCGTGGCCCACGGCCTGAATGCCTACCTCCTGGCGCTGCTCTTGGTCCCGGCGGCGGGATTCCTCCCCGCCATTGCCGGGATGCTTGCCTACGCCACGCTGCCGCACGTCTTCGCCCACGCTCACTTCGCCGCGACCGAGACGCTGATGGTCACCATGACGCTCCTGACTGTCCTGGCCTTTCTGCGAGGGCTCCGGTCACTCTGGGCCGTTCCGCTCGCCGGCGTGGCCTTTGGCCTCGCGCTCAACACGAAGTTCAATCTCATCCTTCTCCCCCTCCCACTCGCTCTGTGGGGTCTCATCGACCACCGGCGTCTCGTGTGGCTCCCACTTCTGGGGATGGCCGCCATCGCGCCGATCGTCTGGATCGCCACTTGGCCCTGGCTCTGGAGCGACACTCTCACCCGCCTGTGGGATTACCTTCAGCACTTCCTGACACACGCGCAGACTCCCACGTGGTATCTCGGCCGCCGCTGGGGCGAAGGGACGGACTCGGTTCCATGGTTCTATCCACTCCACATCCTGGCGGTGACCACGCCCCTTCCGGCGCTTCTTCTGAGCGCAGTGGGATTGCTGTTCTGCCTCTGGCCGCGCTCCCCGGACCGGCGCGAGCACCTCTTTGTGTTGCTGGCCGCGATTCCCCTCGCCATCTCCTGCGCGCCCGGCGCGCCTCGCTACGACGGGACGCGGCTCTTCTTCAATGCGCTCCCGGCGCTCGCCCTGCTCGCCGGTGTCGGCTGTGCCCGCATCGGGGAGTGGTTTCCCGGCGCGGGACGCGACCGCGTGCGCTCAGGCGTGGTGCTGGCGCTCACCGCGCTGATGGCCATCCCGGGCGCGCTCGCCATCTTCATCTCTCACCCCCACGAGCTCTCGCACTTCAATGAACTCGCCGGCGGTCTGCCGGGGGCAGTGCGGCGTGGCTTCGAGCCCGTCCAGTGGTGCGAGGCGGTCAACGAACCCGTGATTGAGCACCTGAATGCCATGCTCCCGCCGGGGGCGTCACTCATGCCTGTCGCTCTGCATGATCAGATCTTCACGCACATGCAGTCCTGGGGCGTCCTCCGCCCCGACATTCGGATTGTCGGCCCGCCGGCTGTGAGCGACTATCACATCGTGCAGGCGCGCTTCGGCTTCTTCGGTCGCGTCGAGTGGTTTCTCTGGAGCCGCTGGTTCCCCGGGGGCTCCCGGCGTTTCGGGTGGCCGCGCGGCGTCGACATCCCCGAGGTCCCGCTGATCGCCGTCGCACCCACGGGTCAGGGCTTCGTCGACGCCGTGATGCGTGAGCTGACCCTGGAGACCAGCGAGATCACGCCATGACCCGCCCGCTCATCGCGCTCCTCACCGACTTCGGTCAGACCGACACGTACGTCGGCGTGATGAAGGGTGTCATGCGGTCGATCTGCCCCGAGGCCGACTTCATCGATCTCACGCACGGGGTCCGTCCCCAGGCGGTCGCCCAGGCCGCCTTCCTCCTTTCGGTCAGCGTCCCTCACTTTCCCCACGGCACAGTCTTTCTCTCCGTCGTCGATCCGGGCGTCGGATCGGACCGTGCCGCGCTCGCCGCCCGGGTGGGGGAGCACCTCTTCGTCGCGCCCGACAACGGGCTCCTCTCGATGGTCTGGCGCGAAGACGCCGAGGCTCACTCACTCATCCGCTCCGAGTACCGCCTCCCTCAGGTCAGCGCCACGTTTCACGGCCGGGACATCTTCGCTCCGGCCGCGGCCCATCTGGCCGCGGGCGTTTCTCTGGCCAATCTCGGTCCCCGCGTGGCGGAGATCGAGCGCCTTGCCCTGGCGCATCCCTCACCCGTCTCCGCGACCATTCTCCGAGGCGCCGTTGTGCACATCGACCACTTCGGCAATCTCGTCACGAACATCCGGACGGGTGACCTCGCCCCGGCGCTCAGGGCCTCTCGCATCACGGTTCAGACCGGCGGTGCCGAGATCACCGGGCTGCGCGTGACCTACAGCGAGGCCAATGAAGGGGAGCTCCTCGCCCACTGGGGGTCCAGCGGCCATCTCGAAATCGCCGTCCGCGGGGGATGTGCCTCGGGCCGACTGGCAGTCGACATCGGTGAGCCAGTCCTCGTGCGGTGGTGAACCGATGCCCATGCAGGTGATCCATCACCTGGAGGACGTGCCCTCTGTGCTCGCAGGGCGCCCCGTCGCTTTCACCTTCGGGGTCTTCGACGGCGTCCACCTCGGTCACCGGGATCTTCTCCACGCCGTGAGCGTCTGGGCACGTGAGCACGGCGGCTTGGCCGCAGTCCTCACGTTCACGGAGCACCCGCTTCGACTGCTCGCACCGGCGTATGCGCCACCGCTGCTGAGCAGTCTGAACCGGCGGCTTCGCCTCATCGAGGCCGCGGGAATCGACCTTGCCGCCGTGATCGACTTCGACCGGGAGATCGCCGACACGCCACCGGAGGTGTTCGTCCGCGACATCGTCATGCAGAGGTTCCACGCTCGCGCCGTCTTCCTGGGCTTCAACAGCCGCTTCGGCCAGGGGGGCGGCGGAGACATCGGGCTACTCGAGCGCCTCGCACCCGGATGTGGCTTCGAGGTTCGCTTGGTTGCCCCTCACCTCGCCGAGGGCGACGTGGTGAGCTCCACGCAGATCCGCGGCCTCCTGCGCGATGGCCAAGTGCGCCGTGCCGCCGCACTCCTCGGCCGCCCCCACGCCGTCGAGGGAACCGTCGTCGAAGGGCGCCGCCGGGGGCACATGCTCGGCTATCCCACAGCCAACCTCGCGATCGACGAGGGCATGCTCATTCCCGGCAGCGGCGTCTACGCCGTCCGCGCGGAGGCGGGGGGGTGCCTGCACAGCGGCATGATGAACATCGGCCACCGGCCGACGTTTGAGCCCGGAGCCCTCAGCGTCGAAGTGCATCTGTTCGACTTCGACAGTGATCTCTATGGCCTGCCTCTCAGCGTCGAGATGATCGAGCGCCTGCGGGCGGAGAGGCGATTCGAGTCGCCCGAGGCGCTCCGGCATCAGCTCGGGCTGGATGCGGAGCAGGCCCGGCAACGGCTGTCCCGAGGCTGACGGCGATCCCTCTCACGCGAGACGGGGCGCTCCTCCCGGAGCGCCCCGCGCGTGGGCTGAGCGAAAGGGGACGCTCAGATGTCGAAGTACAGCTCGAACTCGTGCGGATGCGGACGCAGGCGCAGGGCGTCGACCTCGTGCTTGCGCTTGTAGGCGATCCAGCCCTCGATGACGTCCCGGGTGAACACGTCGCCCTTGAGCAGGAACTCGTGGTCCCTCTCCAGCGCCTCGAGAGAGGCGTCGAGCGATCCGGGGACCTGCTTGACCTTCTTGGCCTCCTCGGCCGGGAGGTCGTAGATGTTCTTGTCCAGGGGCTGGCCGGGATCGATCTTGTTCTGGATGCCATCGAGGCCCGCCATGAGCATCGCGGCGAACGCCAGGTAGGGATTGCAGGACGGGTCGGGGCATCGCCACTCGACGCGCTTGGCCTTGGGGCTGGGTGAGAACATGGGGATGCGGCAGCACGCCGACCGGTTCCGCGCCGAGTAGGCGAGGTTGACCGGGGCCTCGTAGCCGGGCACCAGGCGCTTGTAGGAGTTGGTCGTGGGATTGGTCAGCGCGCAGAGCGCCGGCGCGTGCCGGAGCAGGCCGCCGATGTAGTGCAGTGCCGTCTCGCTGAGGCCCGCGTAGCCGGTGCCGGCGAACAGCGGCTTGCCGGCCTTCCAGATCGACTGGTGCGTGTGCATGCCCGAGCCGTTGTCACCGAAGAGCGGCTTGGGCATGAAGGTCACGACATGGCCGTGGCGCGCGGCGACGTTCTTCACGATGTACTTGAAGAGCAGGCACTGGTCGGCGTGGTGGACCATCGAGCCGAAGCGCATGTCGATCTCGCTCTGGCCCGCGGTGGCGACTTCGTGGTGCTGTGTCTCGATGTCGATGCCGCACTCGATCATCGTCATCATCATCTCGGTGCGCAGGTCCTGGAACTTGTCCGTCGGAGGGACGGGGAAGTAGCCCTCCTTGTACCGCGGCTTGTAGGCCAAGTTGTGCGAGATGCCGTCGCCGTCGAGGTTCTCCTCGCGCCCGCTGTTCCAGCGCCCCTCACACGAGTCGAGGTGGTAGAATCCGTGATTCACGCCGGTGGAGAAGCGCGCATCGTCGAAGATGAAGAACTCGAGCTCGGCGCCGAAGTAGGCCGTGTCGCCGATCCCGGTGGACTGGAGGTAGGCCTCGGCCTTGAGCGCCACGTTGCGCGGGTCGCGGGTGTACTTCTCCTTCGTGATGGGGTCGACCACGTTGCACACCAGGGAGAGCGTGGGCACCTTGTTGAAGGGGTCGATCATCGCCGTCGCCGGGTCGGGCATTATGAGCATGTCTGACTCCTCGATGCCCTGCCATCCGCGGATCGACGACCCGTCGAAGCCGAACCCGTCTTCGAACGACGCCTCCTCGAGCTGCCTCGACGGCACGGTGAAGTGCTGCCAGAGGCCGGGGAAGTCCATGAACTTGAAATCGACGCACTTCACGTCCTTCTGCTTGATCAGTTTGAGAACCTCGGCTGGAGTCATATCGACGTCCGCCTCCTCACACAGAGAATGATGTCTGGTCCTGCGGATGGCGCCTTGCGGGAGATCTCGGTGCGCACCATGGCGCGGGGGCCACGCGGCGGCTGTGCCGATGATCACAGGCGACCGACGCGAGCCCCCCGTGTCTCACTCTTTCATCGGCGCTGTCAACGAGTATTTGCTGGACCGGTTCGACTCGACTTCATCTGTCTCGGGTCTCGCCTTCGGGTCAGAGTGGACATGAGCCGGTCACATGTGCCAAGTATTATTGTAAGTGGCTGTGTGAGTGGCTGTCTGGGAAGCCATTTCTGCGGGTGCTGAACAATGTCAGATCATCCGGCGCTGGCGCCAGCCCCGGCGCATCGGTGTCTCCCCCTGCCAGGCCAGCAGCCCCCCGGCCATGGCCACCAGTCCGAGCAGCTGGAAGTTCACGCTCGAGGTCGTCGTCAGCCGGGGCATTGCCCCCAGCAGCCAGGAGCTCACGCCCAGCCGCTGCGCTCCCAGAAAGGCCACCATGCCGGTCACCAGTGCGCCCGTGGCGACGAGAAAATTCAGGGCGAACACGCGACCACGCACGCGGTTGGGCGTGATGCGCTGAAACGTCGTGTCCATCGTCACGATCGCGCACCCCGCTGTCGCCGCGATGGCGAAGAGCGAGGCGACGCGGAGACCCGGCACGGACAGTGTCAGTCGCGTGGCGATGAGCAGCACGCCGGTTCCCAGCAGGCCGCTCCCCATCACGGCGCGCGGCGACAGGCGGCGGCAGATGAGCCCCGTCAAGATCGCGCCCGAGAACATTCCCAGGCCGATCGTCCCGAACGTCATGCCGTACTGCCGCAGACTCGACCCGAGGAAGTCGATCATCACCTGATTGAGGGCAGCGTTGAAGAAACCGCCGATGAACCACGTGATTCCCGTCAAGCCCAGGAGCCGGAGAGCCACGCGGTGCCGGAGCAGATGCCGCACGCCCTCGCCGGCCCGCCGCCACGGCGACTCGGCCCTCGGCGCTGGCTGCGGCGGACGCTTCAGATCGCCCGTGATCAGCGCGAGCAGCAGGCCCGGCACGAAGAACGTGACCGTGTCCAGCCACAGGGACCACACGATCCCCGTCGTCTCCGATCCGGTCGCTCGCCACAGCGCGTCGATGAGCATGACGCCCAGGAACGTCCCGATCAGGGTGGAGATCGTCGCCGTCGATGTGTTGAGGGCATTGGCCGCGAGGAGATGCTCGGGTTCGACGATCTGCGGGATGAAGGCGTACTTCGCGGGGTTGAAGACAGCCGAGCAGGTGTAGATGGCGAGCACCGTGCCGTAGATCACCCAGGGAGACACGGTGTGAAACCCCTGCGCGCGGATCAGCTCCGCGCCGGCGATGGCGAAGACGCCCTGGAGCACCGTGCAGACGATCATCACATTGCGCCGCCGGAATCGGTCGATGATCCAGCCCGACAGGGGGAACATGTAGAGGTAGGGGAGGAGCGACACCGCCATGAGGAGGGTGACGCGGCTGCTGGCACCGGTCACCGCCTGCCCCGCCTGGATCGTCCCCATCAGCACTGCGACGAAGGCGAGCTGCGCCAGCCGGTCGCCGATGAACGAGACGTACTGTCCGATGTAGAACAGCACGAAATCGCGGCTCGTCAGACAGGCGGCGTAGGAGTTTCTGGAGTGCGCCGGGGCGGCCATCGGCGCGAGCGTGGAGGTGACCGCGGCCGGAGTCAACCCGCGTGGCGAATCTCGAGATGGACGGTGTCTCCGGCCGTCAGCTCCAACGGGAGTCCCTCGACGAGTGCGGAGCCGGGCATGATCTGTTCCGAGTCCGCCACGACCGCCATGTAGTTCCTTTCCCGCTCGACGGGGAACCACTCGGTCCAGCTGTTCAGCCGCGGATAGTCGAAGGGCAGGCGGAGGTGCTCGCGGTGCCGCGGCGTGTCGAAGATGACCCGCCCGCTCCAGGCCCTCGCGCTCGAGACTGCCAGGTGCAGTCCCTCCGGGCCGCGCACGGCCCCCAGGCGCACTCCTGGCTCCCACGGGTCGAGGCGCGCGCCACCCGTCCGGAAGAGGCTGTAGAGCAGAGCGGTGCGCACGTAGTTGCCATCCAGGTAGGTCCGCCCGACGAAGCCGTCAGGCTGCTGATGCGCCAGGAGAATCCCCGTCTGTTCATCGACCCACTGCTCGGCCTGCCCCGTCCCGATCCACGGGAGCAGATAGAGCATTCCCTCGATCGAGTCCGCATAGCCGTCCATGCCGCCGCGCCAAGCCGCCGCGCGGTGGCCGATGGCCGCGTCGCGGGCGCG
>JABWBI010000138.1 GCA_013360565.1 Candidatus Sumerlaeia bacterium | reverse complement strand
GACGAAGCCGTCGCGGGCGGCGACGACGAAGCCGCGGCGCGCGTCGATTTCGACGACGTCGCCCGGCTCGGCGCCGGGGTGATCGGCGGGGATGGGCTCGGCCTGGAGCACCTTGAAGAGACGCGCGCCATTGGCGGTCTGCGCGCCGGGCCAAGGAGTGACGCCGCGGATGTGGTCGACGACCCGCCGGGCGGGGCGATCCCAGTCGATCAGGCCATCGTCCTTCGTGAGGAGCCGCGCGTGGGTCGCGAGGGCGTCGCTCTGGGGGACACTCCGGATCTCCCCCGTGCGGGCGATCTCCTCGAGCACCTCGACCATCAGGCGGGCGCCGGTCATGCTGAGCATGTCGCTCAGGCTCTGCTGGTCGTCGTCCTCGAGGATCTCGACGCGCTCCTGGGCGATGATCGGCCCGGTGTCCATGCCCTCGTCCATGCGCATGATGGTCACGCCGGTCTCGGCGTCGCCTTCAATGAGGGCCCACTGAATGGGGGCGGCGCCGCGGTGGCGCGGCAGAAGGGAGGCGTGGATGTTGATGCAGCCGAGCCGCGGCGCCTCGAGGACATCCCGGGGCAGGATCTTGCCATAGGCGGCGACGACGGCGACGTCGGGGTGGAGGGCGGCGAGCTGCTGGGCGAAGCCGGTGCCGCGGAGTCTTGCGGGTTGGAGGACGGGGATCCCGTGCTGCTCGGCGAGGACCTTGACGGGCGGCGGCGTCAGGCGGCGCCCACGGCCAGCGGGCTTGTCGGGCTGGGAGATGACGGCGATCACGTCTGCCACGGCGCTGTCGATCAGCGCCTGGAGGGGAGGCACGGCGAATGGCGGCGTGCCGAAGTAGACGGTGCGGAGAGCCATGGGCGCCATCTCAGGCGAGGGGACGGGTCACCGCAACATCAAAGACGGCTTCTGAGCGGCGCGTCAGGCCAGGGGTGGCACGGGGCGCGCCGGACGCATGACGGCGGCGATGGCGAGGCCGGCGAGGGTCCACCCGGCCACGGCGTCGAGCATCATTGCGAGCGTGTGATCGAGAGGGAAGAACATGTAGTTCCAGAGCATCAGATCGGCCTGGATCGCGAGGAAGACTCCGATCAGTGCGCCGATGGCCGCCCGGAGCCGGTACGTCGCGATGGCGGCTGCTTTCAGAATGAGAGCCACGAGGAAGGCGCTCGAGGCACTGAGCAAGAAACCGACGGCGAAGACTCGGGGGGACATCGGCTGCGCGCCTTCGAGCCGGAGGTAGATCGACGCCAGCGGCCCCGCGCGGTGACGCGCGGCCCACGCCTCGACCTGCTCCGGTGTGGCCGCGCCGGTCGCGTGATCATGAGGCATGCCGGGGATGTAGTAGACCCCGGACTCCGGGAGGGCCGCCAAGGCGGCGGACAGCCCGGCCTCGTCCGGTGCCTGGTTCATCGTCATCGTGTGGAAGGGCAGGACGGTCCACGAGAGCGTCCCCCACAGGTAGTGCACGAGTCCGCCGAGAAGTGCGGCGATCAGAAGCCGAGCCATGGTGACGTTGACCCCCATCCGGTGCTTGCATTGCGGGGCGATCCTGACACAATGCCGGAGACCATCCGCAACCTGAATCCCAGGATTGTCACTGCCCGGAGGCCCGCCCCTTGCGCCGCGTCCTGACCGCCCTCGCCCTCGTGCTCGCCCTGCCCGCTCCGCTGAGCGCGGGGCCGACGCTCGCCGATGAACTCGGCACGATCATCAATGCCTCGCCGCTGTCGCGCACGGCGGCGGTGGCCGCGCAGGTGATCGACGCCGAGACGGGTGAGGTGCTGTTCGAGCGGAACCCGGACATGCTGTTCGTCCCCGCGTCGAACATGAAGCTCTACACGTCGGCGTGCGCGCTCGCGACCTTCGGCGCGGATCACCGGTTCGAGACCACGGTCCTCCTCGATGGCGAGGCCGGCGGGGGTGGGCTGCGGGGCGATTTGGTTCTCCGCGGTGGCGGCGACTCGACGCTGCGGGCGGACGACCTGCGCGGGCTCGCGCGTCGCGTGGTGGAGGAGCTGGGTGTGCGGTCGATCAGCGGCGATGTCGTGGTGGATGTCTCGCTGTTCGCCGACCGGTTGAAGGGGCCGGGGTGGATGTGGGACGACGACCCGGACCTCTACAACATGAGCATCTCGGCGATCATGCTCGACTACAACGTGCTCGATGTCCTGGTGCGGCCGGGCGCCGATCCGATCGCCTCGCTGGCCCTGGCAAGCGCCTATCCGCCGATCGTGGCGACCGACCGGCCGGGACCGGTGGTCACGCGGCTGCCTTTCACGGACGAGATCCTGGTCCGGGCGTCCGGCGTGGGCGCTGGCGAGTCGAGCCACGAGCTGACGATGCACGACCCCGCGCGGTGGGTCGCCGGCGTCTTCGCGCAGATGCTGCGGGACGCGGGCGTGACGATTCAGGGCGAGGCGCGTGTGACGCATGTGCCGGTGAGCGGGGAACTCGCGTTGACCTTCGAGGGGCTGCCGCTGAGCGAGCAGCTCGCGCTCTTCAACAAGCCGAGCGAGAATGCGATCGGGGAGATGCTGATCCACAGCCTTGCCGTGAACGCCGGCCGGGTGCCCGCGACCTGGGGCGCCGGGGCCGAGGTGATCTCGCAGTGGCTCACGTCGGAGGCCGGTCTGAGGGAGGATCAGGTGAACGTCGTCGATGGCTCGGGCCTCTCGCGCTACAACCTGATCTGCGCCGCAGGGACGTGCCAGCTCCTGCGGCACGTGTGGCAGCGGCCGGACCGGCAGATCTTCGTCGACTCGCTGCCGGTCGCCGGCGTCGACGGCACGATCCGGCAGCGCATGGCAGGCACACCCGCGCAGGGAAACGTCCGCGCGAAGACGGGGACGATGTCGGGCGTCTCGACGCTGTCGGGCTACGCGACGGCGGCCGGTGGGCGAGAGATCATCTTCTCGATCCTCACGAATGGCCTGCGGAGCGCGGCGCCCGCGCGGGATCTGCAGGACCGGTTCGTCATCGCCCTCGTGGCGGCGCCGTGACGATGAAATCCCTCGCCGCCACCCTCACCCTGACGCTGCCGCTGGGCGTGGCAGCCCTTCCGACGGAGTCCCCCATGGCCACGATCGTCCCGGCGTCGCCCGCCGAGCAGGAGTTCCAGCAGCTCTTCGACGCGAGGGCGCTGTGGGACGACTACCCGGACTTCCGGCGCTCGCCCGAGGTGCCACAGCTCTTCGTGCACGCCGACCTGGAGCGATTCCTCGCGGAGCTCGAGCGCGACGCGGGCGACCTCTTCGAGGTCGAGGTGTTGACGCGCTCGGAAGAGGGGCGGACGATTCACCACCTCACCTGCGGCACGGGTCCGACCGCGGTGCAGATCTGGGCGCGCCAGCACGGCGATGAGGCACTCTGCTCGGCGGCGCTGATGGACTTCCTGGGCTTTGTGGCGGATCGCCGGGACACGCCGCTGGTGCAGACGCTGCTCAGCCGCCTGACGCTGCACATCGTGCCGATGGTGAACCCCGACGGAGTCGAGCGCCTGACTCGGCACAACGCGATGGGCATCGACCCGAACCGCGACGCGCGGCTGCTGCAGACACCGAGCGGCCGGGCGCTGCGGATGATCTTCGAGCGGTACAGCCCGGAGGTCTGCTTCAATCTGCACGACCAGGAGCCGCGCAAGTCGACCGACGACACGGGGGAGCTGATCGGACTGAGCTACCAGGCGTGCCCGTTCGACCGGGAGGAGACGCTGGGGCCTCAGCTGCTGCGAGCCAAGCAGATCTGCGGCGTGATGCTGCGGGCGCTGTCGCCGTGGCTCGAGGGGCACATCGCGCGCTATGAGGCCGACTACATGTCGCGGGCATTCGGCGATTCGATGAGCCGGTGGGGCGTCGCATCGATCCTGATCGAGTCCGGCGGCTGGTTCGGACCGGCGCGGGAGGCGGAGAACTTCGTCGTGCGCGGGCACCTGCTGTCTCTGCTGGCGGGACTGACGGCGGTGGCCACCGGGGCGGAGCGGGGGATGACGCCCGCGCCCTACGATGCACTGCCGCTGGAAGGAAACCCCCACTTCGATCTGCTGATCCGCAACACGCTCGTCCTTGACGGCACGGGGCTCCAGCCGCACCAGGGAGACATCGGCGTGAACCGGCGCGTCGATGAGCGCGAGGGGGGCGAGCGGAGCGGGACGATCCGCGATGTGGGTGACATGTCGATCTACCGCGGCCGGGAGGAGATCGACGGTGCGCAGCTCATCGCGACGGGAGGACTCTTCGCCTGGGATCCGGCCTTCACGCCCGCGTCTCTGGCCGACCGGGAGCGCGTGATGGCGCTCCTGCGGCGGGGGGTGACGACGGTCATCGGGACCTCCTCGGGGTCGACGCCGGAAGAGCGGCACGTCCCCACCGAGGCGACGCCGATCCGGGCGCTCTTCTTCGAGACGCTGCCGACGGTGGCGGCGGCGGCCGAGCGGGACTTCCTGACGAGCGCGGCAGGGATCCACATCCCCTGGCGCGGGAGCGACCTGCTGCTGGTGAATCGGGGCCGCGTCCCAGAGAATCACCTGATGGCGATCGGAATGAGTGAGCATCCCGCCAGCGATATCCTGCTGCGCGCCTTCGGCGAGTGGACATCCGCCGAGGTGCTGGGCGAGGCGTGGCCCTCCGCGACGGCGGTGCTGCTCGGGCCGGAGAGCGACGTGCCGTCACTCCTCGTGAGCGGTGCGGTCACGGCCCCGATCGCTTTCCGGGGTCTGACGGCGGCCCCCGCCGTGGGGCTCGACCTCACGGAGCCGGGCGGCATCTGGCGCGGAGAGCCCGCGGACCTGCTGCTGTGGGAGCGCGCGGGCGGCTCCGCGGACGATTCCGGGGCAATCCGGCTGGGCGCGCTGCGCGAGGTGATCGTCGCGGGATTCCGCGTTCCGCTGGACTGAGAGGCCACGGATGAGCAAGCGGCGGAGAGGCCGCCGGAGCGGCAGGCGTCATGCGCCCCAGATGCGGGTGGAACCGTTCACTCCGCCCGGAACGCTGACGGCCGATCCCGGGGCGCTGCCCACGCGCATCGCTCTGCTGGCGTATGGCCCGGAGGGTCATGTCGAGAAGGAGATCCACGACCCGGCGGAGCTGCGCGAGCACCTCGGCCGCTGGCCGGTCCTCTGGGTCGACGTCGATGGCCTGGCCGACACCGGGTTGATCCAGGCCATCGGCGATCTGTTTCACCTCCACCGCCTCGCGCTCGAAGACGTTGTCCATCTCCGCCAGCGGCCAAAGGTGGAGGAGTACGGCGACAACCTGTACCTGGTCATGCGCATGACCGAGTGCCGCGAGATGCTCGACATCGAGCAGTTCAGCCTGTTTCTCGGCCGGGGCTTCGTGGTGACCTTTCAGGAGGACGTGGGCGACGTGCTCGACATGGTGCGCGGGCGCATCCGTTCGGGGGCGGGCCGGCTGCGCGCCCTGGGGGCGGATCACCTGGCGCACGCGATCCTCGACGCCCTCATCGACGGTCACTTCCCGGTGCTCGAGCGGTACGGCGACCTGCTCGAGAGCCTGGAGGATCAGATCCTGGAGCAGCCCCGGCGCAATCTCATCGGCGAGATTCACCAGGTCAAGCGCGACCTCCTGGAGATCCGCCGGGCCATCTGGCCGATGCGCGATGCGCTCAGCGCGCTGCTGCGCGACGAGTCGGCTCTGATCACGCCGGAGACGCGGTTCTATCTCCGCGACACGTACGACCACATCATCCAGCTGATCGATCTCGAGGAGACGCAGCGCGAACTCGTGGCGAGCCTGACCGACCTCCACCTGAGCAACGTGAGCACGCGGCTGAACGAGGTGATGAAGCTGCTGACGATCATCGCGACCATCTTCATGCCGCTGAGCTGGATCGCGGGCATCTACGGCATGAACTTCGTCCACATGCCGGGCCTCGGCTGGCGGTGGGGCTTCACGGCCGCTCTGCTCGTGATGGCATTCACCGCGGGCGGCATGGTGACTCTCTTCTGGCGGCGGGGTTGGCTGTCACCCGGATCGCGCCAGCCCCGCGAGTCCGCGAAGCGCGAGGAGGGCGTGCCGTGAGAGGGCTGACCGCCACTGTGCTTGCTCTGGCCGCCGGTGCGGGACAGGCCGCCGTGGTCATCGAGCCCGCGATTCCAGCCATCGGTGTCATCGATCCCCAGGCCACGCTGCTGGCCTTCGATGGACTTCCTCTCGGCGCCTCTGCGCGCGTGCGCGTGGCCGGGGGCGACCGCGTTCTGACCATCTCCGGCACGTCGAATGTCCGCGTCGACGTCACGCAGGGCGGCGGCCCAAACCAGACGGTCACGACCGAGGGCGTTGTGAACCATCTGCTGGGGGCGTCGGTGTTGACGGGCGATCCGCTCGAGGCGGCCGATCTCAATCTCGACGGCCTCGTCGACGCGGGTGATCTCGTGCGGATTGTCCTCTACGGCGGGAGCCTCTTCACCGGTGGCGACCCGTTCGCGCTCATCAGCGCCACGCCCGACGGCGAGGGGCCGCTCAACGACGGGAGCGGGCTCAGCGGTTTCAACTTCCAGGTCCGTGAGGATGGCAACTTCGCCGGCAATGTCACGGCGATTCAAGTGCCTGAGCTGGTGAGCCTGGTTCCGCATCCGATGACGGTGCTGCCGGGGGGGACCTTCAATCTCGCACTGCAGATCGACTCGGAGTCGAACTTCGCGCCGACCGTCGCCTACCGCGCGCGGCTGCTGTTCGACTCGGGCGTGCTGACACCGGGTTCCGTGCGAGGGGCTGTTTCGAACGAGGACTTCGAGGACCCGCCGAATGTCGTCTCGGGTCCAGGTTTCCTGGAGCTGAGTGACGCCGTGGCGTTTCGCGCCGATCTGGGCGCAGCCGTGATCAACGTGGCGAACGTGACGTTCACGGTGAATTCCTCCACGCTGCCGCTGACCCACACGGCGATCGTCTTCGATCAGGGAAACACGACGCTGACGCCGTCCGGCCAGCCTCCGCTGCCTCCGGGCATCGGGGGCATTCGCACGCTGGGCTGCGGCATCCGCGTGGGGCCGTGATGTGCCTCAGGCGAAGATCTGATAGACGGTGAAGACGAACGCCGTGAGAACGGTCAGGAAGTAGGCCCGCTCGGCGATGCGGCGCCAGGGCCAGCGGGGCAATCGGACAAAGCGCATGGGAGTCGCTCCATTGCTCACCTCGGGCCTGGGCGAGTGCAGGGAACGAGCCAGCGCGAGGTTCCCGTCGAGGGCCGCGTGAGGACGTCTGTGACCAATGGAGTTGTGGCCCGGAGACGGCATGGGAGCAAGGGGACCTCTCGGCTGAGGCTGTTCTGAGCCGTTCCTTCCCCTGGGCGAGCTGAACGCGCGCGTACACCTTGACGCGTCCCGCCGGTGGACTACGCTCACGTCTCATGCCCTTCACCTACGAGTATCCCCGCCCGATGGTGACGGTCGACGTGGCCGTGCTGCTGCGTGAGGCCGAGACGCTGTCGGTCCTGTTGATTGAGCGCGGACGGGAACCCTTCGCAGGCCAGTTCGCTTTTCCGGGCGGATTCATCGAGATGGAAGAGCGTCTTGCGGACGGCGCGAAGCGCGAGCTGCTCGAGGAGACCGGCGTGCGGGTCAAGTGGCTCGCCCCGGCCTGCTTCGCGGGGGATCCGGGCCGCGATCCGCGCGGACGGACGGTCTCGGCGGTCTTCTACACGCTGCTCTGCGAGCGGCCCGGCGTCCGCGCC
>JABWBI010000137.1 GCA_013360565.1 Candidatus Sumerlaeia bacterium | reverse complement strand
GACAACCGCGACCTCCCCCGTGCCGGCGCCCAGTCCACCGGCCCGGACGGTCGCCCTGGGCAGCGAGTGGCTCACCGTCAGCGACGCCGAGGCGCAGGCCCGCTCCGCGCGACGCAACATGCTCCTCTACTTCTACACGCCGCAGGCCTCGCGCTGCGAGCGCTTCGAGAACGATGTCCTCGAGAGCGACGGCTTCGCCCCGGTCGCCTCGAGCCATGTCCTGGCCCAGATCAACGCCGCCGACGACCAGGAGACCGCCATCACCTACGGCGTCTTCCGCGTCCCGACGGTGGTCATCACCAGCCCCGACGGCCAGCCGCTGGCGACCTTCAGCCGGGACATCTCACTGAGCGATCTGACCTCCGCGCCCTGACCCGGCCCGCTGTGTCGCCCTGACGCGGACTCCCGCCGGCGGCAACAGTTCGCCACCGCGCAGCGTCTGAGATTGAACGGCCTCCGCCGGGGGCCAGAGCTGTGGCGTTGGCGAACATAGCCCCCGCCCCCCGCGCCGCTCCATCCCGGCGACTGTCCGCCGGGCCTCCGCTGGCACATCGCCTGCTCCCCGGACCGGCGGACACCCATCACGATCTCTTTTTGTCTCAGGAGGACATCCCCATGCTTCGCAACGCCCTGCTCGTGGGTGCGGCTCTGGCCATCGCCCCTGCCGCACTCGCCCAGACCGCCTCGCCCGAGGCCACACCCGAGTGGCCCGCCATCGGGTCGACCGCGCCAGACTTCACCCTGCCCAATCTCCTCGCCGAGGACGGCGCCCCCGTCACCCTGAGCGAGGTGCTCGCCGAGAAACCCTACGCCGCCATCATCTGGCACTCCGTCACCTGCCCCTTCGTCCTCCCCTACGACTCCGTCCTCCCCGGCATGGCCGAGCAGTACGGCGAGCAGGGCGTTCAGTTCATTGCGATCAACTCCAATCACGACGAGACGGACGAGCAGGTCCGGGAGCACCTGACCGGCGCCGGCTTCAACTTCCCCGTCCTCCGCGACGAGGGCAACGTCATCGCCGACGAGTACGGCGCCCAGAACACACCCGAGGTCTTCCTCGTCGGCGCCGGCCGCACCCTCCTCTACCACGGCCAGATCAGCGACAACTCCTCCGGCCCGGGTGCCGGCGGCGAGCCGACCCTCGCCAACGTCCTCAGCGCCATTCTCGCCGGCGAGCAGCCGCCCGTCACCGAGACGCCGCACCGCGGCTGCACCGTCCACCGCGTCCGCGGCAACTGATGCGGCCCCTCGCTCTCGCTCTGGTCCTCGCCGCGGCCTCCTCGGGAGCCGCGGCACAGGACGCCGCCTCGCCGGAGCTCACGCGCCTCAGCGCCGACGGGCTCCGCGCCGAGCTCGAGGCACGCCGCGGCCAGATCGTCGTCCTCAACATGTGGGCCACCTGGTGCGGCCCCTGCGTCGAGGAGTTCCCCCACCTCGTCGCCTTCGGCCATGAGGCCACTCCCGAGGCCGTGACCGTCATGGCCATCTCCTCGGACTACGATCAGGACCTCGAGTCTCAGGTCCACCCGTTCCTGCGCGAGCAGCAACCTCCCTTCCCCGTCTTCCTCCAGCAGGAAAACGACACGGTCTTCTACCCCGCCGTGGATCCGGAGTGGCGCGGGAGTTACCCGCACACCGTGATCTACAACGCACAGGGCGAGATCGCCGCACGCCTCGGCCAGTTCCACAGCCCCGCCGAGCTGCACGCCGCCGTCGCCGCCGCCAGATTGCCGGAGGGGAGATAGTAAACCCTCCCGCGCTGCCCCTCGGGGCATCTGGCCGCTGTCCGCTGGGCAGCGGCCGTTTTCTTGACACGCGTCCCCCGAGAAAAACCCTTCAAAACGAGGCTTCTCTGACACCCGGAGGGGCCGCCCGGCGGAGCTGGCCGCGTCCGTGCATGGCACAAGGTGTGGCATTTCAAGGGGCCATGCCGTCTCAGGCCCCCTGAACCCCGCTGGGACCTGTCCAAACCATGCCCTCCCGGGCCCGCTTCCTGCTCCCACCGGGGGTGTCCTCTTTCTCAGGAGCTGAACACCGCATGAAGTACACGATCCCTCAGCTGATCGCGCAGACGGTCGAGCGTCACGGCGAGCGCCCGGCCCTCCATCTCCAGACTCGCCGGGGATTGGACACGCTGACCTACGAGGTCCTCGCCAACCGCGTCGAGAGCCTCGCCCGCTGGATCGCCGCGCAGGGCGGCCGGCCCGGTGACCGCGTCGCGCTCATCGCCGCCAACGGACCGGACTTCGTGGTCGCGGCTCTCGCCGTGATTCAGGCCGGCCGGGTCCTCGTGCCGCTCGACATGCAATTCACGCCCGACGAGGTCCTCAGCCTCGTCGACCACTCCGAGGCCGTGGCTCTCATCGTCAGCCGCCACTACCAATACCTCGATCAGCTCCGCGATCACCCCGGCCTCAGCCAGTGGCCGCTCGAAGACCTCATCGCCGACGTCATGCGCCTCCGGGGCATCGCCGGGCCACTGCCCGCCAGTGAGCCCGGCGCCATGGCCATTCTCCTCTACACCTCCGGCACCTCCGGCGCCCCCAAGGGCGTGCCCATGACCCATCACAACATCACATCGAACGTGATCGCCGTCAGCGACCGCCTCGGCCCGCGCCCCACCGACGTCTGGCTCTCGCTCCTGCCCCTGAGCCACGGCCTGGAGCTGTGCATGGGCCTGCTCGCGCCCCTCATCAACGGCGCGGCCATCTGCTACCCGCGCTCGCGGCGCCCCGACCAGATCATCGCGGCCATGGAGCAGTCGAAGACGACGGTCATGATCACCGTCCCGGCCATCCTCGACTTCTTCGCCAAGTCCATCCGCTCAAAGGCGCCCAAGGGCTGGCGCTCAAAAGTCATCGGCTGGGCGCTGCGCTCCCTGCCACCCTCGCTGCGCCGGCACGTGGTCGCGCGGCTGAGCGGAATGCCGGTGGGCCGGATCCGCGGCATCGTCTGCGGCGGCGCCTTCCTGCTTCCGGACCTCGAGGACATCTGGCGCCGGCTCGGCCTCCCCATCATCCAGGGCTACGGCCTCACCGAGGCCGGCCCCGTCGTCAGCGTGAACATCGTCGGGCGGCCCACGCGGCAGAGCGCCGGGCCGCTGCTGCCGATCGCCCAGGTCAAGATCGACAACCCGGACAAGGACGGCATCGGCGAAATCCTGGTGAAATCGCCGGGCGTGATGTCCGGCTACTACAAGAACCCCGAGGCCACGGCGGCCACGTTCACCCGCGACGGCTGGCTCAAGACGGGCGACCTCGGCCACTTCAACGAACGGGGCGAGCTGTGCGTCGCCGGGCGCTCGAAGGACGTGATCATCACCGGCAACGGCCTGAACGTGTACCCCGAGGAGATCGAGGCCAAGCTCGAGGAGCATCCCCTTGTGCGCAAAGCCTGCGTCGTCCAGGCCCCCATCACCACCGGCGGACGCCGCGCCGAGCGCGACGGCGACCAGGTGTGGGCCGTGGTGGTCCTGGACGAGGAGAAGATCCAGGAGCATGACCCCGACCTCATGCACGACGCGAAGAAGGTCGGTGACCTCCTCGGTCACATCCTCGCGGATGCCAACGCGCGCCTGGCCCCCTACAAGCGCCCGGCGGGCATGGAGATCTGGACCGAGCTCCCAATCACGCGGTCGGGCAAGGTCCAGCGCCAGCGCGTGCGCCAGACCCTCCAGGAGCGTGCCGTCGCCCGCGCGGCCTGAGACGCCGATCCCCCAGCCCCAGGCGCAGAGGTCGAACCCGAGCTTCGCTGTTCCTCCTAGACCTCAGACCCTGCCACCGGGACCCGGCGGCCGCCCAGCGGCCGCCGGGTCTCTTTTCACCCTCAGAACGCGAAGTTCGCCCACGGATTCTCCGCCGTGATGGTCACGATGCCGGTGACAAGGACCCCGTGGACGTTGTTCGGGTCGTTGAAATTGAAGGCGCCGAGAAGATTGCCCGAGGCGCTGTTGCGGACAATCAGATTGCCCGTGCCGGAGATGTCGAACCCGAGGCCGACGTTGGCCGTGGCAGTGTTGCCGTCGATGCGGTTGTCGCTGAAGGTCACTTCGAAACCATCCAGGCTGTTGCCCGACGCCGAGCAGCCGGTGACGAGGGACTCATCCGAGACGCTGAAGCCCGAGCCCGTGTTGCCGCTGCTCGAGCACGCAGTCACGACACACCGGGGCCCGAGGGCGAAACCCGGCCCCTGGTTGGTCAGGGCGGCGCAGTCGGTCACGACCGAACCCTGGCCGATGGCGAAGCCGCCGAGGGAGTTGCTGCCCACCGTGCACTCGAGGACGGTGCAGCCGTCGCTCGTGGAGATCCCGACGACGCCGTTGGTCCGGGCGGTGACCCGGCGGACGGTCGAGCTGGCGCCGCAGAAGAGGCCGCCCGCGGCGTTCTGATAGAGGCGGAGGTCTTCGAACTGGCAGTTGGTCGAGGCAAACGCAATGATCGCCTCGTTGCCCCAGTCGCGGACGGTGCCGTTGCGGACGGCGACGTTTCGGCGGGGCCCGGAGATGAGAATCCCCGAGAGGGAGCCCGGCACGCCGCGCAGGGTGAAGCCGTTGAGGTCGAGGGTGACATCGTCAGCCTCGATCGTGATGCCCGTGATGCCGGCCACGCCGGTCCGGTCGCGCGTCAGGTAATACGAGCCGGGCTGGGAGATGACGAGAGGCAGGGAGCCGGTCAGCGCGAAGCGCGGCTCGGGCCCCGGCGTCGAGGCGGGGGCCGCGGGAGGATTGAGGGGACCATCGCTCGCGGGCACAGCGGCGGCCAGGGCGGCGAAGGCCACGGCCAGTGAGCGGACTGCGCGCATGCATCACCTCCCCACGTGAGATGCCCCTGTGTACGCTTCGCCGCCGGACGGGTCAACGGTGATCGGGCTGCGCCTTGCCTCCTCACACAGGCTCGCGTACAGCTTGAGAGGCCATGGGTCGCCTCCCGCCGCTGCTCGCCCTCGGTCTCGTCCCCTCCCTCCTGGCGCAGCCGCGCCTCTCGGTCTCCCCGGCGTCGATCTCCTTCGGCACACACGCCATCTCCGCCGGAGCCACAGAGCCGCAGGCCGTCACGGTGACGAACACCGGCACTCTGCCAGTGCGGCGCCTCGATCTCCGCGTCGAGGGCCGCCACGCCTCCGAGTTCGCCGTCATTCCCTCCGCGCTCGCCGGACCACTGGCCCCGGGCGAATCGCTCGAGGTCACTGTCGCGTTCGATCCCCTCTGGCCCGGCCCGCGTCAAGCGGCTGTGGCCATCACCGGCGACGCGCCACGCGTGGTCATCGATCTCTTCGGCGCCGGGCTGGCCGGCCACACGGCCACCTTGGCGCACCCCATCTCGCGCGAGCCCCCCGTCGTCTCCGATGCCCCACCGGTCGTGGACCTCTTCTTCCCGCAGGGTCAGACGGCGCCCGTGCGCATCACCGTCACCGGCGAGGTGCTGAACCCAGTCTCTGACCGCCTCTTCGGCCAGCTCGCCGAGCGCCACCGCGCCGACCACTTCGAACTCGGCATCGAGGGCGCGTTCTCCGCGCACGCCGGCGACTGGCGTCCCGGCTTCACTGATCTCGTCGAGGCGCTGGCGCCGACAGTGATCCGCTTTCCCGGCGGCGTCTCCGCCGAGCGCACCGACTGGCACTGGGCCGTCGACAATGTCCCGGGCCGCCTGTCGGCGACCGATTTCGGCCGCCGCGGTCGCGGTCGCCTCGCACAGGAAGAGACCCCCGGCATCTTCACCACCTACCGCGTGGGCACCGACGAGATCGCGGGCCTGTGCGCGCGCACCGGCGCCGAGCCCTGGTTCGTCGTCAACATGGCCGGCTACCGCGACCACCCCGCCCTCGGCGCCAGTGTCGCCGCCGACTGGGTCGAGTACTGCAACGCGCCCCATGACGGCTCCAATCCCCGCGGGGGCATCGACTGGGCCGCCATCCGCGCGGCCAACGGCCACACCGAGCCCCACGGCGTCCGGCTCTGGGAGATCGGCAACGAGGTCTGGTCATGGCCCGCCCACATGGAACCCGGCCGCTACCGCGAGA
Organism: Candidatus Sumerlaeia bacterium; assembly: GCA_013360565.1. Lineage (GTDB taxonomy): Bacteria > Sumerlaeota > Sumerlaeia > JABWBI01 > JABWBI01 > JABWBI01. Next base: position 1,688 of record JABWBI010000137.1, on the reverse strand, counting down.
TCGTGCCCCTCTACGTCGAGGCCATGCTCGAGGTCGATCCTACGATCGAATTCATCGGCCTCGGCCAGCGCGGCCCCTGGGCCGAGGTGTCACTCGACGCCTTCGGCGACCGCCTCCGCTACGTGACGCGCAACTGCTACGCCCTCTGGCAGATTCGCCAGAGCGTCACCGAGCAGGACCTCTGGCGCGCCGTCCTCACCGGCCCGCCGCAGGACTTCCTCGACGAGATCGCCGAGACCCGGCGCGCCATCGAAGCCCGCGGCCGCGCCGGCGATGTCCGGCTCGCCGTCAACGAGTGGAACGTCAACGTCAGCCTGGAGTTCGCCCCCTCGCGTCCGCGCGTGACCCACTACCTGACGATGATCGGCGCCGCCGCGATCCTGCACGAGTTCATCCGCCGCGGCGACGAGATCGGCCTGGCCGCCATGTCCTCGCTCGCCGGTATGCGCTGGCAGATCAACACCATCCGCTTCCCCACCGACCTCGAGGGACCACCCAGGCCCGACGCCACCCACGCGATGATGGCGCTCTACCGCGCCCAGCACGGCGGCGAGCGCGTCGGCGTCGCCCTCGACGACTGTCCGGCATTCGACGTCGCCCAGCCCGTCGGCAACATCCCCGTTCGCCTCGCGCAGCCTCTCCTCAACGTCGTCGCCACGCGCTCGACCGAGGCGGTCTTCGTCCACATCCTCAACGGCGCGCCACGGGAGACGGTCGAGTGCACGCTCGCCGCAGCGGAGGCCGGGGCGGACGCCCGCGGCCCGGTGGAGATTCACCAGATCGCCGGGGGGGACCCGCTCTGGGTCGACCCTCACCCGGAGGAATTCGCCGTGCGAGTCACCCCGGTCGAAGCCGATCAGGGGGTGGTGGCGCTGGCCTTGCCGCCGGGGAGCGTGACGGTGGTGCGCTGGCAACGCTGAAGTTGCGTTGAGTCACTCCATTTCGAACGTTTCCATTGACAAGTTTTGCTGGATCGTTTTACGGCCTTCGTGCTGCTTTTCACCGATTCCCGCTCCACCGGAGGCCTCCGCCCCATGGCCCGCTCTCGACGTCTCCTCGCTCTCGCCACCCTCGGCGCCCTGGCCGCCCCCGCCGCCGCCCAGGAGGCCGCGCCCGCCATCGACTCCGGCAACACCGCCTGGATGCTCGCCTCCTCCGCCCTGGTCATGCTCATGACCCCCGGCCTGGCCCTCTTCTACGGCGGCATGGTCCGCCGCAAGAACGTCCTGGGCACTCTCATGCAGAGCTTCGCGGCCCTCGGCCTCGTCTCGATCCTCTGGGCCGTCCTCGGCTACTCCCTGGCCTTCGGCACCTCGACCGGCGGACTCATCGGCGGCCTCGACTTCCTCGGCCTGCGCGGCGTCGGCCTGGACCCGAGCCCGACCTACATGACCACCGTCCCCCACCTCGTCTTCATGGTCTTCCAGATGATGTTCGCCATCATCACGCCCGCCCTCATCACCGGCGCCTTCGCCGAGCGCTTCAAGTTCTCCACCTACCTCGTCTTCACCGCCCTCTGGTCACTCCTCGTCTACGCGCCGCTGGCCCACTGGGTGTGGAACGTCGACGGCTGGATCTGCCGGATGGGCGCGCTCGACTTCGCCGGCGGCCTCGTCGTCCACATCTCCAGCGGCGCCGCCGCCCTCGCCGCGGCCCTGTGCGTGGGCCGGCGCCGCGGCTACCTGACC
>JABWBI010000136.1 GCA_013360565.1 Candidatus Sumerlaeia bacterium | reverse complement strand
AGGCACTCGCCGTCGCCGCGCCGCGCGGCCACGCGAAGTCGACGTGGGCGAGTCTGCTCCTGCCCATCCACGACCTGCTCTATCAGACCGAGCGCTACATCGTTCTCATCTCGGCCACGCTGCCCCAGGCCAAGCAGCGCCTGCGCAACATCCGCCACGAGCTGCTCACCAACCGGCATCTGCGCGCCGTCTTCGGCGACCTCACGCTCCAGAGCCGCGAGTGGTCGACGCGACGCGTCACCCTCGGCGACGCCGCTCTCGAGGTCTTCAGCGCGGGGACGGAGATCCGCGGCATCAGCCACGGCGCATGGCGCCCGACGAAGATCATCCTCGACGACGCCGAGGACTCGGCCGCCGTCGAGAACCCCGAGCGCCGCGAGGCTCTCCTCACCTGGTTCAACGAGGTCGTCGAGAACCTCGGCAACGGATACACCCATCTCCAGGTCGTCGGCACGGTGCTCCACCCAGAGTCGCTCCTGCGCTCGCTCATGCAGCGGCCCGACTTCGAGGCGATGCTCTTCCGCAGCGTCGAGGCCTGGGCGACGGACGAGGCCCTCTGGGCCGAGTGGCGGCGCAGGCTGACCGATCTCGACGACCCGGAGCGCGAGCACACAGCCCACGCCTTTTTCGAGGCGCACCGCGACGCGATGCTCGCCGGGACGCAGGTCCTCTGGCCCGAGAAGGAACCATACGACGAACTCCAGCGCCAACTCGTCACGCGCGGCCGCGCCGCCTTCTTTCAGGAGAAGCAGAACGAGCCGCTGAGCGCCGAGAGCCAGGTGTTCGATGTCTCGCGCCTGGCCACCTTCTCGCTCGATCACGGCGAGATCCGCACCGAGCGCGGCGAGACCCGCCGTCTCGCCGCCCTGACCCCCGTGGTCTACCTCGACCCGGCCCTCGGCCACACGCCACGCAGCGACCACGCCGCCATCGTCGTCGCGGCGCGCGACGATGCCGGCCGCATCCACGTCCTCGACGCCTGGCTCCGCCGCGCCACACCCGCGGCCCAGGCGGCACAGCTCATCGCCATGGCCCAGCGCTGGCAGTGTGGGCGCTGCGGCGTCGAGTCCAACGGTTTCCAGGAGCTCCTGTGCGACCTCATCGAACGCGAGCGGCGGGAGAGGGGGCTGGCGCTGAGCGTCGAGCCGGTGGCTCACACGGCCAACAAGGTCGCGCGCATCAGCCGCCTCGAGCCGCCCGTGGCCAACGGGTGGATTCAGTTCCGCTCCGATCTGACCCCCGAGCTCTTCCAGCAGCTCGGCCAGTTCCCGCGCGGCGCCCACGACGACGGCCCCGATGCGCTCGAGGGCGCCGTCGCGATGCTCGAGCGGGGGGGCATCCTGCGCGGGCGCCGCACCGGAGCCCGCCCGGCCGTGCGCCAAGTCCAAGCGTTCTGACCCCGGCGAGCCATGGGGGCTTCGGAGAGCACGGCGAAGCCGCCGGACCGCCGGCCTCCGTGACCTGACGCGACGAGAGGAGAGACCCATGCAGCGAGGATGGACAAGCCGGAAGCGGATCCTCGCCCTTCTGGGCGCGGTGCTGCCCGTGATGAACGCGGCCTTCGGCCTCGGCCTGCCGGCCGAGGCGATCGTCACCAGCGTCGCGAGCCTGCTGAGCTTCGTGCTCGGCGAGGCGCTCATCGACGCGAGGCGGGCGAGCACTCAGAGCTGATCACGCGGCGAGACGTGCTGATGACGGCGGGGACCGGGGCCCTGCAGGTCCCCGCTCTTCTTCACGGGGCCTGACTGTTGTCCGGAGCCTGCATGACGCAGCCCGTCAGACGAGCGCGATCTTCACTCCACTCTCGCAGGGTCCCCCAGATTCGGACCCGCTGGCCGAGACGCATGCTCTCAGCCATGGTCGAGAGGCGGCTCTGGAACTCACAGACGAACATTCCATCGAGTGTCACCGACAACTCGCCGGGCGAGGCGGCGTCGGAGACGACCCCAGAGACCTCAACGAGATCGCCGACGTGGCCGCTGAGGTCCTGGTCGCCCTGTGCCGCGCTCAGCGTGACCGCCGGTGTGCCGTAGTCAGCCGATTGCCCCAGGCAGCCAATGAGCAGAGAGGGCAGGCAGATCGCGGTGAGTGTCATCAGGGTCTTCATAGGCCACTCCTCTCGATGACAGCATGAATGCCGTGCAGATCGGAACAGTCCGGCTCCCGGATGGGGCCGGCAAGAAGGATCGGCACGCCCACGTGGAGTCAACGCTCGCCGCTGCCCGGCGCATCTTTTTGACCCCTGGCAGGTTGGCGCCGATGATGGTAGCAGGGGTCGCCGTGTGGAGCTCGCCATGCGCCTCTGTGTCTGTCTGATCCTCCTGCTTCTCCCCGCGTTCTCGTCGGCCGCGCCGGTGTTCTGTGTCGCGGCCGATGGGCACGATGACACCGGCGACGGGTCGTCCGGCAATCCGTGGGCAACGATCACGCACGCCGTGGACTCGGTGCCCGACGGCGCGCTCGTCCTCGTCCGGCCAGGGCTCTACGGCGGCCGCGTGAGCCTGCGCCGGCAATTCGCGCAGGGGATCACGGTGCGCTCGGAGGTGCCGTGTCAGGCGCAGCTCAGGCACACGGCGACGGTCGTCCAGTGCTTCTACGGCCAGGGCATCACCCTCGAGGGCTTCGACATCGCCCACAGCGGTCCCGGCGCCGGCGCCCTCGTCGTCCAGATCCAGGACCTGCTCGATCAGCCCGGAGCGGGGGAGCGCGTCGAGCGCATCACGCTGCGCGGCAATGTGATCCACGACTCGTGGAACAACGACCTCCTGAAAATCAACAACGGCGCCCGCGACATCCTGGTCGAGGGCAATGTCTTCCACAACCAGGCCGGCAGCGACGAGCACATCGACATCAACTCGGTCACGGACGTGGTGGTCCAGGACAACATCTTCTTCAACGACTTCGCGGGCAGCGGCCGCACCGACGGCAGCGACACGTCGTCCTTCATCGTGATCAAGGACAGCAACGGCGACAGCGACGCCATCACCGGGGCGGAGCGCATCACCGTCCGCCGAAACGTGTTCCTCCACTGGCAGGGATCGGCCGGATCGAACTTCATCCTGTGCGGCGAGGACGGCCAGGACTTCTTCGAGGCGCGGGACGTGCTCATCGAGAACAACCTGATGCTCGGCGACTCGGCCAGCGTGATGCGCGCCGCCTTCGGCGTGAAGGGCTGCCGCGACATCACCTTCCGCCACAACACCGTCTCGGGCGACCTGCCGTCGCTCGCCTACGCGATGCGGCTCAACCGCGAGGGCGCGAACCGGCCCAGCGAGAACATCCGCTTTCTCAACAACATCTGGTGCGACCCGGCGGGGACGATGGGCGCCGAGAATCCCGCCCGGCCCAACGACTTCTCCGACACGCCACCGGCGGACACGCTCTCCTGGACGCTCCGCCGCAACCTCGCCTGGAATGGACCCGCCCCGATTCCCTTCGACGCGGCCGAGCTGATCAATTTCAGCGCCGACCCCGAGGGCATCGCGCTCAGCCCCTCGCTCCCCACGCCCGCCGCGCTCACGCTGCCCCGCTGGGATCCCCAGACCGGTCTCTTCGGCGATGGCTCCGCCACCATCCGGCAGGCCTTCGTCCGCCTCGTCAACGACTGGGGAACCCCGGGCCCGGGCAGCGTCGCCATCGGGGCGGCCGACCCCTCGGAGTCGCCCGCCGGGGATATCCTCGGTCTCCCGCGCGACCAGGCGCCCGACCTCGGAGCCGTCGAGGTGCCGGGCGGAGCCCTCGGTCTCATCCTCGACTGAACTCACCCCACGCGGATCGCCGGCAGACGGCGCAGCCGTGTCTCATGCAGCAGCGTCCGTCCGATCAGCCGCAGCTCATGGCGCACTTTTCGCAGCAGCGTGCCGTGCCCCCGCTGGCGGATCAGCCGGGGCACCTCGCACAGCTCGCCGTGCCGGTAGTGCACATGCGTCCGGATGGCCCCGACGTCTTCGTATCGCTCCTCACCCTCGACGAAGGTCACCTCCTCGGGAAAAGAGATCATCGCCCGCGCCGCGTCGGAGACGAGCAGATAGTGGTCCGACTCGACCGAATTCTTCGCCAGCCGGTGCACGATGATGACATCCACGCCGTGGAGCTCGTCGAACCGTCCCAGCCGGTGGAACACCGCCTGCCCCGCGTGCGCGATGACCTTCAGGCGCAGCTTGTCGAGATTCCTGCACGCCCCGCACCGGCAGATCGTCGCCCCCTGCATCTGCGCCACCTTGTCCAGGAAGCGCGAGAACAGCTCCAGCGTCTTCGCCCCGACGTGTGCGCGGCACCGGCTCCACTCGGCCTCGTCCGCCCCGCGGACGGCGAAGACAAACACGGCATCGCCCTCGAGCTTGGCCACCTCGAGCGGCGGCTCGACGGCGCGCACGAGCTCCCCCACCAGCTCGCTGACGATCACCTGCGAGTGCGTCTCATCCGTGCGGTGGCGCAGCATGAACCGCGTGTAGCCGCTGATGTCGGCCAGAAGCAGGACGACGGGCTTGGCGGTGCCGGCCATGGAATCACTCCCCCCTCCATCTCTGACGGGCCTCACCCCGGCCATCAAGGAGTCCCCCCCGTCCCTCAGAAGCACCCGCCGCAGGTCCCCAGGAGAGCACCCATCGCGAAGGGCACCGTCTTCAGCGCATCTGCTCGACCGGTGTCGGGATGTAGGGAACAAGGCCCGGGGCCTCGATCGCCTGGCTCGTCACGCTGATCGGCCTCACGGGGAAGTCCCGGGGCCGCTGCCGCTCGATGCGCGTCCGCCAATACGACCAGTCACCCGCCGCGCTGTGGTCGTGACCCCACTCCTCCTCACGGCCCGGTGTCGCGTCGCGCACGACCACCGTCTGCCCGCTGGCCGTCGTCCGCACCTCTTGCCAGGGCGCGGGCGTCGGCATCTCCGTGCTCCACACCAGAGGGTCGTGATACACATTGAAGTCCTCGATGGTCCTGCCGCCGGGGAGCGCGCACCCGAACAGGGTGAGAGGCAGCAGCGTGGAAAGGACGAGAGGTCGCATGGTCGGCTCTCCTGGCCCCGACACTGGCGATCCCGGCCCTTCGGCGCAAGCGGAACGTGGTCCTTCGCCTCCGGGCCGCGCCTCAGCCGATCCCCGCCGCCCCCACCGCCATCTGACCGAGGTGTTCCCGCTGCCGCCGCCAGACCGCCAGCGCCTCGGCCGCCGTCGGCAGATCGGGGTTGCAGACGGCGTCCTCCGGCCGCTGCGGCGCGAAACGCGCCCCCTGCGCGACCGCATACTTCACGGGGGTGCTGGTGTGGCCAGGCAAGCAGGATTGCTCTTCCTCTGCCCCCTCCGGGGGCAACCGTGGAAGCAGCACTCCTGCGAAAGTGCGTTCACTCAAACACCCTTTCCAGCGGGATCGTGCAGTCCCCCAGCAGCGGGGATCGGATCGTGCCGGTCTGGGAGATGACCCCCAGGCTCTCGTACTTGCCGCCACGGAGGACAAGCACCTCGGCGGCGCGGGCGTCGGGGTCGATGATCCAGTATTCGCCGACGCCGGCGAGCTCATAGACGCGGCGCTTGGCGACGAGGTCCTTCTTGCGCGTGCTCGGTGAGAGCACCTCGGCCACGAGGTCGGGCGGCCCCGCCACCCACTGTGGTCCGATGATCGACGTCCTCGCCGCCCGCACGAAGAGCACGTCGGGCACCAGGACGGAGTCCTCGGAGAGTGCGACATCGACGGGCTGGATGAGCACCTTGCCCGCGCCCGTGGCCTTCGCCCAGGCCCTCAGCTCCGAGTAGAGATTCCCCGCCACCTCGCTGTGCCACGGCGTGGGCGAAGGGTTCATCACGACGACTCCCTCGACGAGCTCGATCGTCTCGCGGCGGTCGGCATCTTCCGGCATCGCCAGGAACTCCTGGGCGCTCCAGCCTCGCGCGGTGATGGGGGACATGGCCATGACGGATGTCTCAAACGCCCTCAGGGTCCTTCACCGGCGGCTCCGGTGTCAACCGGCTCCCAAGGCACGGGGCGCGGTCAACCGGTGTCCATGGGGGAGCCCGCGCCTCAGCCGATCCCCGCCGCCCCCACCGCCAACTGGCCGAGGTGTTCCCGCTGCCGCCGCCAAGCCGCCAACGCCTCGGCCGCCGTCGGCAGATCGGGGTTGTAGACGACGGCGTCCTCCGGCCGCTGCGGCGCAAACCGCGGCCACGACTTGCGGAAGAAGAGACTCACGACAGGCACGCCCATGGCGCAGGCCAGGTGCATCGGCCCCGTGTCGCACGTCACGAACTGCCGGCACATCGCGACGAGGGCGGCGAACTGCCGCACATTGGAGGAGAACGAGACCGGGACCTCCTCGGGCATCAGCTTCTCCAGCGCCTCCATCCGGTCGAATTCCTCGGTCCCATGGAAGACAATCACACCCTCGCCGGGGGCCCGCGTCTTCCACATCTCCGTGATCACCTCGCCCCAGCGCTCGACCGGCCACTTCTTGTCCCCCCGCGCCCCGATGAAGACGCCCGTCACCCACGTCGACTCACTCCACCCGAGCCGCTGCCACTTGGCCTGCGCACGCTCACGCTCGGCCGCGGTCAGGTGGACGCGCATCATCGCGTCCTCAGGCACCCGCAGCCCCATCGACGCGAAGTAGTGCTTGACCGCCTCGACCCTCCAGAGCCGCCGCGGCGGCTCCGGCACGACGGTCGTGTAGGCGAAGTGGCGCGTCTCCGGGCCCGAGCCGATGCGCATCCAGCCCCCGGACCAGAGCGTCAGCAACGCGGCCGAGCCCGTCAGCGTGCCGTCGATCACGAGGTCGTACTCTTCCCACCGCACGCGCCGCATCAGGCGCCACAGCCGCACCGGGTTGAAGAGGACACCCCGGGTGAACGTGTGGACCTGGTCGACATCCGGGTGGTTCGCCAGCAACGACCGGAAGCTCGACGGCACCATCATGTCGATCTGAGCCTTCGGGAAGTTCGCCCGCAGGATGGGCAGCGCCGTCGTCGTGATCAGCAGGTTGCCCATGCGGAAATTGGGCCGGATGAGCAGAATTTTCCGCACGATCGACCAGTCAATCGTGTCCACCGGCATCAGCGGGCCCTTTGCCCCGAACCGGCCCATCGCCTTGACAAACATCGTTTTGGCGGAGCGGCGCACATGATGCAGCGGGCCTCGGCTCAAGGCGCTTGCCTCCAGCGGGATTCCCCAGGGCGTGTCACAGCAGATCGAAAGCCAACATCGCGATTCAAACAGCAGTCACCGAAAGTCACCGGCTTGGAGAGCTAAGCCCCAGCCTTTGTTCCGTCAACCCGAAAGGCGATTCCCCGTCGCTCGCCACGCGCGACCGGCCTGGCGAGGGTTGCCCTCACTGGGGTTGCATCGACGAGGACGCTCAACGGCGATCTCGCCGGAGCTCACACGCCGACATTCTTCCCGGCGGATGAGAAACCCCCGCTTCGCGCCGCGCTCCCTCCCCTCGCTCTTGACAGCTTCCCGCCTTCTCCCCACTGTGACCGGACTCTCTGGGGTCACAGCAACCCCATGGCTGGGTGGCACTCTGCCTATGAACGTCGACGACATCCGGGCACTTGCCCGCTTGGTCCAGGAGACTGGGCTGACCGAACTCGAAGTCGAGGAGCGCGGACTCAAGATCCGCATCCGCGGTCCCAGGGCCATCGAGATCCAGACCATGCCCGCCTCCCTCCCCGCGCCACCTCCCCAGATGATCCTGCCCCCCGCCCCGGTGGCCGTGCCTCCGCCAGTCGCGCCG
>JABWBI010000135.1 GCA_013360565.1 Candidatus Sumerlaeia bacterium | reverse complement strand
GCGAGCGGGGCGAACGCGGGCTCGCGCCGGCCGTCGACGTCCACACCGTCATCTACAACATGTCCGAGCAGCCGCAGTTCATCGACCCGTGTTTCAATCACACGATCGGCGGCGGCAATGTCATCAGCAACTGCTTCGAGGGTCTCACGCGCGTTGAGCCCGGCGGCGGCATCGGGCCAGGCGTCGCCGCCAGCTGGGAGGTCAGCGCCGACGGGCTGACGTGGGACTTCACCCTGCGGCCGTCGGCCCGCTGGAGCGACGGCCGGCCGGTCGTCGCGGAGGACTTCCGCTACGCCTGGCTGCGCGTCCTCGAGCCCCGCCACGCGGCCGCCTACGCCGTGTTCCTCTACCCGATCGCCGGGGCCGAGGACTACAACAAGCGCGTGACGCTCGATCCCTCCGCGGTCGGGATCGACGCCGTCGATGACCACCACCTGCGTCTGCGGCTCGTCCGCCCCGTCCCCTACCTCGAGGAGCTCCTGTCCTTCGGCACGTTCATGCCCGTCCGGCGCGACGTCGTCGAGGCGGCCGCGCTCGCCTCGGGCTTCGCCTCTCCCGAGCTCGCCGCCACGCGGTGGACGCTTCAGCACGAGACGTACATCGGCAACGGTGCGTTCATGATGGACGCCTACGAGCGCGGCCACATCATCGAGTTCGTCCCCAACCCCGAGTACTGGGACCGCGGGTCGATCCGCCTCGACCGGGTCCGCTACCTCCTGATCGACAGCGCACAGTCGGAGTACATCGCCTACCGCACGGGGCAGATCGACGTGACCTACGCGATCCCCTACGCGGACCTGCCTCAGATCCGCGAGGCCATGCCCGGCCACCTCGTCAGCGCGCCCTACATCGGCATCTACTACGTCGCCTTCAACTTCCGCCGCCCGCCCTTCGACGACGTCCGGGTGCGCCGCGCCTTCTCACTCGCCTTCGACCGGGACGCCATCCGCCGCGAGGTCAACGAGGGCATGTGCTACACCGCCCACTCCTTCGTCCCGCTCGGAATCAGGGATGCCGACGGGGTGACCGAGTTCTGCGAGGTCTCCGGTCCGCTGATCCCCAACCAGGACATCGAGGAGGCCCGGCGGCTGCTCGCGGAGGCGGGCTACCCCGGGGGCCGGGGCTTTCAGACGCGGAGCGCGACGGGCGAGCCGATCCCGACCGAGTACCTCTACAACACGAGCGAGCGCCACAAGCAGGTGGCCGAGCGGCTCCAGAACATGTGGCGCAACGCCCTGGGGGTGGACGTCGAGCTCGTCAACAAGGAGGCGCAGGTCTTCTTCTCCGACCGGGACCACTACAACTTCACACTCGCCCGCAGCGCGTGGATCGGCGACTTCTCCGACCCGATGACCTTCCTCGAGACCTATCTCAGCGACAGCGGCAACAACCGCAGCGGCTACGCCAGCGAGCGCTACGACGCGCTCATCCGCGAGGCGATGAACACGCCCGGCCGCGAGCGCTACTTCGAGCTCTGCCACGAGGCCGAGCGCGTCCTCTTCGAAGACGCTGTCCTCGCACCCATCTGGTTCTACACGAACGACTTCCTGATGAACCCGGCGATCGAGGGGGCTCTGATCCAGCCGACGGGCGGGGTCTACTTCCAGTACGCCGACTGGGACCGCGAGATGCTGCGCGCCGCCGGCCTGGAGGGGAACGAGTGATCTCTCTCGGCCGCCTGCGCGCGATCGCGCTCTTCGTGCTGGGCCGGCTCGCCCTCCTCGCGGGCGTGGTCTTCGTCGTCGCGACCACCGTGTTCTTCCTCCTGCGGTTCATCCCCGGCGGCCCCTTCAACCAGGGCGACAAGGAGATTCCCCCCGCCCAGAAAGAGGCGCTCCTGCGCCACTACGGCCTCGACCGGCCGCTGTTCGATCAGTACCTCGACTATCTGGCGAGCCTCGCGCGGCTAGACCTCGGGCCGTCGATGACCATCGACGGCATGACCGTCAACCAGCTCATCGCCGAGAAGTTTCCCCGCTCGGCCATGCTCGGGATGCTCTCGGTGGCGATGGCGCTCGCCATCGGCGTCCCCGCCGGCATCATCGCCGCCCACCGGCGCAACCGCTGGCCCGACAAGGTCAGCATGGGACTCGCCATCGCCGGGGTCAGCGTCCCCAGCTTTGTCCTCGCCGCGATGTTGCTCCTCGTCTTCGTGCTCAACCTGCGCTGGTTCCGCTCGGTCGGCTTCCCCCCCGGCGGGACGCTGCTTGAGCAGCTGCACTACATGGTCCTGCCCGCGGTGGCCCTGACGGGATTCTCGCTCGCCTACATCACGCGCCTGCTCCGCTCGAGCATGCTCGAGGTGCTCTCGATGGACTACATCCGCACGGCCCAGGCGAAGGGGCTCTCGCTCTGGACGGTGCTCACCAAGCACGGGCTCAAGAACGCCATCCTCCCCGTGCTGACGTACCTCGGGCCGCTGATCGCCGGGACGTTCACCGGGTCCTTCGTCATCGAGACGATCTTCGCCTTCCCGGGCCTGGGCAAGTACTTCGTCGTGGCCATCAGCAACCGCGACTACACGGTCGTCCTGGGGCTCACCGTGTTCTACGCGGCCTTTCTCACCGCCATGAACATGCTTGTCGAGATCCTCTACACCCTCGTCGACCCGCGCATCGAGGTGGAGTGACATGCCCGCGCTCGCCGCCTCCGCCCCCCTCGCCGCGCCGCCGCGCTCACCCGCGAAGATCGTGTGGGGCCGCCTCGTCTCCAACCCCATCACCGTCGGCGCGATGATCGTGATCGCGCTCCTCATCCTCGCCTCTCTCCTCGGGCCACTCTTCACGGGCTATGGCTACGACGAGGTCGACGAGTCCGCGGGACGCTACGAGAGCCCCTCGGCCGCCCACTGGCTGGGCACCGACGGCCTCGCGCGCGACAACCTCACCCGCCTCCTGACCGGCGGGCGCATCTCCCTCGCCGTCGGCTTCTTCGCCTCGCTGATCTCCGTGACGATCGGCGTCATCTACGGCGCCGTCTCCGGCTACGCCGGCGGCTGGATCGACCGGCTCATGATGCGCTTCGTCGACACACTCAACGCCATCCCCCTCATGCTCTTCGTCATCGTCCTCATGGTCCTCTTCGAACCGGGCCTGAGGAACATCTTCATCGCCCTTGGCCTCTTCTACTGGCTCAACATGGCCCGCATCGTCCGGGGCCAGATCCTCAGCCTCAAGTCCTCCGAGTACGTCCTCGCCGCGCGGGCCCTCGGCGCGAGCCGCCGGCGCATCATCCTGCGCCACCTGATCCCCAACACGCTCGGCCCGATCATCGTCACGCTCACGCTGAACATCCCCAGCGCGATTTTCACCGAGGCCTACCTGAGCTACCTCGGCCTCGGCGTCTCCGCACCGATGGCCTCCTGGGGCTACCTGGCCGACGAGGGCGTCAAGGTGATGGGCCGCAATGCGACCCTGCTGATCGCATCGGCCTCGGCGATCTCGCTGACGATGCTCGCGTTCAACTATCTGGGCGATGCGCTGCGTGATGCGTTCGATCCGCGGATTCACCGCGACTGATCCGTCGCCGCGCCGGGGCCCCGGCGCGGCGGAATTCACCATTGCAAGCGGTTGCATGGCCCGGCACGATCCCGGCCCATGCCCCCGACCGGAGGAGACCCCGTGAGTTCCGACCGCCCTCTCGATGCCGTTGTCGCCGGCCACATCTGCTTCGACGTCATTCCCCAGTTCGTCAAGTCCGCCCCCACCCTCGCCGAGCTCTTCCGCCCCGGCAGTCTCGTGCAGATGGGCCCCGTGACGACCTCCACCGGAGGCCCCGTCTCGAACACCGGCATCGCGATGTCCATCCTCGGCGCGCGCGTGGAGCTCATGGGCAAGGTCGGCGACGACTTCTTCGGCCACGCGCTCCTCGGACGCCTCCGGGAGCTGGGCAAGGCCGGCGGGATGATCGTCGTCCCCGGCGAGCAGACCAGCTACACCATCGTCGTCATCGCCCCCGGCCACGACCGGATGTTCCTGCACAACCCCGGCGCAAACAACACCTTCGGTGCGGACGACGTGCGATACGACGTCGTCGCCAACGCCCGCCTCTTCCACCTCGGCTATCCCCCGCTGATGAAGCACCTCTTCGCCAACGGCGGCGAGCAGCTCGCCGAGACCTTCCGCCGCGCGAAGGAGACCGGCGCGACCACCTCGCTCGACATGTCCCTGCCCGACCCCGCAAGCGACTCCGGCCAGGTCGATTGGCGGGAGCTCCTCCAGCGGACGCTGCCGCACGTCGACCTCTATGTCCCCAGCGCCGAGGAGACGCTCTTCATGCTTGAGCGCGACACCTACATGGCCAAGATGCGCGAGGCCGCCGGGCGGGACCTGCTGGAGGTGATCACGCCCGCAGACGTGACGCACATCGCCGACGTCTGCCTGTCGATGGGGCCCGGCGTCGTCATGATCAAGTGCGGCCACAAGGGCATCTACATCCGCACCGCCGGTCAGGCCCGGCTCGACAAGATCGGCGCGGCCAAGCCCTCCGGGGGCAAGTGGACCGACCGTGAGATGTGGGAGTCGAGCTTCCACGTCGACCCCGTCGCGGGCGCCACCGGCTCGGGCGACTCCTCCATCGCCGGCTTCCTCAGCGCCTACCTGCGCGGCCTTCCCATCGAGACCTGCCTGCGCATGGCCAACGCCGTCGGCGGCTGCAATGTCACGCGCCCCGATGCCATCAGCGGCATCCTCAGCTGGGACGAGACGGTCAAGAAGATCGACGCGGGCTGGACGAAGAATCCCCTCGGCGTCAAAGAGCGCGGATGGCGCTGGGATGCCCAGGGCCAGCGCTATCACGGCCCGAATGACAGAGGGTGACACCATGGCCGGCGACCACATCCGTGAGATCCACGTCGTCTGCAACACCCACTGGGACCGCGAGTTCCGCGACTCCTTCGAGAAGACGCGTGCCAAGCTCGTCGAGTGCCTGGACACGGCGCTCGATCTGCTCCGCGACGACCCGGCCTACGCCTCGTTCATGCTCGATGGCCAGGCGATCGTTGCCGAGGACTACTTGGAGATGCGCCCCGAACGGCGTGCGGAGTTCAGTGAGCGGCTGCGCACTCGCCGGCTCTTCCTCGGCCCCTGGTACACGCTCCCCGATGCGATGAACGTCGGCGCCGAGGCACTGGTCCGCAATCTCCAGCGGGGCCGCCGGGTCGCGCGTTCGCTGGGCGGCGAGCCGATGAAGGCCGGCTACATTCCGGCGAACTGGGGCCAGCCGGGTCAGATTCCGCAGATTCTGCGCGGCTTCGGCATCGACTCCGCTCTCATCTACCGCGGCATCTCGCCTCACGAGTGTCCATCGGAGTGGATCTGGCGCGCTCCCAGCGGCGACGAGGTGGTGGCGCACCGCTTCGCCCGGCTTGCGCGCTACAATTGGTACTATGTCGTCCATCGACCCGCGACCCGGGGCAAAGACTGGCTCGACAAGGACTACCGTCTTGAAGAGAGCACGGAGCTGCCCGTCCGCGTGGCCGATGGGCAGGCCCGCGGAGCCTCGAACTTCACCCTGCTCTGCCCCGCGAAGGAGCTCCACGCCGGCCGCGTCGCCGCGGCGGTCCAGCACCTGTTGGATCTCGAGGCGGCCGACTCCTCGACCGGACTCTTCCTCGCCATGCACGGGCACGACATCTCCGTTCCCCATCCGCTCGACCCCGAGGTCGTCCGTCTCGCTCAGGAGGCGCTTCCCGGCAAGCGCATCGTGATCTCGAACCTCGAGGATTTCATGGCGCGCGTCAGCGACGCCCTCGACCGGTCGACCGCGATCGTCCTCACGGGAGAGCGCCGCATGAACCTGAAGGAGGGCTATTGGACCTACCTCCTCCCCGGGACAATCTCCATCCGCACACCGCTCAAGGTGATGAACTTCGAAGCGGAGACGGCGCTCACGCTTGTGGCGGAGCCTCTCGCCGCACTGGCCGCTGTCCACGGAGCCGCGTGGCCTGAGCGCGAGCTCGACCGGGCCTGGGGCTTCCTCCTCGGCAATCACACGCACGACGCCATTGCCGGCTGCGCCCCCGACGCGGTCTCGGCCGATGTGCAGTTCCGCGCGCGGCAGGCGATGGATCTGGCCGACACCGTCGCCGAGCGCGCCATGGCTTTCGTCGCCGGGCGGACCACTGGCTCGCCGCTCACCGCGGGCACCGCGCGGTTGATCGCTTTCAACACGCTGCCGTTCGACCGCCGCGAAGTCTTGGATGTCGAGGTGGCGCTGCCGCCCGGTGTCGAGGCCGAGGCGCTCTGTGTCACCGGCGACGAGGGGCGCTTGCTCGCCTGTGAAGAGATCAGCTTTCAGGATGACAGCCTCTTCGTCGACAGTCCATGGGATGTCCCGGCCATCGCCCAGGTCAAGATGGCGATGCTCCGCATCGATGTCCCGCTGCGCGCCTGCGGACCGACCACCCTGCACATCGGACCGGGCGAGCCGCCGCTCGATCTCGACGACGCCGTCGCCGCCGATGGCCGGGTCATCGACAATGGCCTTCTGAGCATCGAGGCGCAGCGCGACGGCACCGTGACGCTGCTGCACCGCGCGAGCGGCCGGAGGTTCAACGGTCTCGGCCGCTTCCTCGACGAGGGCGCGGCGGGAACGTTCTGGTGGCCAAAGCCGCTTCCCCACGATCAGCCGATTCTGAGCGGAGGGGAGGCGCGCGTCGAGATCACTGACCAAGGCGCGCTCAGCGCGACCCTCAGCACGCAGGTGACCATGAATCTGCCGGTCCAAGCGGTGAACGGTGAGCGGCGCAGCCCCCAGGCCGTCCCCGTCCGGCTCGAGACCCACTGGACGCTGCGCCGGGGGGATCCGCTGGTCCACGTCGAGATCCTGTTCACCAATCCGTGCCGCGACCATCGTCTCCGCGTGCTCTTCCCCACGGGCGTGCGGACCGGTCACGTCGCCGTGGGGGCGCACTTCGATGTCGTGCACCGCCCCATCGCGCATCCCGATTGCACCGGGTGGGTCGAGCCGCATCAGCCCACGGCGCCGATGCAGGGTTTCGTCGACCTCAGCGACGCCGGCGGTGGTCTGGCTCTCATCCCCCACGGCCTCCTGGAGTACGAGGTCTTCGACGACGCGGACCGGACGCTGGCACTCACGCTCATCCGCGCGATTCCGATCCGTCTGGCCGTGAGCGAGGAAAAGCAGGAGGTCCTGCCCGACACGGGGCCACTGTGTCTCGGTCCTCTCGGATTCCGCTTCGCGCTCTTCCCTCACGAGGGCGATCCCCTCGCCGCCGCCTGCTGGCAGCAGGCGCAGCGATTCAACACCCCCGTGCGCGTGCTCCAGGCCGGGGCCGGACCGGGCAAGCCCTCGCCGCTGGCCTCCCTGATCCGCGTCGACAACCCGCGCGTGACGATGACCGCCCTGACGCGGAGCGAGGACTCCCGTCACCTGGCCGTGCGCCTCTTCAATCCCGGCGACAGCGACCAGCCCGTGACGCTCGCCATCGACGCCGCCATCACCGCCGCCTGGAGAGCACGTCTTGACGAGACACCGGGCGAAGCCATCCGCCGGACAGGGGAGGGCTTCGGCCTGACACTCTCCCCGCATGAGATCGCGACCGTGCTGCTGGCGCTCCCGGACGGCGGACGGCCGTCACTTCGAACTTGAGATCACGGGTGCGGATCACGTCACAGCGGGTGGGCGGAGGCAGGGGCGTGGGTCTCCTCCCGGCGAGGTGTCGCAACCCCGAGAAGGGTCCGTCCTCACTGCCTGCTCAAG
>JABWBI010000134.1 GCA_013360565.1 Candidatus Sumerlaeia bacterium | reverse complement strand
AACGCCGACGGCTTCGACGACGTGGTCATCGGCGCGCCCGGCGACGCGGGGACCAAGGCGGGGCGCGCTTACCTGCTCTTCGGCGGAGAGTCGACGGGGGTGGTCGTCAACTTGGAGAGTCTCGGGACGCGGGGCCTGATCCTGGAGGGCGCGGAACTCGGCGATGAAGCCGGAAACAGTGTCGCAGGCGGTCAGGACTTCAACGGCGATGGCATCGACGACATCGTGATCGGGGCCCCCAGCGCCGATCCGTTCGGCCGCATCGAGGCCGGTGAGGTCTATGTGCTCTTCGGGACCCGCTCGCCCCCCGCCACGATCGAGCTGGGCGAAGTCGGCACGACCGTTCCGGGTCTGCGCATCGTGGGCCGGGCCGTCGCGGCACGCGCGGGCATCGCCGTCGACTTCGCCGGTGACTTCAATCGCGATGGCTTTGCCGACGTCATCGTCGGGGCACCGCGCGGCTCTCCCCTGGGCATCACCAACGCGGGCGAAGTCTACATCGTCTTTGGCGGACCGAATGTGACGGGTGTCTTCGATGTCGCCACGGCGACCTCGGGCGGCCTCCTGTTCACTGGCGATGTCACGAACCTCGCGCTGGGGACCAGCGTGGCCGGCACCGGTGACACAAACGGCGATGGCATCGACGACATTCTCATGGGAGCCCCGAGCCTCCTCTTTTCGAATCGCCCCGGACGCGCTTACCTTGTCCCGGGCGGGCAGGCTGTGCCCGTGCCCGCCCCGGTCAGCCTCATCGGGACAACCGTCCAGGGCGTCGCCTTCTCGGGTCCCGCGGCAGAGGATTTTGCCGGCTATGACGTCGCCGGCGCGGGAGACACAAACGGCGATGGCTTCGAGGACTTCCTCATCGGAGCGCCCGGCGCAACGGACGAGGCCGGAGTCGCCTACTTGGTGCTCGGCCGCTCCAGCTCGCTCCCAGCGTTCAACCTCGGCCTGCTGACCCAGCCCCCGGGTTTTGGCGTGGCCTACATTGGGCTCGAATCGGGCGACCGCGCGGGCGAGCTGGTCAGCGGAGCCGGGGACGTGAACGGAGACGGGCTCGACGACATCCTGATCAGCGCCCCGCTGCGTGACTTCGGGTTCTCCATCGACGTCGGCCAGGTCTTCGTCATCCTGAGCAGCCAGACGCTCCCCTCCCCGCTCGACGTGCCGCTTCTCACCGTCGGGAGCACGACGGCAGGCTACTCCTGGCGTGGCCAAGCCGACTCCGACCAAGCCGGACGCGGCCTCGGTGGACGCGGCCACTTCAATGGGGACGGCGTCGAAGACTACGCCATCGGTGCTCCCGGGGCGGAGGTCGGCGGAATGCGCCCAGGCCTCGGGTACCTCGTCCTGGACACGGTCGCCCTGCCCGCCTCGGCCAGCGCCTCCCGCATGGCCACCCCTGGAGACGCGCGACCGCTCTCTCTCCCCTCCGTCCGGGCCCGCCTCGACTTCTCGACGGGTGCCCAGACCTCGCCCCCTCCCATCGGCACGCGGGAGACGGTGACACTCTTCCGATCCGCACCCCTCGGACTTCCCCCGGAAGCCATCGCCGTGCTCCCGGTCCATTGGCGGCATGTGAGCGCCAGCCGCGCCAGCGCCTCGGGTTCGATGACAGTGGGTTTCACCCTCGATGAGCTGGGCACGAACGACGCCCGCCTGATCCGGGCTTTCACAGCTCCCGCCGCGGAAGGCCCCTGGACCGAAGCGGCCATCCAGCGCACCGATGCTATCCGCCGACGCGTAACGGTCCATGGCCTGGATCTCTCGACCGGCTCAGCTCTCCATGTCGCCCTCGGTGTCACGGCGGGGCCGGCGCTGTCCGCATCCGCTGAGGCCGCACACCTGAATGGCGCTCCTCTGCCCGGCGGTATCGACCCGAGCGAGGCCGACGCGAACCTCGACGGCTCGGTCGACGCCGCCGATGTGGTCGACCTCGTCAACCGGGGCTTCTGATCACGCGATACTGCCTTTTGTGCTTGAAGGGTCACGCGCCCGCTGCCAAGAGTGGGCTCTTGATTCGCAGGGGAGTGTCGACGCACCACCGTGAGCACCGCCGCCAGCACCGTGCCCGTCAAGCCGCGTCCCATTCCCCTGGGCCGGCGCCTGCGCGAGACGGGAATCGCCTACGCGTACCTCGCGCCGGCCACACTGATCCTCCTCGCGTTCTGGCTCTGGCCGGCGATCTTCGCCCTCTTCATCTCGTTTGCCGACTACCGGGCCGGGGGGACGATGGACTTCACGGAATGGTGGAAGGGCAGGAACTACAGCGCGGTGCTGACGGATGCGGAGTTCCTGCGGTCGCTGGTGAACACGGTGAACTTCGTCGTGTACTCGGTGCCGCCGTCGCTGGCGCTCTCCTTGGCCGTCGCCGTGATGCTCAACCAGCGGATCAAGTTCCTCGGCTTCTTCCGCACCGTCTACTTCCTGCCGTACATCACTTCGATCGTCGCGGTCTCGGTCGTCTGGCTCTATGTGTTCAACTACCACTCAGGCCTGGCAAACTGGCTCTTGCAGTCGGTCGGGATGGGCAAGATCAACTGGCTTGCCGACTCCCGGGGCATCTGGGAGATCCTGGCGGGCACGCTCATTGGGGACGAGCACTTCCGGATCGGGCAGAACGTCGATGCGGGCGAGAGCCCCGTGCTCTACACGGTCACGCGCCTGCTCCGCGGCCCGAGTGTCGCGATGATGGCGATCATCATCATGACCGTCTGGCGCAGCATCGGCTACTCGATGGTGATCTTCCTGGCCGGCCTGCAGGGCATCGATCGCTCCTACTATGAAGCGGCCGAGATCGACGGCGCGACGCCGTGGCAGAAGTTCTGGCACATCACGTGGCCGCTGATCTCGCCATACACGTTCTTCCTCGCGGTGATCTCGACGATCTTCGCCTTCAAGGAGTTCGTCCCCGTCTACATCATGACCCCCCAGGGCGGCAGTGACTACGACACCGCGACCGTCGTCTTCTACCTCTACGACCTCGCCTTCCAGGGACGGTTCGACTTCGACAAGGCAGCGGCGGTCGGCTTCGTCCTGTTCGCGATTCTCACGGTGATTTCGCTGATCCAGAAGCGGGTGTTCGGCCGGAAGGTGCACTATGAGTGACGTCCTCGCCGCGCCCGAGCCGGATCCGCTGGGCCAGATCGCGGGCCCACGCAGCCTGCGCCGGCGCCGGGCGCTCAACCGCGCACTCGTTTACCTCGCACTGAGCCTGTTCGGCGTCTTCATGGCCTTCCCGTTCTACTGGATGGTATCATCGAGTCTGAAGAGCAAGACCGAGGCTCTGCAGTTCCCGCCGACCTGGGTGCCCGCTCTCGAGCGGCCCGCGGACTGGGCCGTGAGGCCACTCACCGGGCGGATCGCGGGCACGGTGAGCCAGATCCTCTCGGTGCGGTACTGGACGGAGCAGCTGCAGTGGAGCAACTATCCCCGCGCATGGCATCTGCAGACGCGCCCCAACACGCCTCCGGCCCGGCACAACTTCACGCGCTACTTCTTCAACTCCACCGTCGTGTCACTCACCGCGACGGCTGGCGCCCTGCTCACCTCCGTCCTCGCGGCCTACGCGCTGGCGACGATGTCCTTCTGGGGCGCCGGGCTCTACTTCTTCTTCATCCTCGGCACACTGTACATCCCGGGGCAGATTCTCCTCATCCCCAACTACATGACCTTCTCCTACCTGGGGACGAACGTCTCGCCGTACCTCGGCCTGAACTCCTACTTCTGCCTGATCGTCCCCTGGCTCGCGTCGGTCTTCTCGATCTTCCTGCTGCGCCAGGCGTTCCTGACGCTCCCCCGCGATCTCTTCGACGCCGCGCGGATCGACGGCGCCGGCCGGATGCGCTACCTCTTCGTCGTCGTGCTCCCCCTGAGCAAGCCGACGCTCATCACCGCGTTCATCTTCAACTTCCTGGGCGAGTGGAACAGCCTTCTGTGGCCCCTGATCATGGCGCCGGAGCCCCGGTACCGGACGATCATGGTCGGCCTGAGCCGATTCCGGAGCGAGGCGGGGGACAGCTTCGATCTCCTGATGGCCGCTTCGGCCTTCTCCATCTTGCCCATCGTGATCCTCTTCTTCTGTCTCCAGCGCTTCTTCATCGCCGGCATCGCCCGCACCGGCCTGAAGTGACTTGCCAATCCGTCCCGGGGCGCCGACGCTGGTCTCTCCAGACGCCGGCTCACGGAGACCTGTGTGTGCCATGTTGACCGCGACGACCATCGAGGAGGTCCGCGCCTGGGAGCGCACTGCGCACGGGCAGGGCCGGACGACGGCGCTTGTGCCGACCATGGGCGCCCTCCACGAGGGCCACCTCGCGCTCGTGCGCCGGGCAGCGCAGATCGCCCGCGAGGTGGCCGTCTCGATCTTCGTCAACCCCGCCCAGTTCGGACCCCACGAGGACTTCAGCCGCTACCCGCGCGCGCTGGAGAGTGATCTGGCCAAGTGCGAGCGCGAGAATGTGGCCGCTGTCTTCTCACCCTCGGTCGAGACCATGTATCCGGCGGGATTTCGGACGCGGGTGCATGTCGAGGGCCTCAGCGAGAGGCTCGAGGGGGCATCGCGACCCGGCCACTTTCAGGGAGTCACGACCGTCGTTCTCAAGCTCCTGGAGATCGTCCGCCCCGACGTCGCGGTCTTCGGATGGAAGGATGCGCAGCAGTTCGTGATCTTGCGCCGGATGGCCGAGGATCTCAACCTGCCCGTGGCGCTCGAGGCCGTCGAGACCGTGCGCGAGAGAGATGGTCTGGCGCTGTCCTCGCGCAATGCCTACCTCTCCCCCGCCGAGAGACGGGCCGCGCCGGTGCTTCACCGGGCACTGCAGGCCGGGCTCGCCCGCATCATCGCGGGGGCGCGCACCGTCGCGCCTGTCGAGGCGGCCATCCGTGAGGCGCTGGCGGAAGAGCCGCTCGTGATCCTCGACCGGCTCGACATCGTGCACCTCGACACCTTGGAGCCGATCGAGCGCATCGCCCCCGGCAAGACGCTCATGGCCCTGGCCGCCAAGCTCGGCTCAACGCGGCTGATCGACAACGTGCGGTGCTGAGGCCTCAGGCCAGACCGGCGCGGATGCGATCCACCGCCCGCCGGACGATGGCCTCGACGATGCGCTCACCCAATGCCCGGGAAGAGAACCGCCTGGGGTCCCGCCCGAGAATGCCCTGATCCTCGCGCGTCGCACCCTCGGGGCGCTCCTCAAGGGCCTCGATGTGCACCGCCTCGGGCGCGAGCCCCCAGAAAAGTGCCGTCTCCCACATGCCGGCGTGGTCGTTGTTGTCCCAGGACGCGAACTCGGGCTCCTCGCGCCCCAGCTCGTAGTCGCTCGCCTGCCAGACGAGGGGCGCGTCCGCGCCGCGGGCCTTGGCCCACGACTCAATGCCCGTCGTGAGGATCCCCCGGTGGGTCATGCCGTAGTGGCCCGGGACGATGACGATCTGGCGGAAGCCGTCGTCGGCCAGCGCCGTCAGCGTGTCCCAGAGAATGGCCATGACCGTCGCCGGCTGACACTCGATACAGTACGGCATCTTCCGTGCGTTCTTGAGCGTCCGGTGTCCCGCATAGATGGGGGGAAAGACCACGCCGCCGCCGAGGGCCCCGGCGATCCGGAGGGAGAGCAGATGCGGCTTGAGGCCATCGAGCCCGAGCGGCAGATGCGGGCCGTGCCACTCGAAGGCGCCCCAGGGAACAAGGGCCACGGGCAGGTGGGCGATGGCCTCGCGGTACTCCTGCGGACTCATCCAGTCGGCCTGATGGGTCATGGTCACACTCCTCGCCACGCATGCGCGCGGCACACGCTCCTCACCGAATCGCCTTTGGCACCGGCCCGCAACATCTTTGCGGCGGAGCTTGCCCGCAAGCGGCGGCTGTGGTCCAAAGGGGACCGCCGTGAAAGCCCTCTTCCATCTCGCGATCATCGCCAAGTGCCTCGCGCTGCTCGTGTGGACCGGTGGCATGGTCTTCTTCGCCTTCTGCGCCGCCCCGCTCGCCTTCCAGCCCGAGGTGATCTCCGTCACCGGCGGCACCCATGTCTCCGGCCTCATCGTCAATGCGATGCTGACGCGCTTCACCTGGTGGCAGGCGGTCTGCGCGGCCGTCCTGATCACGGCCCTCGTCGAGGAGATTCGGCAGGCGGAGGTCGCTCGCCGCCGCCGGTGGGCCCAGCTGCTCGTGGCCCTGGCCATGACGGGGCTGCTCGTGTGGTACGGATTCGTGGTCGGCCCGCGTATGAGAGAGCTGCGCGCGGAGATTGGGGACTTCAATGCCCCGGCCGCGCAGGCCTCGCCCCAGTGGGAGGAGTTCGACGCGTTGCACCGCCGTTACGTCCGCCTGATGAGTCTCAATCTCTTCCTCGGAGCCGGTCTCTTCGTCTTCGTCGTCGCCATGACCCCCTCTGCCCACCGCGACCGCGACCGGGGCATGCTCCGGTCGATCGGGATCTGATTCGCGCTTGCGCCGGGACCGGGCGTTCCTCCATCTTCCGGCCATCAGAGTCCCAGAGAGGTGACGCCCGATGTCCAAACTGCTCAAGGCGCTCAATGAGATCAAGCAGGCGGAGATCACCGCTGTTCTCACGTTCATGGCGCACACCGACGCGCTGAACAACCTCGGCTTCGGCGTGCTGGCAAAGCTGTATCAGAAGGAGGCCGTGGAGGAGCTCGGCCACGCGGCCCGCTTCGCCGAGCGCATCTACTTCCTCGGCGGCACGCCCGCCACCACCCCCCTCGCCCCGCCGAATGTGGGCAAAGACCTCAAGGACATCCTCAAGAAGGACGCGGCGATGGAGAAGGCGCAGATCGACCGCATCCGCAGGGCGGTCAAGCTGGCCCTGGACGAGGGCGACCCCGGCAGCCGCAGCCTTCTCGAACAGGTGCTCACCGACGAGGAGCACCACTACGCCACGCTGACGCAGATGCACGACAACTTCGAGAAGTACGGCATCGGCTACCTCGCCGTCGCGGCCAAGGAAGGCGCGGAGGGGGGCGAGTGACCGGTCACAGCGCCGGGCGATGAGAAGCGCGTGGGAATCACTGCCCCGTTTCAGCCACCGGTCTCCTCGAGAAGCCAACAGACTGAAGTGCCAGTCGCGGGTCCAGCGCGGAGAGACGGGATCCACCGCAGCGCGAGGCGGTCACCGGGGTCCTCGACGCGGACCTCGGCCCGCGGATGGCCGGTGACAGGGATGTGCCGCACGAAGAACTCAGGGGCCTGGGCGGCAAGCCAGAGGCAGAACTCGGCCTAGTCATCGGAGAAGGGCGGCTGCGTGGCGAACCGGTCCCGGAGCCTCGCCGAGTAGGCCGCGCGGTCTTCCTCTGCGGAGAAACGTGGACACACTCGACCGAGTGCCGCGTCAATGCTTCTTCGGCAGCGGGAGAACCTGATCCACCGCCTCGTGTGGGCGGGGGATCACCCAGGAGTGGACGAGCTGCCCCACCGCCTTCGCGCCGGCAGCGCCAGTCTCGACCGCGCTGCGGCAGGCGGCGACGTCCCCCCGGAAGATGACGCACGACAGGGCAGAGCCCACCTTCTGCCATCCGACCGGCTGGACATTGGCGGCCTTGACGGCCCGGTCGAGTGCTTCCACCGACGGCACGAAGCCCTTCGTCTCGATGATGCCGAGCGCGGTGCCGGAGAACTCGCTCGCCCGCTCGGCCTTGGCGCCGAGGGCCGGCAGCACCGATGCGATGGCCGGATGCGGCCGCGGGATGACATGCTTGGCGACGAGCGGACCGACGCGCGAGCCGCTGGCGACGCCGCTGT
>JABWBI010000133.1 GCA_013360565.1 Candidatus Sumerlaeia bacterium | reverse complement strand
CTGGCGAATGCGTCGCCGCGGGACGCCGCTCTGCAGCGGGATTACGCGCACGCGCTGGTGCGTGACGGGCGCGGGGGCGAGGCGCTCGCGCCGCTGGAGCGGCTGATGGCGATGGAGCCGGGGGACCTCGATGTCATGTTCAACGTGGCCTCGCTCCGCTTCGACGCCGGGAATCGCGATGGCGCACGCGCGCTGTGCGAGGCGATCCTCGCGGCCTCGCCCGAGCACGCCCGGGCGCGGCAGCTCATCCTGTTCACGCGGGATCTGGTGATCGATCTCGAGTGAGGTGTTTTCGGCTGGCGCGTCTCCCCGGCGAGCGCGACCATGTCCTCGGGGGGATCGAGCATGGAGCGGCTGACACCCGGCGAGTGCGCGACCCTGCTGCGGCTGGCGCGGCGGGCGGTCACGCTGCGGGCCCAGACCGGCCGTGAGGTCATCGACGCCGGGGACGAGACTCTGACGGAGACCCTGCATGCGCCTGGCGGTGCCTTCGTCACTCTGCGAGAAGGGGATGCCCTCCGCGGGTGCATCGGCCACATCCAGGCTGTCCGGCCACTCTGGGAGTCGGTCATGGAAAACGCCGTGAGTGCGGGCTGGCACGATCACCGGTTCCGCCACGTGCGCGAGGATCAGCTGCCCCGGCTTCGGATCGAAGTGACAGTGATTCATCCGCTCGAGCCCATCGAAGGTCCCGGGCAGATTGAGGTCGGCCGCCACGGCGTCCTCATCGAGCATGAAGGCGCCCGCGGGGTGCTACTGCCCCAGGTGGCGAGCGAGCGGAGCTGGGACGCGCGGACCTTCCTCGACCAGGTCTGCGAGAAGGCATGTCTTCCGCGCGGCGCGTGGCGAGATCCGGGCGCTCAGCTCTGGCGGTTCGCGGCTGAGCATTTCGAGGAGGGCGGGACGCCGGGCGCGCCTTGACACCTCGGGGGAGGGTGCGGCTGACTGTCCCTCCCACACTCGCCGGAGCAAGAGGCCCATGAGCGACGAGACCCCAGACAGCGGCACGCCAGACCCCCACGCCGAGCACCTGCCGCGGGCCGACTTCTCGGCGCACATCTACACGATCGGCATGCAGGCCCTCATCTTCTGCGGCAAGCAGCCGCACCCCGAGACGGGCAAGTACGAGCGCCGCCTCGACTTCGCCCGGTACCAGATCGACACTCTGGAGATCCTGCGCGACAAGACCAAGGGCAACCTGACCGAGGACGAGAGCAAGCTCCTCGAAACGCTTCTCCACAGCTGCCACTTGGCCTACCTGGATGAGTCCGGCCCGAAGGCCGCCACATGAGAGCCGTCCTCCAGCGCGTCGCCCGCGCGCGCGTGACGGTGCAGGGGCGCGTGACGGGTGACATCGGCCCTGGCCTGCTGATTCTGGCGGGCATCGCCGACGGCGACTCCCCCGATGACCTCGACGCCATCGCCGGGAAGGCGGTGAATCTCCGCATCTTCGAGGACAGCGGAGGGAAGATGAACCTCTCCCTGCTCGACACCGGGGGTGCCATCCTCGCCGTCAGCCAGTTCACACTCCATGCGGACTGCCGCAAGGGCCGGCGCCCTTCCTTCGTCGCGGCGGCGCCCCCCGCGGAGGCGCGGGCTCTCTTCGATCAATTTGTGGCCCGGCTGCGCGCGCTCGCCCCGCGCGTCGAGACGGGCGAGTTCGGCGCGATGATGGATGTCGAGCTCGTCAACGCCGGGCCGGTGACGATTCTGCTCGACTCGGAGGAGCTGCGCGGGCCGCGCCGCGGTCCCGGAGGCGAGGATTGAACCTCCAGCGCAACCAGATCGTCGAAGTGACCATCGACCGTCTGGCCTATGGCGGAGCCGGCGTCGGCCGGTACGGGGGAATGGCCGTCTTCGTCCACGGCGCTGCCCCGGGCGACCGCGTTCGGGCTCGGATCACCAAGCGGCGCGACCGGCACGCCGAGGCGGAGATCGCGGAGATCCTCACCCCGAGCCCGCTGCGGCAGCCGTCGCCGTGTCCACTGTTCGGCGACTGCGGCGGCTGCAAGTGGCTCCACCTGCCGTACGGAGTCCAGGCCGAGGCCAAGCGGACCATCGTCGAGGAGACGTTTGCGCATCTGGGCAAGATTCCCCACGGCCCCATCGAGCCCATGGGCCACTCGCCCGGCCTGTTCCGCTATCGCAACAAGATGGATATGACCTTCGGGCGCGATCCCCAGGGCCAGACCATCGTTGGCTTTCACCGGGCCGGCCGCTTCGACGAGACCATCGACGTGCCCGTGTGCCTGCTTCAGCCCGAGTCGTTCGACCGCTTGGCCGGCGCCGTCCGTGAGTGGGCGCGGCGTGAGCGGCTGGAGCCCTACGATCCGCGGACGCACCGTGGCTTCCTCCGGAGCCTGATCCTGCGCGAGGGACGCAACACGGGCGAGTCGCTCGCCGTGCTCATCACGGCCGAGGGGGACCTGCCCGGCCGCGACCGGCTGGTCAAGGCGCTCCGCGCGGCGTGCGGCGGCCTGCGCGGCTTCGTCTGGGGTCTCAACACGGGCAAGGCCGATGTCGCTGCGATCGACCGCATCGCCTGGGTGTGGGGCGAGACCAACATCCGCGAACGCCTCGGCGATCAGACCTTCTCCATCGCACCGATGGCCTTCTTCCAGACCAACACCGCCGCGACGGAGATTCTCTACCGCCTCACCGCCGAGGCACTGGAATTGACAGGGCACGAGGTCCTGCTCGACGCCTTCTGCGGAACTGGGACGATCGGACTCCACTGCGCGCCCCGCTGCCGCCACGTGTACGGCCTCGAGCTCCACACGCCAGCCGTGCTGGCCGCGCGGCAGAACGCTGTCGCCAACGGGCTCGCCAACTGCACGTTCCTCGCGGGCGACGTGCGCGAAACCCTGCGCCTGATCCGCGAAATCTCCGCCGAGGGCATCGACCGCGTCGTCGTCGATCCGCCCCGCGGCGGGATGCACCAGCGGGCGCTTCAGCAGCTCATCGCGATTGGCGCACCCGTCTTCGTGTATGTCTCCTGCAATCCCACGACCCTCGCTCGGGATCTCCAGCAGCTGCACGAGTCCGGCTATGCGATCGAGCGCGCCTGGCCGCTGGACATGTTCCCCCACACCTACCATGTCGAGACCGTCGTGAAGCTCAGGCGCTGACGGTCTCCCCCGTGTTCAGGGCCGCGCGAGCGACCGCAGCGCCTCCACGAGCGACGCCGCCTCGCTGACCGGCGGCGAACAGGTCCCTCCGGCGCAGATGAAAGCCCTCGGTGCGCCGTCGGGCGACGGGAGATAGGTCCCATCATGCGTGCCCGGGCGCCCGTGGCGGACGACGAGCCCTGGGCGCCACGCCCTCAGCGCCGCATCCCGAAGCGCCGTGTGGCGGGGATCCGCCGCATCGCCTGTCAGCACAATCGTGGGATTGGGCCAGACGAGCATGGCCAGAGCCAGCGCGGCCGTGCTTCCCATGTGGCCGATCCGGCGGGGGTTCTCGCCGGCGAACTGGCGCATCACTTCCTCGGCGCGGGCATGGTACGCTGGCTCGCCCGTCAGAAGCGAGGCGACCTCGAGCGCGATGGCGGCAGTGGGCACGGGTGCCGGGGTCGGCTGATCGGCGTAGGGGTGGCTGGGAGCGGCGAGCGCGGCGACCTCTGCCCGCTGGTCGATCGGCGTGTCGCGGAACGCACCGTTCGGGGTGCGGAAGCGTGCCTCCATCACACGGATCGTCCCGAGGCCGAGCTCCAAGTGGCGAGGCTCGCCGGTGAGTTGATACAGTGTGAGGAGGCCGAGCGCCATCTGCGCCTGGTCATCCAGAAACCCGCCCGTGAACGTGCCTCCCGGGCCGAGCGCGTGCGGCCAACCGCGCTCGACGTTCCAGCACTGCGCCGCGAGGCGATCGGCGCAGCGCACAGCCAGCGCCTGGGCGCGGGGCTCTCTCACGAAGCGCGCCGCCTCGGCGAGCCCCCGGATCATCATCCCGTTCCAGCTGAGGTAGACGGTCGGATCGACGAACGGCGCCGGGCGCCGGAGTCTGGCCGCCAGCAGCTTTTCACGGATGCGCGCGAGCACGGCGCGGACCTCGGCCTCGCTCGCGCCAAAGCCCCCGGCGAGCTGCTCAACCGTCCTCGCGATCCAGAGCACGTTCTTGGCGGGGTTGTGGTGCATCTCCCCCTGCTCGCCGATGTCGAAGCGGTGCATCGCGACAGCCCACTCGTCCTCGCTGAGCGCGGCCCGGGCCTCAGCGGGCGTCCACGTGAAGAAGTCGCCGTCGTCGCCGGGCCCCACATCGGCGTCCTGCGAACCGCCGAATCCGCCCAGCTCCTCGTTCCAGAGCACGTCCGCGGCAAATGTCACGATGCCCCGCGCCACCTCGGCAAACTCCCCGTCACCCGTCTCCGCGAACGCGTGGGCGAAGTTCGCCAGCAGCCCCGCGTTGTCATACAGCATCTTCTCGAAGTGGGGGACGCGCCACATGCCGTCGACAGAGTAGCGGTGAAATCCACCCGCCAGCTGATCGTGGATCCCCCCGCGGGCCATGGCACGGAGCAGTGAAAGCGCCATGTCGCGTGCCTCGCCGCGGCCGATCTCGGCGTGCAGGCGCAGCAGCAGCTCGACCGTGCCCGGCGCCGGGAATTTGGGCCCCGACGGCAGCCCGAACCCCGCGTGGGTCTCCTCCCACTCGTGCGTGATGGTCGCGAGCAGCGTGTGCAGCCACTGCTCGCTGGGTTCGCCGGGGGTGAGGCGGTCGCCTGTCGCCTCCAGGATTTGGCGATTGACCTCGACGACTTCCTCCTGGGCGCCGAGCCCGTTCTGCCGGTAAACCTCGGCCACGCGGGGCAGCAGTGTGAGCAGCCCTGGCCGGCCATACCGGTCGGTGCGGGGAAAGTAGGTGCCTCCGCTGAAGACGTGGCCGGCGGGCGTGAGAAACGCCGTGAGGGGCCAGCCGCCGCCCTGCTGCGACAGCGCCTGGACCAGCCGCTGATAGCGCGTGTCGACGTCCGGGCGTTCGTCCCGGTCCACCTTGATCGCGATGAAGTGCTCGTTGACGAGGCGTGCGACCCCGGTGTCCTCGTAGGACTCGTGGTCCATCACATGGCACCAGTGGCACCACACCGCCCCGATGTCGAGGAGCACGGGGCGATCGAGGCGGCGCGCGAGGTCGAAAGCCTCCGGCCCCCACTGCTGCCACGCGATGGGCTGATGCGCCGCGCTGCGCAGGTAGGCGCTGGCGGCGCTGCCCAGAGTGTTGCGCAGCTCGATGTGGTCGCCGGCGGGCTCGGTGATGGGCATGCGATCCTCTTATCTTGATCGCATCTCCCGGCGCAACCGAAGGTGAGGCTCACCCGCCGTCTCCACCGGCCCGCCAGTGGCCCCGCGCCTCACTTGCCCGTGGACGAATCGCACGCGGGGACGTAGAGACAGAGTCCCAGGACGAGTGACCGTCATCCGTGAGGACCACCGATGAGACCGCTGCCCTGCCTTGCCACCGCCTTGGCCGCCGCACTGATGGCGGCCCCGAGGGCCCAGGAGGCGACCACTGTGCTCTCGCCGGCCGATGAGGCGCGCGTGGCGGACGCCCGCGAGCGACGAGGCGAGCACTATGCCGAGCGGCTGGCGCTCTTTCTCGAGGAGCTGCCCCGCGTCCAGCCCGGGGGTGTTGTCTTCATCGGCGACTCGATCACCGAGCACTTCCCGCTCGACCGGGCCTTCCCCGGCCGCAACGTCGTCAACCGCGGCATCTCCGGCGATCACATCACCGGCGTGACCGAGCGCATCGACGTGTCGGCGGGGTTGCTCTCGCCCGAGCGCGTCTATCTGATGATCGGCATCAACGACATCACCTGGGGGCAGCAGGCGACGCCCGAGCAGTTGGGAGCCGACTTCGGCGACCTCCTCGACGCCCTGGCGGCCGCCTGCGGCGGTGCCGAGATCACCGTGCAGTCGATCCTGCCCGTCGCAACGCGCTGGAGCACCGACAATCCGAACGTCCGGGCGCTGAACGGGATCATCCGCGGCCATGCGGAGCGGCTGGGTCTCCGGTACCTCGATCTGCATCCACGGATGGCAAGCGCCTCCGGCGAGCTGAGGGCGGAGTACACGGGCGACGGCGTTCACCTGACACTCGCCGGCTACGGGGCGTGGCTCGAGGCAATCACAGCGTCTGGGGAGTTCTTCGACGTCGCACGCGCGCTGGCGCCTCACTGGCGCGAGACCGCAGGGACCTCGCATCGCATCGACGCGCTCGACCCGCCGCGCGAGGGCGAGTACGGCGGCAGCCGCGGGCCCGATCAGCTGATCGTCTACACGGACGACTATGGCCACGCGACGACCGGGACGAATCCATGGGGCACCGAGGCCACCGTCATCGACGGCGCCGTGACCCACACGGGCGGGAACGACTCCGTGATTCCCGCCGGCGGCTACGTGGTCTCAGGCCACGGCGCGGCCGCGCACTGGATCAGCACCGTGCTCCTCCCGGGGACGCGCGTCGCGCTCGACGGCCTCACCGTGCGCGCGCAGCCGCCGCCGGAGAGCGAGATGTCCACCCCGCGGCGCCTGCAGCACCTCGTCAGCCGCGTCATCGAGTCTCTCCCCGATCTCGCGGGGGAGCGCCTGGAGCAGGCCCGCGGCATCCTCGCGGACCTTCAGACGCTGCGCGCGGACGACTCACACGTCAGCCCTGAGACCGCCGATGCAATCTCCCGGCGCGTCGCCGCCCTGATCGCCCCTCCGGAGTGACTGCGATGAGCTTCGTGCGCACGGCGACGGTCCTCGCCGCCGTTCTCCCGTCCGTCGCCACTGCCGCCGCGCAGAGCCTGACGGCCGAGGATCTGCTGCGGCTCGAAGAGGCCGAGCGACGGCGAGGAGCCCACTACGCCGAGCGCCTGTCGATGTTCATCCGCGAGGCGCCGCTGGTCGAGCCGGGCGGGACGGTCTTCGTCGGCGACTCCATCAGCGAGGGGTTTCCCCTTCGCCAGGTCTTTCCCGGGCAGAACATGGTCAACCGCGGGATCGGCGGCGACAGAGTCGAGGGCGTGCTCGAGCGCGTCGATGTCTCCGTCGAGCGCGTTCGCCCGCGCCGCATCTTTCTCAAGATCGGCATCAACAACATCGTCCATGGACTCCCCGCGTCGGACGAGCAGCTCTCCGAGCACTACGAGCGGCTCGTCGATGCCATCCGCGCGGCCGCGCCGAGCGCCGAGCTGATCATCCAGACCACGCTCCCCCTCGCCGAGCGTGCGGGTCGCCACAACGGGCGCGTGCGGCGGTACGTCGCCCACGTCCGCCGCGTGGCGGAGGCACGCGGGCTCCGGGTCGTCGACCTCCACACGAAGATGGCCGACGAGCGGGGGAATCTCCGCGACGAGTACACGACCGACTCGATTCACCTCAACCTGCGCGGGTATGAGGCGTGGATGGAGATGATCCTCACACCGCGCGAGTTCTTCGATGCGTGCGTGGCGCTCGCCCCCGCCTGGCGCCGGATGCGCGTGCCTCACCACCCCATCGCCGCTGTCGATCCCGGCTTCGCCGAGGACCGCCCCGGCGGCCGCGGGCAGCATGATCTCGTGATGTACACCGAGCGCCTCCGCCGGCGCACGACCGGCACCGACGAGTGGGGCATGGAGGCGCTCGTCCGTGGGGGCGTGGTCGTCGACGTGATCGGGCTCGACGCACCACGGCCGGTCGAAGGCTTCGTTCTCTCCGCGGGCGGACGCGCCGCGCCATGGCTCTCGGCGAATCTCCTGCCCGGCGTCCGTGTCTCGCTCGACCACGGCGAGGCGCGTTGGCATCGCGGCCCGGCGT
>JABWBI010000132.1 GCA_013360565.1 Candidatus Sumerlaeia bacterium | reverse complement strand
GGCGCGCGGACTGTCCCGGCCCCGGGCGTGCTGATGGCGGTCGCGAGCGGCGGCGACTTCGACAACGACGGCAGTGCCGACGTGCTCGTGGCGGACCGGACGCTGCAGGCGCAGGGGGGAACGGGGGGCGAGGGCCGCGCATTCCTGATCCGCGGGCCGGTGTTCGCCACGCGCCCAAATCTGGTGCAACTGACGTCAATCGCCCCGCCGCTGGGATTCCCGATCGAGGGCGCGGCGCCGAACGAGAACGACGGGGCGGATGTGGCCTTCGCGAATGTGAATGGCGACCCGTTCAGTGACTTGGTGATCTCGGGGCAGCGGGCCTACGTGATCTTCGGTCTCTCCGCGCCGCCGCCGCCGCAGGTCCAGCTGGCGACGCTGGGAACAGAGGGCATCACGTTCAATCCGATCCTCAACCCCGGGGAGTTCTTCCGCCTCGGACGGCCCGGGAACCTGAGCGGCATCGCGACGGGGGAGACGCTGCTGCTCACGCCGTCGGGTCAGCGCGTGGTGCACATGGTCCAGACGAATCCGGGGCTGCCGTCGACGATCGATCTGACGGCGTTTCCAACCGTCACGCACTCGGGCGTCCTCGGGGAGTTCCGGCCGATCCGCGAGACGAGTGCCGATCTGAACAATGACCGCTTCCCCGATCTCGTGGTGGGCGAAGTGATCCCCGCCGGGCCCGGGCAGTCGAGCGCGTACCTCATCACCGATCCGCTGACGGCGCCGCCCGACGTCCAGTCGTACACCGGCCGCGACGCCATCCGCCTCCGCGGGACCGACACCGGACCGGCAACCGGCGACGCGCTCGGCCTCACCACGGGCGTTGCGGACATCGACGGCGACGGCTTCCCCGACCTGCTCGTGTCGGCGCCGGGAGACGACACGGCGCGCGGGCCCGACACCGGGGCGCTGCACGTCCTCTCCTTCACCCCGCCGCGGCCGACGACGGCCTATCACTTCGACTCGAATCAGAGCGGCACACCCAACGCCGGCGAGCGCTTCGTCGTCGAGTTCGACCAGGACCTCGTTGTGCAGCCGGGCCTGATCCTGCCGGGGCTTTTCCGCCTGACGGGCGGCGCGGACACGCTGGGGACGACCGGTTTCACCGCGCTCCCCTCGCCCTTCAGCAACCGCCGGGTGCTGATGACGCTGGGGCTGGCCCCGTCCTTCACGGTGCTGGGCGCGGCCTCGGCTCTCGACATCTCGGCCGCGGGCTTCGTCGCCGAGGCGATCAACAACGAGATGGGCGTGAACGTGTCCGATCTGGGCGTTCCCGGCGTGGACGATGATGGCGTCGATCTGCGCACGCCGCTGGTGGAGAACACGGCCGTCGTGACGGCCGCCGCCGGGGGAACGGTCTCCGTGACCAACTCGGCTGACGCGCTCTACACCGGCCACTCCGTCACTCTTCCCCCGGGGGCCACGCCGGAAGACGCGAGCGTGACGCTCGAGCCGCCGGTGATCGAGCTCGGCTTGGCGTCGGCGACGGCCATCCGCATCGAGGAGGCGGCGACGGGCGATGGGCTGCTCAGCTTCACGGCGCCGTTCACTCTGACGCTCGAGTACCGCGACGCCGACTTCGCGTCGCGGGCGCTGGGCCAGCGCGAAGACTTCATGCGCGTGTGCGAGCTCATCCAGACCGGGCCGGCGTCCTACGAGTACCGCCCAGTCGTCGGCTCTCACCAGATCGACCCGGCGAACAACCGAGTGACGGTCACCATCGCGCCGTCGACCGGCGGCGATGAGCCGCCCGGCCCGTCGCGCCGCGCAGTCGTGCCCTCGGGATTCGTCGGGACCTACGCGTCCCTGCCCATCGAAACCGTCGATGAGCGGTCCATGTGGATGCGGCAGGCGACGGGCGGCGACCCGGGACCCGGCCGCCGCGGCGGCAGCGGACCGCCGGCAATCCTGATCCCGGGGCCCAACGGGCAGTATCTCAACCACCTCATCTCGATCCCGGGCTGGGAAGAAGACCTGTCGCCGACGGCGTCGAGCCTGCAGATCACGATCCGCAGCGCACTGCTGGTCGAGCGCACAGGCGTGGGCTCGGAGCAGTACTTCCCGGATCAGAGCTTCGCGATCTTCACGGTCGAGGTCGAGGACTTTGGCGGGAATCCCGTGGCGTTCACCGACCCGGTCGATGTCCAGGTGCAGTTCATCCCCAGCTCGAACCCGGACGCGACGGACGTCGTCGACTTCGGCAGCAGCGTGGGCTACGAGCCGCAGATGCGACTCGTCCGCTCACATGACACGAACCCTCCGGACTTCGCTTTCGTGGCGAGCCCGGAGTACACGGCGCAGAGCGCGGACCCCGACACGGACCTCGTGAGCGTCACCGGCCTGGACAACTTCGTGGACAGCGACGGCGTGACGGTCTATGGCGTCGTGGTCGACCCCAGCGCCCCTGCGGCAACGGCTGTGTGGAGCTGGGAGATGTACCGGTGAGGGCGGTGCCCCTGCCGGCCCCCGCCCCCGCCCGGGGCGAGGGGAGATCGCTGGCCCAGGAGCGAGACGCACGTGGCCGTGACCATTCGACCGATTCAGCCCCGCGACTTCGACGCGGTCGTGACCCTCTGGAACCGCGCCTTGCCGCGTGACACGACGACGGCCGGGCGCTTTCTTCAGTGGCTCGTCGTCAACCCCGACTTCAACCCCGCCACGGCCGAGGGCGCCATGGTCGCCGAGGAGAGCGGCCGCGTGATCGGCTTCGCGCGGGCGATTGTCCGCACGTGGCCGAACGACACACTCGGCGTCGAGGAGGACAACGGCTGGATCCCGGTGATGTTCGTCGCCCCGGAGCGACAGCGCCAGGGGGTCGGGACGAAGCTGCTCGACGCCTGTCTGGCGCTCTTCCGCGAGCGGTCGCGCCGGCGTGTGTGGCTGTGTGGCAACACGGGATCGGCGCCGGGCTACCTCTTCCCCGGTGTTGACAGGGACGCGTACGCGGGGGCGTTCGCCTTCTTTCAGCGGCGGGGGTTCGCCGTCGACCACGAGCCGGTGGCGATGTCGGGCTCGACGCTCGACTATGACTTCGACCGGCACCGCGCGGAGGCCTGGACGCCCGAGTCGAGCACCGGCGTCGAGGTGCGATCGCTGACGCCGGAGATGGTCATGCCGTTTCTCGCGTTTCTGCGGGAGGCGTTTCCGGGGGACTGGAACGCCGTCGCGCGCGCGAAACTGAGGACGGGGCGCTTCGACGAAGTGCTCCTCGCGACCATCGACGGCGCGGTGGCGGGCTACTGCCAGTGGGAGGGCGAGCACTTCGGCCCGTTCGGCGTGCGCGAAGACGTGCGCGGCAAGAAGCTCGGTGCCAAACTCTTCTGCGAGGCCGTGCGTCGCATCAAAGCCGCCGACGGCCGCACCGTCTGGTTCAACTGGGCGGACGAGGGGCCGGCGCGCTTCTATGAGCGGCACGGATTGAAGGTGACGCGGCGGTTTGCGATCATGAGACGAGACCTCTGATCATCAGCATCGCTCAGGAGGAGAGCGTTTCATGCCCGATTCCAAGAAGCACATCCTCGCCATCGGCGGCCACGTGGGCGACGTGGAGAACACGGCCGGGCTGCTGCTGACCAAGTACGCCATGGCGGGGCACCGGACGTCGATCGTGCACATGACTGCGGGCGAAAAGGGGCATCCGCCGGGGCGGGACCACCGCGAGTACCGCGAGCAGCGGCTGCGCGAGGCCGAGGCGTCGGCGAAGATCTTCGGCGCGAGCGAGTGTCTCGTGCTCGATCACCCGGATGGCGAGCTGCACGTCAACGAGGCCACGGTCCACGAGATGTGCGACCTGATCCGCCGGCTGCGGCCGGACATCGTGCTGACCCACTGGCGGGGCTCGTTTCACCGCGACCACCGCAACACCCACGAGATCGTGATGGAGGGAGGCTTCCTGGCGGCGCTGCCGGGCATCGTGCGCCGCGACCCCGCGCACCTGATCAAGGGCCTCTACTTCTGCGAGAACTGGGAGGACATGGAGGGCTACGAGCCGAACCTGTGGGTGGACGTGAGCGAGGCCTTCGAGACGTGGGAGCGGGGCTGCCGGGAGCATCAGCTGCTGCGGGGGGAGATCTCGTTCAAGTACCTCGACTACTACGCGGCGCTCGCGCGCAAGCGGGGCTGCGAGGTGGGCGTGCCGCATGCGGTGACTGTGAGCTTGCCACCGGTCTCGCGGAAGCGCAGAGTGGACTGGCTGCCGGTGGACACGGAGCCGGTGCTGATCTTCTGATCCGCGGGATTCGCCGAGTTGGGAGGAGAGGACCGATGGCATTTCGATCTCTGGTTTTCGCAGCGCTCGCCGGCGTGGCCGCGCTGGGCGGCGCGGCGCCGGTGCAGACGGGTCTGGACGTGCTGATCGAGGACCACCTGGATGATCTGCGCGGCAAACGGGTGGCGATCGCGTGCAACCACACCGCGCTCACCGCGGACGGGACGCACATCGTCGACGCCCTGCACGGCGCGGGGGTCGAAGTGGCGGCGCTCTTTGTGCCCGAGCACGGCTACCGCGGCGACGAGCACACGTCGGGGCAGACATCGACGGATGACGTGACGGGGGCGCCGATCTACTCGCTGTACGACGAGACGCGGGCGCCGACGGACGAGGAGCTCGAGGGCATCGACGTGATGCTGTTTGACATCCAGGACATTGGGTGCCGGTTCTACACGTACATCTCGACGATGGGCGTGGTGATCGAGGCATGCGCGAGCAACGAGGTGTCGGTGTTCATCCTCGACCGGCCGAACCCGATCACAGGATTGCACCCCGAGGGCGCGGTGGCGTCGGGCGACATGCTGCGGGGCTTCACGAGCTTCTACCCGATCCCGACGCGGCACGCCCTGACGGTGGGCGAGCTGGCGCAGATGGCCGTCGGCGAGGGCTGGCTGCAGCTCCCCGGGGGGGGCGTCGATCTGACCGTGATCGAGTGCCGCGGCTGGACGCGGATGATGGACGGCGATTCGCTCGACCGCGCCTGGGTGCGGACCTCGCCGAACATGCCGGGCACGGCGACGGCGATCACGTACCCGGGCCTGGGCCTGCTGGAGGGCATCAACCTCTCGGAGGGGCGCGGGACGGACATCCCGTTCATCCTGGCGGGGGCGACGTGGGTCAGCTCGGAGGAGTGGGCACGGGCTCTGCGCGAGTGCGATCTGCCAGGCGTCGCCTTCACCCCGATCACCTACCGGCCGGGTGACAATGGCCGCTTTCCCTCGCGGGCCATCGAGTATCTCGAGCAGCCGGCGAACGGCGTGGTGGTGACCGTGCTCGACCGCACGGTTTTCCGCCCCGTCCGGACGGGCTTGGCGATGCTGTGGACCGCCACCGAGCTCTATCCCGAGAGTGTTGCGTTCACCAACGGGCTCAACTCGCTGAGCGGCGACCCGGCAATGCGGGAGACAATGGAGGCGGTGAAGGCCGGGACTCCCCCCGAGGGCGGGTGGCGAGCCATCGCGGACCGCTGGGACGCGGAGGCCGAGGCCTACTGGGAGCGGGCGCAGGCGTATCTGATCTACGAGTGAGCGTGCACGCTCACAGCTCCCCCCGGGCGAGCTTCTCGACGATGGGGCCGTCGCCGGCGACAAAGCGGAAGAGGCGAAGGCCGACGGGCTTGACCCAGCGGACCGCGGCGTGCTCGAGCGCCTGGGGATCGCCGAGGATTGCGGCCTCATAGAAGAGAAGATGGGCGACGCGGTCCGGACCGTAGGCGTGCGTGTGCTCGAAAACGAGGGGGCCGATCTGCGCGTCGACCCCGAGCTCCTCGCGGAGCTCGCGGGCGAGAGCCTGCTCGGGCCGCTCGCCAGGGTCGACCTTGCCGCCGGGGAATTCCCACTCGAGCGCGAGCTCGCCGCCGGGGGGGCGTTGGCAGATGAGAATCTGGCCGCCGCGGCGCACGAGGGCGGCGACGACGTCGGTGGGCTGACCGGAGGGGGCGAGGGCCATGGCGCGAAAAAATCCTGTCAACAGTGGCGAGGTTCTGCTGTCCTACTGGGGCGAGTGTCGCCGCACAAGGGCGGTGAATTGGGCGCTCGCCCCAGGAGGACGCATCCATGCTCCGTGCTCTCGAGCGGGGCCTCGCCGCCAGTGTGCTCGCCGCCGGCCTCGTGGCGGCGCTTCCCAGCCAGCTTCAGGACATCCCGGCGCCGGGGGCGATGCCGGCGGGAACGGCCGAGTCGCCGGCCCTGGTGATGCACATCGACTTCGACGCCTTTCGCCGCGGGATGGAGTCGAGCCGCATCCGCGCCTGCTGGAGTGACCCCCTGGTGGCGGCGTGGCGCGAGACGGTCTTCGCGCCGTGGCTTGCCGGGATGCAGCGGGGCAGCCCCGTCGATCAGCAGGCACTGCTCGCAAGCCTGACGGGGGACGCAGCGATTCTCATCGCGCCAGAGGCCCCGACAGCGACGGGGCGACAGCGGTTCGGATCGGCGATGGCCTTCCGCCAGCCCGGGCGGATCGCCTCCTTCGAGCAGGTGATGCAACCCGCCATCGCTGAGCAGGCGCAGGGGCGTCTGGACTACGCCATCCGCGTGGGCGAGGACATGCTGGTGATCGGCAACGCCAGTGCGGCGACCAAGGACGCGCTGGCGGGGCAGCTGTCGTGGGGCGCGATCGGCCTTGGTCTGAGTGAACCCCCGGGGTCGTTCGTCAGCGGGCGTCTGGACTACGGGGCGATGTTCGCGCAGCTGCGGGCGGCGGGGCAAATGCCGGACGCCCTCGATGCTCTGCTGTTTGACCTCGGTCTGTCGCAGCTGGGTGCGCTCGAATTCAGCGCGCGCTTCTCGGGCACGGGTGGTCTCGTCACCGAGGTCGAGATGGACCTCACGGAGGACCGCAGCGGGCTGCTGAATCAGCTGGGGGTGGACGCGCCGTTTCGCTGTCTGGCGGCGATGCCCCCGGGCAGTCTGTTCTCCGCGGCGCTGCGGCTGGCGCCGCCCGACGAGGCATTCCGGTGGTTCGAGACGATGCTGGCGCGCCACAGTGTGAACGCCGAGCAGCAGGCACAGGAGATCGAGGCGGCGATCCAGGGACTGCGCGAGGCGACGGGGCTCGACTTCCGCCAGGAGGTGCTTCCCGCATTGGGGCAGGAGGTCGGCTTCACCTTCGGAGGCATGTCGGCGCTGGCGGTGGATCTCGCGTTCTTCTTGGAAGTGCGCGACGCGGCGACGATCCAGCGGCTGATCGACGGGCTTCTCGCCCGGGCCAACGAACAGGCGACGGCGCAGGGGCGTCCGCCGCTGCAGCCCTCGCCGTTCATGGCGGGGACGCTCCAGGCGCAGGTGATCACGCTGCCGACGTTTCCCGGGCAGCTGTGCTACGCGTTCTCGGGCGCGCATCTGATCGTGACCACGTCGGCGACGGAGATGACGGCGATCGGCCAAGCCCTCGCGAGCGGGCAATCGCTCGCCCAGACGGCGGAGTTTCAGGAGGTGTTTGGCGGCGAGGCGCCGCTGGGGGCGGCGTTCACCTTCCGGGACACGGCGCGCCTCCTGCAGGGACTGCTGCAGCTGGCGGCGCCGATCCTGGCCGAGCGCGGGGCGCAGGTGCCTCCGGAGCTCGCTGCGCTTCTGGGGCAGATTCCTCAGCTCGTGCAGCACACGGGGCCGCGCGGCATGGTCCTCTCGGCGCAGGAGCAGCGCGTCAGCCTGCGATCGGTCAATGCCTCCGGCGCCGAGTATCTGCTGCTGTGGATGCTGGCGCTGACGAGCGCTCAGTCGCCGAGTGCTCCGCCGGACACCGCGGCACCCGCCTCGCCAGAGGTGGCCGCCGCGGCGTCGCCCGAGGCGCCGCTGCTCAGT
>JABWBI010000131.1 GCA_013360565.1 Candidatus Sumerlaeia bacterium | reverse complement strand
GGCCCGCGGCGGTGCGCGGGGCGCCGGTCGAGTCGAGCCGGGCCCAGGACTGAAGGAAGTGGGTCGTCTCGTCGCCGCCGGCGAGGAAGACATCCGGGGCGACCCCCAGCGCCCCGAGGGCGGCGAAGCGGCCCTGCACGTTGCGGGCGAAGTTCTCGGTGGCGGCCATCTCGAGCCGCGAGGTGAAGCTGAGTGTGGTCGCCAGGATCAGCAGGATCGACAGCAGCGCCAGGACAAGGATCAGGATCGACCCACGGCGCCGGCGCGCGGTGGGCCAGGATCGGGGCGCGGAGAGAGGGAGGGACGACACGGCGGCTCCGAGGTCCTGGGGGGCGCGAAATGTATATAGCTCCCGCCCGGAAGTGCAAAGATTTCGAACGGGACGGGTCCACCCGGTTCGGGTCACAGCGCCACCGGGGCCGGGGGGGGAGGAACCGTCAGTGGGCGGGGGAGGCCGGGGCCGGAGGGGGTGGAGACGGCAGGAGCGGCGTCCGGGGCGAGGCTGCCGCTGAGAGACATCCCTTCCACCCGGCCGGCGCCGCGCGGAAAGAGGGCCGAGCGCAGCACGTTCTCGACGTTGATCATCGTGCCCATCCGGACGGTGTTGAGCGGCCGCACGGGGGGAAGACGCAGGCGGGTCGAGTCGGCGTGGACGATGATCTCGGCGTAGACGGTGACCGGAGCGCCGGGGTGAACGTTCGGGATCGCGCCGGAGTCCCACGTCTCCACCCAGCGCTGGGGCGAGAGTCTGTGGTCCCAGCACAGGAAGTTGAGGCTCACGACGTTGAAGGCCAGCGGACCGATCTCCTCGGGGGCCTCGGAGCCGTCGACGAGAATCGTGCGCAGGCGGCGGACGGCGACGTTGTCCTCGCCCTCGAAGGCCTCGATGCGGTAGGTCACCTGCTGGCGCAGGACGTTGCCGCCCGGGCCGGGAATCCAGAAGCGCAGCTCGTCGGTGTTGAAGACGATGTCCTCGTCGACGTGGCCATCGCCGAGGTCGGACGCCTGATAGCCGCGCTCGGCGACCGGCACGAGGGGGGGCAACCCGCCGGCGCCCGATGTCGGCACGATGGTCTGGAAATCCCGGTCATCCTGCGCGAGGGTCCAGTCGCCGTCGTTGTCCGCTCCGTCCGGGGCCTCCTCGTCGACGGCGCCGTCGCGGTCGTTGTCGATCAGGTCTCCGTAGGGCAGCGCCGCGTGCGTGCAGAGGAAGAGCTCGCCCCGGTCGATCGAGGGGCTGAGCGACGCCTGGCTGAGGTCCTCGCTGAGCCGGTCGAGGAAGAAGCGCGCGTTCTTGACCGCCTCGACGCGCGCGTCGATCTCGTCGGACGTCTGGATGAGCTGGATGAACACCGTCACGGCCGAGCCCGTGAACACCAGCACCATCGCCGTGACGATCATCAGCTCGACGAGCGTCAGGCCACGGCGGCGAGGGGGGCGGCGGTCAGTTCTCAAAGCGCAGCTCATAGACCACTCCGCTGGGCGAGCGCGCCTGGGTGGGGCTCAGGATGATGATGCGCGGGACGCTGAAGTCGTCCTCGGGGACCCCCGGGCTGTCGAAGGGATCGAGCACGCTGCGGCCGCAGAAGGCGTAGCGCAGGTCGGGATTCTGTGGGAAGGGGATCCCGCCGGCCGGTGCCGGGTCGGTGAGGCCTCGCATCCAGACGAAGAACAGGCTGTCGGGCGCGTTGTCGCGCCGGACCTCCTGCGCCTTCTGCTGGGCGAGGAAGACCGCCTCCGTGAGGATCGACGCGTCGGCACCGGTGCGGACCTTGAGCGGAAAGAAGTTGAGCAGCGCGACGACGCCGAAGAGAAAGATGGCGAGGGCGACAACGACCTCGACGAGTGTCAACCCGCGGCGGGCGGAAGACAGGCGGGGGCGGCGGGGAGAGGGCGGCGGGGCCATCGACGCGGGACGGCGGGGTCAGCGCCGCTCGTTCGGGTAAATGCGGGCGGCGGCGGTGGGCGGGTAGAGGACAACCGTGAAGTACTCCGAGTCGTCACTGAGGTCGGCGCCCTGCTGGGTGATCTGGACGACGGCGCGGTCGGAGGTCTGATCGGGCCGGAAGACGATCTCGGCGACCTGAACCGGGGGAATGGTGGTCGAATTGACCGTGATGCTCTCGACCCGGGTCTGGGGCAAGAAGGTCTCGGTCCCCGTGACCTTGGGCAGGTCGACCGTGCCCGCCGGGGTGAGGCGGTCGATCCAGAAAATCCGCTGGGCGCGGTCGATGCTCACGCGGTGGGGGGCGGCGTTGGTGACGGCGAGCTGCCGGGCCATGACGAAGGCGGTGTTGAACTCGCTGGCCTGGCTGCGGGCGACCAGCCCGCGCGACATGTTGTGGTAGCTGATGATGGTCAGCGTCGAGAAGATCAGCAGGATCACCACGACGATCAGGAGCTCGACGATCGAGAC
Source organism: Candidatus Sumerlaeia bacterium (assembly GCA_013360565.1). Lineage (GTDB taxonomy): Bacteria > Sumerlaeota > Sumerlaeia > JABWBI01 > JABWBI01 > JABWBI01. The sequence continues at coordinate 5,382 of JABWBI010000131.1, read as the reverse complement.
GGCTCGCTGGGTGTGGCGGATGCGCATGGTCCTCTGGCCCCCGGATCCGGCCCGGATCCAGTCCTCTGAATGCCGGTTCAAGTATGGGTCCACCCCCGGGGGGTGTCAACCCAATCGACACCGCGGGGCGGCGCGCCCCTGTGGCGCCGGTGCGGGGCAGTGGGGGAGCCCGGTCACTGGTTGCCGATGATCTTCGGGATGTTGAACAGCGGCAGGTAGAGAGCGATGACGATGGCGCCGATGATGATGCCCAGGAACACGATCATCAGCGGCTCGATGATCGACGTCAGCGCGTTGACCGTGTCGTCGACCTCCCGCTCGTAGGCCTCGGCCACCTTCTGAAGCATCTGGTCGATGGCGCCCGTCTCCTCGCCGACGGCCACCATGTGGACGACCAGCGGCGGGAACACCTCGCACTCGGCCAGCGGCTCGTGGATCGTGTCGCCGTCCTTGATCGACTCGTAGACCTTGGCCATGGCGCGCGAGATCACCTCGTTGCCCGATGTGTCGCGGACGATGTCGAGGGCCTGGAGAATGGGCACGCCCGAGGTGATGAGAGTCGCCAGTGTGCCGGCGAAGCGGACGATGGCGATCTTGCGCAGCAGCTCGCCGAGGAGCGGGATCTTCAGCTTCATCCGGTCGAAGAAATACTTGCCCTGCGGGTTCTTGTTGATCTGCTTGACCAGCACGACGAGCAGGACGGCACCGATGACGACGTAGATCGTCTTCTCCCGGACAATCTCCGACGCCCGGACGAGGATCAGTGTCGGGCCCGGCAGGTCCGCCCCCAGCTGGTCGAAGATGTCGACGAACTTCGGAATGATTTTCCAGAGGATGAACGTGACGATGCCGATGGCCACGAAGGAGACGACCACCGGGTACATCATGGCGCTCTTGACCTTGCCCTTGAGCGCCTGGCGCTTCTCGAGGAACTCGGCGATCTTGTTGAGCACGGCCTCGAGCACGCCGCCGATCTCCCCGGCGCGCACCATGTTCACGTAGAGCTTGTCGAAGACCTTCGGGTGCTTGCTCATCGCGTCCGAGAGCGTCGAGCCCTGCTCGATCTCCTTGGCCATCGCCTGGATCTTCTCTTTGAAGATCACCGACTCGACCTGCTCGGTCAGGATGTTCAGCGACCTCAGAATGGGCAGGCCGGCGTCGATCAGCGTCGCCAGCTGGCGCGTGAACGTCATCACGTGCTTGGTCTTGATCCGGTGCGCCCACGTCTTGATGATCGGCAGGCTCAGCAGATCGAATTCCGAGGCGCTGACCTTGTGGGGCACGACCTTGAGGGGGTAGTACCCCATGTTGTGAAGCTTCTCGACGATCACGTCCTCGTTCGGGGCGCTGATCGTGCCTTTGACCTGCTTGCCGCCGCGGTCGAGGGCTTCGTAGCTGTATTCGGGCATCGCGGTCACCTCAGCGCCGGGGAGGCGGGGCTGGTGTTCACCCTGTCAGACCCGCCCGGCTCCCCCGGGGATGACAGACGTCCCCCGGGCGCTGAGAGATTTCTAGGCCACGCAGGGTCGGGCCGCCAAGCGGTTTCTCATCCCATGTGACGTTGTGCGTGACACCCAGGGGGGGGCGTGCTATACAGCCCAGACGAGGTTTGGCATCGCCGCCGCCCCCCACGGCGGTGAGCGGGCCCTGCACGGTCCCCCCGCCACAGCGGCGCAAGCGCGCGCGTGCGCGGCGCCAGACATCGCGAGGTGATTCACCGTGCCCACCGAGACCGCGACCCGTCCGCCGAAGACCGAGGCGATCCGCTTCACCCGCCGGGACACCGCGCCGCCGGCCGACAAGTCCCTGCACGACGCCGCGGCCCTCGTGCGTCCTCTGACGTCGAGTACTGTCCGCCGGCCCTGGGAACCCGGGCGCGCCGCGATCCCCGAGCCGGTCGTCCACCTCGAGCCCGCGGCGTTCCACGATCTGCTCCAGACCTCGGCCGAGCCGATCGTCATCCGCGAGCAGCGCGGCTGGCTCTTCCCGCGGACGCACTACACGACGCAGTACCAGGGCTACTACTTCACCACCCGGACGGCCGATGGCGAGCTGCGCATGCCGCCCGGGGCCACTGTGATCTTCGCGGAGCGCGTTGAGTTCCGCTGACCGCTTGGGAGGGACGAGCTCAGCGTCGAACGCACTCATTGTCCCGCGCTTCGCGATCCGGGGCGCCTTGACCGCCCACCGGGCGCCCCCCGCGGCGGGGCCTCAACCGAGGTCCCGCCGCGCGCGCATTTCGGGGGAGGTCAGGGATTCACGCTGTCGACGATGTCAGAGGCGTCGACGCGTCCGTCGCTGGTGAGATCGAACGCCGCCGGCGGCGGGAGCGGGTCGAGGAGGCCGAGAATGTAGCTGACGATGTCCTCGGTGGAGGGAAACACCGTGGCTTGACCGGTGAGCGGCACTGAGATGGTCGCCTCGTCGGCATCGTTCGTCGTGATGTCGAGCGACGCGACGTGGGGTCCGAAGATCGACGGATCGAAGGTGACGGCGTAGACGCGCGAGGCGCCGGGAGCGAGGAGCGTGACGTCCGGCGGTGCGGTGAGCAGGAAGTCCGCGGCGTTGGCTCCGGTGATGGACACGCCCAGACCGGTGAACGAGAGCGGGCCGGAGCCGGAGTTTTGGAGCGTGACCGCGCGCGGGACGCTCAGGCCGGTGCCGACACCGTGCTCGCCGAAGTCCAGCGCCAGCGGCGTGACGTCGGCCTCGCGGCGGACGCCCCGGCCGGTGAGCGGGATCAGAATGGTGGGCTCGCCGGGGTCATCGGTCGTGATGCGCAGCGACGGGGGCTTGAAGCCGACGGTCGCCGGGTCGAACACGATGCCGACGACGCGCACGCCGAGGGGGGGAATGGGCGAGGTGTCCGGTGGCGCGGCGAAGGCGTAATCGCTGGCCGCGGAGTTGACGATCTGGAGACCGGAGCCGGTGAAGTTGAGGGGAATATTCCCGGTGTTCTCGATCGTCACGTTCTGCGCGGCCGTCGGTCCATCGTCGATGTCCTGGTTGCCGAACTCCAGGCTCGCCGGCGAGGCGACGGCGTCGGCGAACGGCACGAAGCCGGTGGTGATGGCGAGGTCCCACTGGGTGAGCGTGCCGCCGTCGCTGGCGGTGTCGTCGGAGACCGTGAGGATCCAGTCCCCGTTGGGGTCCTCGCCGTTGAAGGCCGCGAGGGCGTCCTCGGGCACGAGCGTGGGCTGCACCACGAGGTTGGCATAGACACTGTCGGCGGCGAGGCCCGTGTTGCTGGCGTAGGGCACTTGGCCGTCGGGGTTGGCGCCGTCGTCCCAGACGGTGCCGTTGAAGACGTTGTCGTGGCTGCTCCCGTTGTCCGTCGTCAGAGTGACGATGGTCCCGGCGGGGGACTGGAGCGTCATGTCGACATCGGCAGCGAACGTGTGCTGCAGGAACGTCGTGACATCGACGTCGACGATCACGTCCGTCAGCCCGGCGGCGGTGATCGTCGAGGTGGTGACCGACGGCGCGCCGCTGCTGATCGCCTCGGCGCTCGCATTCGAGAGGAGCGTCACCAGCGGGACGATCGCGTCGCAGGCAGTGACCTGCAGGCTCCACTCGTGGAGGATGCCACCGTCGCCGCCGAGATCGTCGGAGATCGTGAGCACCCACGTGCCGTTGGGGTCCTCGCCGATGAAGGCCCCGAGCGCCTCCTCGGGGACGAGCGCCTCCTCCGAGACGAGGGTGGCGTAGACCCCGTCAGTGGCCAGTCCCTCGTTGGTGGTGTAGGGCAGCTGGCCGTTCCGGTCGGCCTGATCGTCCCACACCGTGCCATTGAAGGTGTTGTCGTTGCCGCCCCCGTTGTCTGTCGTCAGCGTGACCACGGTGCCGGCGGGGGACTGGATGGTGATGTCGAGGTCGGCCGCGAAGGTGTGCGTGATGAACGTCTGGAGATTGAGGTCCCAGAGATGAGGCGCCACGCCGGAGACGGTCTGCTCGGCGCTGACGACGGCGGGGCCCGTGGGGATGGCCAGGGCCGGAGCGGAGGTGAAAGTCATCGGCGGATCGGCGTGGTCGAGCGGCGGGACGGCCACGGCGTCGTTGCCGAACCCGCTGAGGGCGACCGTCACGAGCGACTCGTCCGTGTCGTTGGAGAAGATGCTCAGAGTGCCCGCGAGCGGTCCTTCGGCGGTCGGGTCCAGGGCCACCTCGAGGGTCCGCACCTCGCCCGAGGCCAGGGCCGCCTGGCCCGTGTCGCTGAGGATCAGGAACTCCCCCGCGTCGCTGCCTCCCAGGGTGATTGCGCTGATCTCGAGTGCGTTCGGACCGAGGTTCTGGATCAGGACGGGCAGCGGGGAGGAGGGGCCGGCGTCGACGTCCTGGTGTCCGAAGCCGATCCGGCCGGTGTTGAGATTGATCTCGCCCGCGAGCCGGCGCACGCGGACGTCGTCGATGGCGAGCCCGGTCAGCTGAACGGTGGTGTCCGAGTCGAGGTGAAAGACAACCTCGATGGTCTGCCCGGCGAAGTCGGAGATGTCGGCGCGCTGAATGCCCCAGCCCGAAGTCATGGGGACGGTTGTGGCCGGATTGCCGATGGTGGCGCTCATCGTCGCGCCGGTCCACTCCCAGACGGTGCGGGGGTTCGCGCCCCCCGCCTGGCGCACGATGACGCGGGCGTGATCGAAAGTGGCGGACTCGATGTGAAAGCGCTGGGCCCAGGACAGCTCGATCGTCCCGGCGACACCAACGAGGGAGATCGGCGGCGAGACCAGGTCCTGGCTGCTGCTCGCGTTGTAGGTGTTGTCGAGATCGGTGGTCCAGCAGTTCGTCCCGCTGAAGGCCGTCGTGATCGGCGCGAACACCGGCGTGCCCCACTCCCACTCATCCTGAACGCCCGAGTGGGTGTAGCCGCCGTCGTTCGCCTCGAAGTCCTCGAAGTACACCGTCGGCGAGCCCGGAGGCACCAGGGGCACCTCCGGGCAGATGGTCAGGCCCCACCCGTTCAGCGTGCCGCCGTCGCCGGCGGCGTCGTCGTGGATCGTCAGGGTCCACGTGCCCCCGGTGTCTTGCCCATCGAACCACTCGAGGCGGGTGGCCAGCTCGGGTTTGTAGACGAGACCGTCGACGACGGTGAACGTGCCGGCGGGAACGGCGGCTTCGTCGTCGAGATTCATGCTCATGGCCGTCTGAACACCCGAAGTGGAGCTTCCGACGTCGGTGAAGAGCGCGACGACGGTCCCCGAGGGAGAGGTCAGCGTCACATCGAGGTCGGCCATGAAATTGTGGGTCAGGTCGATCGAGACGTTCAGATCCCCGATCGTGGTCCCCGGGGGCATCCATGATAAGGACACGTCAAGAGGGAGAGACGGAGGTCTCCCGACGGTCTGTTCTCTTTGGGGCGTGCGATGCCCCGCCGGTGGGCCTGCG
>JABWBI010000130.1 GCA_013360565.1 Candidatus Sumerlaeia bacterium | reverse complement strand
GCAAACTCCCCCAGCGCGCGCCACACCATCTCCCCGCCCTCGAGCTCGCTCCGCTGATCGATCGCCACCTCGTGCGGCCCGTCCGCGGCCTCGACGATGAACACCGCCCGCGCAGCACGGTTGCCGCCGGCGCGGAAGTGGGTGCTGACGACGTACTCGCCGGCCTCGGTTAGCGGCGCGGTCCACGTCGCGGTCGAGGGCGTGCCGGTGTGAGCGTAGCGGTAGGTGTGGTTGTCGTGCCCCTGAGTCGGCGACGTGCCCCAGCCGGTGCCCGCCTCCACGTAGTGGGGCGGCACATGGTCGTTGTCCACGGTCACGTCCGTGCCGGCCGTTGGCGCCCTGTCCGGCCAGCGGGTGGCCATGACGGCGTCCACGGGGAGAACCTCACCCTCGCTCGAGACATCTTGACGCAGCATCACCGCGCCCCCTCCCGCCTCGAACTCGAAGTCACCCAGGCGAACCCAGCGATTGCCTGCCTGGCGCTGGCTGATGCGAACAACGGTCTCCCCCTCCGCGTGCTCGACCGTGAACGGAGCCGCCGCGGCCGCTTCCGGGCTCTCCTGATACCGGACGCACACCTCGTAACGGCCCGCCTCCGGCACGCTGAGCAGATGGCGCGTCCGATCACTGTCGCCCGGCGGACCGGCGAATCCGGCCATCGCGCTGATCACCCTCGGCGGGCAGCCCTCGCGCAGGCCCACCCTGTCGATCAGTGCATCGACGAAGTCGCCGAGCGTCGCGTTGGCCCACGGCGCGGGTTGGGTCTCCTGCTGGTAGCCGTCGCTGAAGACCGCGAGGATGAACTCCCGCCCGTTGGGCAGGATCACCTGCGCGATGTCGTTGAGGTCGCTGTAGGCCCATCCGCCCTTGTTGCGGATGATCGAGCCCGGCGGCACACCGAAGCCGATGGGCGTGTGGTTGGTCCAGCGCGCGTGCGACGAGAGGAGCTCGAGCGCATAGGCGTTGCCCTCGGGCTCAATGGCGGCGTGCGCGAGTTCGAGCATCAGCTCCGCCGCGAGGTTCGGGCACATCGCGTTGCGTCCGTGGTGCGAGAGCATGAGCTGCTCGGCGCCCTCGGGGCCGTCGCTCGTGTTCGACGGATACGTCTTGGCCGAGATGCGCTGATGGCCGAGCAGCCCGCGCGAATCGAGGAAGCGCTCGGTATACAGCCGCGCCTGCTCGAACGCCGCCTGCTCCTCGCTCGTGGGGTCCGCGATGTTCGGCGCGCCGGTGATCGCGTCGACGACGCGGCCGGTCGCGGGATTGTCCGACTCGACGATCATCGGCCGCACGGCCTCGTCGAGGAAGTCATAGGAGTGGCCGTTCTCGCGGCACCAAGCGAGCGCGGCGGCGAGGTAGGCGAGCTTCACCGACGAAGCGGGATAGCTCAGCTCGTCGCCGTTGACCTGTCCGCGCCGCCACGTGCCGTCGGCGTTGGGCAGGAGCAGACACACGTTCAGCCGCTCGAACGGCGCCGTGGCGAGGAACTGCTCGCGCACCTCCGCGACGGCGGCAGTGAGATCGGGATCGTCGGTGACCGTGAAAGCGGCGGTGCCGGCGAAGGACGGCATGGCGGAGATGGCAAGGAGCCCCAGGAGCGCAGCGCGCATCGGCGAGACCTCGGCAGGCGGAGTTGGGGCGGATTCTGGGGCGCGCGTCGCGAACAGAGAAGCGAATTCGCGCTCAGTGGCCGAGGAGGAGGTTGAGGTCGGTGCTGGAGGAGTCTGCTCTCACTCCGCCTGGGCGTAGGTCAGCGGCTGGCCGTAGAAGGCGAACACGTCAGACAGGCGCGAGCAGTCAGGGTGCTCCTCGACGAGGTTTGTGAACACGGCGTGGGCCTCCTCGAAGCGGCCCAGGGCCACCAGCGCCAAACCCTTGTGAATTTGCATCCGGCTCAGAGCATCCCAGCGGGCGCCGGGAACTCCGGAGATGGTGAACTGGTCGTCCTCGGTGAAGGTCGCGGCGGCCCAGTCACAGACCGCGATGGCCTCCTCGCTCCGCCGCGCGTAGACCAGCTGCTGCACTTCCCACAGCGTGGCTGCCACGGCCACACCCGGCACGTCCGCGAAAGTCTCCCGAACGGCGCGGCAGAGCTCGGGCGCCGCGTCACCACCCTGGCGTTGGAAGATGAGAGCTTCCAGGCGCATGATGGCCACGCGCGCGTCCATGTCGTGGTTCGGGTGGGGATGCCGCTCCGCGAAGACTTCGCAAGCGTCAAGGACGGACTGGTAGGACGTCTCGCCGTTGTATGCCAGCTCAAGAAGCAGGTTGATCGACCACATGCGCGCGAGCTGATCGAGGGGCACGTCAGGACTCAGCTGGCCAAAATACTGCATCCGCGGACCCGAGTCCGCCCGCTCGGCGATGGACTCCAGCCGAGCCTGCGCGCGCCAGAGCGCCACCGTGTGATCCTCCGACCAAGAGGCGAGGCGGTAGTCGACGAAAGAGGTGACCAGATCGGCCTCCAGCGTCGCCGCCGTGTCGCGCGACTCCTCCGTGGCCTGCGCAGCGGCAGCGCGTGCCAAGTTGAGCAGCACGAAGCGGCCCTGGCGCGAGGACTGGCTCGACTGCGAGCTGTTGTAGAGGGAGGACAGCAGCGAGAGCGCGACCTCCGGCGAGTGGGAGTCTCGCTCCGACGCACGGGCCGCCGCGAACACCCGCGCCGCGGCGAGCCAACCGCCATCGACCTTGACCGCCTCGGCACGCTCTGCGGCGTTCGCCACTGTGATCCCCGTACGCGGTGCATCGGCCTCGAAGGCGCGGAGCCCGCGCTCGAAATCGCCATCGGCGACTTCGATTCCCGCCGCCGCCAAGGGCGAGGCCTGTCGCTCAGGAGCCTCGTCGGTCAGCAGGAATGCGCCACCGTGGAGAGAGCGAGCAACGCTCCTCGCCATGTTCGGGGAGGGATACTCACCCACGGCCACCTTGTACGGAAACTCCTGGGATGTCTCGGGCCGATACAGAACCAGCACCGGCTGTATCTCGGGGTGGGCCTCCCCAAAGGCAGCTGCCATTTGCTCTGCGGAGACCTCGCTGGACGCAGCAGCAATCTGGACGCGGAAGACGTCCCCCTGGGTGGCTGCACCGGAGATGACGGGGGAAGGGAGACCTGGACTGTGCTGGCGAAGCCATTCAAGGAATGCGCCACGGTTCCCGTGAGGGGTTCCGTCGAGCGGCCAATCGACCACGGTTCGCCGAGCGATCTGATCAAGCAGCCTCTCAGCCCGAAAGGCCTCGGGAGTTCGTGGCCATCTGGCGATGATGTGATTGAGAGTGGGGCCCAGCTCACCGGAGAGCTCCCTGGCTATCACCGTCCAGCGCTGCACATTCTCGCTGCCCGAGGGAGGTGTGGCGGTGTGCTCGGCATCATACCGCTGCTCTGCCATGCTGAGGTAGAGGGCAGGGAGGTTCGCGTTTCCGGGCTCGCGGCGCTCGAGCTCCGCGACCTGACCGAGGTAGTCGGCCACGCGGCCCTGGGCCAGAAGGTCCTGATGGGGTAGTGCCGCAAAGCGCGGGTCCTGCGCCTCCCCCCTCCCAACGAGGAGGCCCAAGCCGCAGATTGTCATGGATCGTCTGATGACAGAGGGGATCATGGCGGTGTCACTCCATTCTTGACATGGGTTTCCGATGCGGTCTCCGGCACGCCCGGCTCACGGTCTTCGCCTCGTGTGGACCGCTTATCGAGGACTCTTTCACGGAAGTACTCGGGGAATCTGGAGCTGACCTCATCCGCCAGCGCGGCCATCCGCCGGTACCACCGCTCCACGCGGCGACAATGGCCAGTGTCCGGCGGGACAAAAGTCCCGTCGTCTCTCGACACATACCACGGACAGGGACCCCCGCAGACACGCCGGATGTGACACGCATCACATTTCCTCAGGCTCGACAAATAGCCTTTGAGATAGTGCCGGTGACTTTCGTCAGAGACCCCCGCCCAAGCATCACCGATGGCATAGGCGCGCATTCCCACATAGCGATGACAGGGGTAGAGCCTCCCGTCGACATCAACTGTTGTCACTCCGCGGCACACGCCACACCGGATGCGGTGAGATGGGGGGTCGACAGTGCGACGCATGGACTCCGTGTAGGGATTGTACGGCGTCGCAGATCCGGTTTCGATGCGGGTCAGCCAGTCCTGCATCAGGACATCCTCTTGTCGCTCGATATCTTCATGGTCGTCCTCGGTCAGGTCCGCCGCGCCTTTGCACCACGCCGTGCCACAGGAGGCGCCCGGAGCGATCCGGGTGAAGCCAAACTCTTCGAGGAATCCCACGACTCGGAGCTTGTCGTGGTTCTGGCGGGAGAGAGTGCAACGTGCCGTGAGCTGTCTGCGCCGCTGTGCGAGTTTCCGTATATTCGCTGCAGCCCGCTCAAACGATGGCGCTCCGCCCCGGAAGGGTCGACTCGTGTTCTGGACGTCAGGTGGTCCATCAAGTGAGATCATCAAGCCGAAGTTGTGGCGCTTGATGAGAGAGATGACCTCCTCATCCAGCAGAGTGGCATTGCTGGTCATGCTGAACTGAGCCCTCATACCCCGCGCCCGTGCCCGTGCAGCCGTGTAGTTCACCACCCACATGAGGACGCTCTTGTTGAGGAGGGGCTCCCCACCCAGGAAAGTGACGCAGACTTCCCTTGTTCTTCCGGCGCGTCTGAAGAGCAGATCGATCGCCGCGTGCGCGACCGAGAGCGGCATCTTCCGTTGCGCCTTGAGAGCCCCCTGTTTGCCTGCGTAGCAGTAGACGCAGGAGAGGTTGCACCCCGCCGTGAGGTAGAGCTCGATCTTGTTCGTCCGTGCCTTGACCAGCCGATCAACCAAGGCCCGGTCATCGCCGACGTCGGGACCTGTCACCCAGCGCCGGAAGAAGCCCTGCTCGCAGAGGGCGTTGAATTCGAGAGCGACTTGCTGGGCGACCTCGTCTCCATACCGGTCTCGAACAAGGACCAAGGCCTCCGCGGCACGGCCCTGGGCCAACAAGTTCCGCTGCGAGAGTAGATCGTAAAATGCCGGGGAAGTGCGGATGGTCTTACCCGTGGCGGCATCGTGGGCGAAGAGCCCGTTCCGCTGAGTGAACGTCCAGAATGGAGCGGCGGCGATTCTTCTCATGGCAGAGTTCACCACTTTGGTTCGTCGTGACTGTGTTGGCAGGCAAGGTCTTCCTCATCCTGCCAGTTCGCGCAGTAGTCGCCTTCAGGGGTGCTCTCCAGGCAGACATCGGTGTCGTCGCCGGTGTCACTGCAATTGTCTTCGGATTCTGATCCGGAGTCGCAATCGTCGCCCGCGTCCTTTGAGGGGCAACACATGTCATAATTCTCATTGCTGTTCGGCGGGCACTCGTCGCCCTCCTCTGGAACACCAAGTCCAGGCGGTGAGCAGTAATCGTCCGTATAATGTCCATCGGAGCACCTGTCCGTTTCAGGATCGCTGAACGCCGCGCAGGAGTCTGTTGGGCCATCTCCAGTGGGGCAGCACGAATCGGCGGCATCGGTCCCGTTCTGACATTCGTCACCGTGTTCCTGCACCTCGTTGGCACAGTTGTCAGTCGAAGATCCGCCCGACGGTGCACAGACATCGTACACCCTGTTTGGATGCTGGTCGTCGCAGAAGTCATCGGAGTGGCCCAAGTGCTCTGCACAGACATCCCACGGATCCTGCTGCGCGTTCGGGCATGAATCCTCAGCTGCGGTGCCCCTCTCACACTGGTCCCCCTGCTGCACGGATCCTGTCCAAGGGCACTTGTCGTTCGTGGGAGTCTGCGGCGGGGGGCACTGGTCGCCCGCCTCGTGTGTGTACGGCTCCGGGCAGATGTCCTGCCAGTGGGGGCCTTGACAGCCGTCAGTTGTGGGACCGCCCTGGGGAGGCTCGCAGACCCAGGGGACGTCGGATTCTGGTTGGCACCCAGGCACGCACTTGTCTGCAACGGGGTTCCCGGGGCTTGGCCCGGCATGACAAAGGTCGAACCAAGGGGTCTGGAGGCACTGTGGCGGCATTGCGCTTGCTTGGGTGCCTAGTGACGCCAGGCCGCCAAGAACTGTGGCGTGTATCAAAGCCTGGCCCACCGTCCTCAGAAACTCACGTCGAGGGACTGCCCCTTGTCCAAGCCCCGAGTTGCCCCTCAGTAAAGCAATGTCGGCGGCTTCAAGCGCGCACGACGGGATGTTGCTCTCACTTTGGCGATCTCTCTTTCGACCTTTCACTGGACACCCTCCGATCAACAAGTCACTTGTGTCTCACCCTTGATTCACTCGACTTCTGTACTGGCCTCCGAGACCGATGCTCGCGGCCTCATCGCAAGCAAGTCGGCAGAGTTCCGCTCCCAGTACTCCGGATGGTTCTCGCGCAGGAAATCGGCCCAGCGATCCCGCTCCCCGCTGTCTCGCTCCAGGACGGCAATGGTGTAGAGGCTTGCCGCCGCGTTGGCATCGACATCGAAGCCCCGGAAATTCTCCTCCGGGAGAATACGCATCTCAAGCAGGCGCTCGCAGGCCTGTCTCGCCTCATCGATGCGGCCCACGAAGATCAGACAGTCCGCCATGATGCTCAGGGCAGAGCCAACCTCCCGGCGCGCGGCTGGGACGTTGCGATAGTGCTGCTCCACCTCGGCCATGCGCGCAGCCGCGGTTTGGCGATTTCCCTCCATCAAATAGGTCTCTGCCCCCATGAGCTCGATGGTGGCACGCCTCGCCAGGAAGTCCTCTCCGCTGGCAGGGATCGCCGCGAGCGCACGGTTGGCCGCGAGCCGAACATCGCTGTACGATCCGTGATCCGAACCGGCGAGCTCGAAGAGCATGGCAACTGCCTGAACATGACAAGCCGCGCGATCGAGGGGCTCGGGGCAGAGCTCTGCGAGCTCTCTGTACGCCGCGTAGGCCTCGACTCTGCGATTGGTGTGGCGAAGAGATCGGGCGGCGTCCCAGCAAGCCTGGAGCCGGACGGAAGGGCTCGCGGGGATTTCGCCTCGCGCCACCTGCATCTGCAAATCCAACGCCCCGGCCCGATCTGCCTGATGAACTCGCTCCTGCGCCTCGGCGAGCTGAAGCACCGCTCGCGAGGTGCCGCTCGCTCCCTCTGCGTCCTCGAAAGCTTGGCGCAGCTGGGATCGGCCTCGGTCGGTCGCGATACCGGAGACCTCGGGGCCCCAGACGCGACCGGCGCCTTCCAGACTGCGCTCATCAAGGCCGAACACCGATGGGAGCTCACCAGCATTCTCGGTGCGGGCGGCAGCCAGAGCCGGGACCTGCCGCACGAATGCTCCCTGCTCCACGCCGCTTGACCGGAAGTGTTCCCGGTAGAGGAAGGCCTCCATGTAGGTGCTGAAGCACCCATAGACGACGCGGAGAAGCCGGTCCTCGGTCTCGGGCAAGACATAGACGGGGTGGTATCCCCGAGATTGATAGGCGGCCATGCAAGCCTCTGCGGATGCCTCGCCGGGGAATGCCCCCACCTGAACCCCGTACACAACATCTCCGGGTACTTGGCCGGTCGGAGCGGGTGGATTCGCGCCCTCCTGCGCTCCCGCCATGCAGACCATGGCCATTCCGACCGCCAGGGCGGTCCAGTTCCGTTTCATCGCTTCGCCTCCTCCTGCTGCTGCTCAGTCGTGTTGCCTTGCCGGGTCCTCTTGGGAGTCCGGCGTCAAACTCTACAGCACCGCCATCACCGTGTTGCTCGGCATGGAGTCGCCGTTGTCGTTGACGGCGAAGACGCGATAGTCGATCTCCTTGCCGCGCGGCTGCTCGGTGGCCGTGTGCTCGCTGGCCGTGGCCGAGCGCTGCCACACGCCCCAGTCCTCGGTGATCGTGTTCGTCCCGAGGTCGCGCACGCGCCGCTCGACGCGGTAGTAGCGCACGCGCCCGCCCGTGCCGGCCGCCGGCACCTTCCAGTCGAGGAAGACCGTCCCCGGCCCCTGGATGCAGGTCTCGAGCCCGCGCGGCTGGCCC
>JABWBI010000129.1 GCA_013360565.1 Candidatus Sumerlaeia bacterium | reverse complement strand
AGGAGGTCATCTCACATGCGCAGAGCAGTCCTGGCTGTAACGCTGAGCACCGCGGCGCTGGTTGCTGGCGTTGCAAGTCAAACCCTGAAGCGGTGTCGCGACGGTCAAGCTTGTGCATCAGCCTTCTATCCGCCCGGGGGGAATTCGGAGGGAGAAACGTGCCACGGAACAGCTGAGATGCCCGCAGCCACAAGCGGACGTCTCATGGAAAGCAGCTCCGTCTTATGCGGCCATGTCGTGGACGCGGAGGGTGTGCACCACTGGAATCGGGAGTGCGGTTCTGGTGGTGCAGTTCTGCCAGATCCACTGTGCTACTGAGACGCCTGCGACCAGCCACCGCCGCGATGAGCGGGCCCGTTCAGGTGCATTGGCCGGGCGGGGCCTTCTTGCTGTGTGCCACCTTGTGGGTCTGCAGCGGCGTGAAGGCGCAGGACAGACTGCAGGAGCTGCTGGACGTACAGTGGTCCTACTTTCAGCTTCTCCGCTCCGTGGAGTTCGCGGGAACTCAGCGCTCACGGGTCGGCCGCAGCGTGCTGAACCCAGAGGGTTTGCCGGAGCCGGAGCTCACGATGCCCTTCCGGTACCTTTACCAGGGTGACCGCTTCAGAGCGGAGTCGACGCTGACCGGCGGCGCCGCGAGCGGAGAAGCGAGGGTCGGAACGTTCGATGGCACACGATTCATGTGGACGGAGCCAGAGGACAGGATCATCCGCTTCTCGGGCTCCTCTCCTTCCGGCACGAACCCCGAGCTGGGACCGAGCCCACTCGTCGTTCCGTTTCTCTGGTCTGTCCTGCCGGAGGAGGAGAACTCCTTCCGAGGGCGCCAAGACGCGTCGGCGTGGCGCAGCGGGAGATTCCGCTGGCTCGGCACAGAGACCTGTCAGTGGCAGGGACGCGAGGTGACACGCGTTCGGCTCCGCCGCCAGCCCGAGTACCGGATGGTGTCCCACGTGGAAGTCGATTTCGACCCATCGCATGCCTTCTACCCGGTGCGCTCGGCCTCCTATGCCTCTGGCGAAGAGCCGCGGCTGGTCTCCGAAGTCAGCGTTCGGGAGCTCGTCACGGTCAGCTCGGAGGGGAACCAGATCGCGATCCCGCTGAATGTGCTTCGACAGACATTCGGGCGCGACGGCTCGGTCCGGTTCGAGGATCAGTACCACATTCACAGCGAGACGATCGCCGTCAACAGGCCCATGCCGGACGCGGAGTTCCGGATCCCCGAGAACCTCGCGGGGTATCGCCTGCTCGACCACGATGCGAATCGCTTTGTCGAGAACGGCGTGGGGGACGCGGAGTGGAGGCGTGCCAGGGCCGCGTTGGTCCAACCCGACCCCGAGATTGATGTTCTCGCCCCCCCTTCCGGTGCAGCGTGGCCAAGACGAAGCATTGCTATCACAGGCCTGACCGCAGTCGGGGCGCTCCTGGTAATTGCCATTGCTTTTGTGTTCCGTGAGTGAGTCGCAATCAAAGAAGCCTCCGGCGATGCCAATTCACATGCGCTGTGCGCTCCTCTGTCTCATTGCGGCAGCCATATCATGCCAAGACCAAGGCGATGATGATTGGATTGGCATGCCCGAAGAGACGGATTTGGGGGAAGTGCACTTCCCTGATGCTGTTGACTTGGTGCTGCCTCTCTTCAACAGGGCCGAGTCCGAGGTCACGATTGAGGGGGTGAACTTGTCCTGTGGCTGTGTCAACGTGCGGTCTTGTCCGAGCGAGTTGGCAGCTCACAGCGACGGTGAACTGGCCTTGCGGGTCGAACCTGCAGCGCGAGGCCCCGGCCGACATGTGACCAACGTGCGCCTCCGCACAAGAAGGGGCAATGAGCAGCGGAGTTCGCAGGCGGCCACGATCATCTTGCGATACCTGCCCCTCATTGAGTCCCAGCCGGCCAATGTCATTCTCGGCCCGCGAGTCCAATCCTCCTCGGGGGGAGTGCCAGTCATGATCACCCACCTGGACCTGAGGGATCTTGGTCATGCGCTGGCAGGGGATTGCTCCATCGAGTCTGACCTGCCGTGGCTCAGGATCACTCGGGTTCCCGTCGAGGAGACAGCTGCCGCGCGATGGGAGATCAGCAGCGATGCGCGAGAGGCCGTTGTTGGCGATGGTCGCCCGCTCGTGATTCGCTCTGGAGACGCAAGACTGGATGGCCGACGAGTACACCTCACCGTCCTGTCTCCCGAGGTGGTGCGTGTTGAGCCAGAGGCGATGGTCATTCGAGCAGGCTTGGGCGGGGCCCCATACCTGAGGCGTGTTCTCCTGGCACCCCTCCTCCCGGGCGTGATGCCAAAGTGCGTCGGCGAACAGCCGGCCAATTCGCGAGTGACCTTCGTTAGCCGAGAGGACGGATCCGGCGAGGCCTATATCGAGGGGACTTCCCCGCAGCCGCGCGATGGCCAGATCAGTTGGACTGAACACATCTACCACAACATCTACCAGTTCGCGATCCTCCAGATGTCGATCGACTTCTTCCCCGACGACTTCACGGACGACTACGGCCACTGGCGGCTGGTGAGCCTGGGCCCAAGCGGTCTGTACGGCGGGTTCGGCATCGCCGACCTGGGGTGGCTCTACGACCCCACCAACGGGGTGCGCAGCCGCGGGCAGATCATCCGGACCCACATCGAGATCGAGGGCATGCGGCTCGCCGTGCCCAACTGAAGGTTCACCCCCAGCGCGACGCGCGGTTGTCCTCTCAGGGGGACAGGGCTTCCCTTGAAAGCTGAATCCAGCGGACACCCCGGGGGCGGGGCCGGAGGGTAAAAAAGAGCCTCTGGACTCCAGGAAACGCCCCTCCGCGCCGATCTGGTGAGGACCGGGGCGAGGCCCCGGGGGGACTCTGGCCGCATGAAAACATTTGACACTTCTCATCCTAGCGGCTTGATTGCACCGGTCTTGCTCGCCATGCCGATGGCAGGGTCATGGAATGCTTTGAGGCCTCGGCTAGGCTGCGAACACCAAGGAGGAATCTCCATGTCACGCACGTTCCCCAAGGCGCTGTCCGTGATGGCTCTGGCCCTGCTGGTTCTGGGTGCCGTTGCCGTCCCGGCCGCCGACGACTACTCCGTGCCGAGAATTCCGACCCAGGACCGAGAGGTCCGGGGGAATCTCGCGTTCATTGACAACTTCTTCAGCGGCATCACGGGGGCCGCTGACAACGTCACCGACCTCGTCATGGGTGCCGGGGGCATCGTCGCTCAGTCGGCGGGCCAGGTCACCCTGCTCGTCAGTGATGTCGTCGGGCTGGTCGATGACAACTTCATCACCCGCACCGTCACGCAGGGGTATGTCAGCTCCACGCTGGCCACCGCCGCGCTGATCTTCACCCGCACGGGCGACGATCTGATCGAGATCTCGCACGGCCTGAAGATCCCGTGCCTGCCCATCTACCGCGAGTACTACCTGCGGCAGGATGACGGCGGCGCGGGCGTCGACTACATCGACTACCTCCACATCGAGGGCGGCTGGGGCTGCCTGTGGCGCGTTCCGCTCGAGATCATCGCGGTCGGCGTCGGCGACGGTGTCATCCGGCCCGTCGGCAACGTGCTGCGCCTGGTCAGCCTGCCCCAGTCGGACGACCTCGAGAACTTCGGTCTCCAGCTGATCGAGTCCTCGCTGTGCGTCCCCAACTGCAGCCCCGACGTGGTCGAGGTGCCGGTGGTCGAGGTCCGCGAGGTCCCCGTCGAGACCGAAGTGGTCCGCGAGGTCCATCGCACGATCACCACCGAGCGCTACTCGTTCCGCGACGTGCTCTTCCGCTATGACGACGACCAGCTCACCCCCATGGGCGAGCGTGTCTGCGATCAGATCGCGGAGGCCCTCGGCGGCCGCAACATCCAGTCGATCCAGGTCCAGGGCCACACCTGCGACCTCGGCACCGACGAGTACAACATGGACCTCGGCCAGCGCCGCGCCAACACCGTGGCCGACGCCCTCGCCGCCCGTGGCCTCGACGCCAACGTCATGGAAGTCACGAGCCTCGGCGAGGCCGACCCGATCGTCCCCAACGAGTCCGATGTCCTCCGCGCGCTCAACCGCCGCGTTGAGGTCGTCGTGACCTACGTCGAGGAGACGCAGAACTGAGACGCTCCGGCGTCTGACCAGTTCGCGTCACCCCCAAGTCACCGCCGCCGGTCCCGCCAGGGACCGGCGGCTCCTTTTTGTGCGGAGCTGCGATCCGGGCGGCGTGCCGTTCTGGCACATAAACATGGACACAATGTCACATATGTCCGGTATATATGGCCACTATATATGGACATTGTCTCCGACACGGGAGATAGTGTCCAGGGAATGGATCGGCTCAGGGCGCTGATTCCGGTCAGGTTGCAGCACCCTGACCGGGCTCGGGCCTCTGGGGCGCTCCGGTCTGGGAACGACAGCTGTTCTTTCCCCCTCTTGCCCAAGGGCACAAACCCGATCCCCAGGAGATCTCACCCATGCGATTCCCCTCCGCTCTCGTCGCCGCCACTCTGGCGGTCACTCCCGCCGCCATGGCGCAGGACGCCAGCCAGCCGGCCGCCCAGGCCGACCTGGTCGACACCGCCGTCGCCGCGGGCAGCTTCACCACCCTCGTCAGTCTCGTCCAGACCGCGGGCCTTGAGGAGACCCTGCGCGGCGAGGGTCCTTTCACGGTGTTCGCCCCGACCGACGAGGCGTTCGCGGCCGTCCCCGCTGACACGCTGGCCGCACTCGGCGCGAGCCCCGAAGCCCTGTCAGATGTCCTGCTCTACCACGTTGTCCCCGGCCGCGTGCTCGCGGCGGATGCGGCAGGGCTCGACCGCGCCACGACGGCGCAGGGCCAAGCCATCACGATCACGCACGAAGGCGGCGGCGTTCAGGTCAACGGTGCCAGCGTCGTGACCGCGGACGTGGCCGCCCGCAACGGGGTCATCCATGTCATCGATCAAGTGATCCTCCCCCCCGGCGAGTGACGCCCCTGCAAGCCCCCTGCTCCCGCCAACGTCGCTCGCCCCCTCTCGCCGCAGGCTCAGGCCTGCGGCGAGAGCGCGTTTCAGGCCTCGGCAACGTGGATCCGCGAGGCGGTGAGCGCCTCGAGGACGACCAGGCCCGCTCCATCGAACCGAGCCGCTTGGTCGGCCTTCAGGACGAAATCCCTGGCGTCGCCTTCCTGTGTCACCCAGACCGCGCCGGCCAAACTCCGGATGACCAGTGGGCGCCGGGTGGACACCCGGTGTGTTGCGCCCCGCTCCATCTCGAGGATTCGGGAGAGAGGCGCCCCGGCTCGCGCTGTCCGGTGCAGGTGGACGCGCCGTTCCGCTGAGGAGGTGTCGATCAAAAACATGAGGACAGCGTAGTCGACCGGGCTCCATAATAACAGTTGCAGAATATCAATATTGTTGCCATAACAGTTGCCATTCGGAGGGATTGTCATGGCCACCGCCCCCATTCTCATCCGTTCCGAGGGCTCAACGCTCCGTGACCGTGTGGTCGCCGAGATCATTCGTCTCATCGAATCGGGGGCCTACCAGCCGGGTGATCGTGTCCCATCCGTCCGCAAGCTGAGCCATGACTGGGGCGTGAGCCTGACCACCGTCCTTGAGGCTTATCGCGCACTAGAGAATCAGGGCTGGATCGAGGCGCGGCCGCAGTCGGGGTTCTACGTGAGGGTCCGCTTGGTCAAGCCGGTGGCGGAGCCCGCCATTTCCCGTCCTCCGTGCGAGCCGCACGGCGTTGCGGTGAGCGACCTGATCTCCCAGATGCTTCAGGGGGTCGGCGACCCCGAGGTGGTCCAGCTCGGGGCGGCCGTCCCCAATCCCGAGCTGCTGCCGACGCGGCGGCTTCACCAGATCATGGCGTCGATCGTGCGGCGGCAGGGATCCCTCGTGCAGCGGTACGATTTTCCGCCGGGCTGCCGCCCCCTGCGGGTCCAGATCGCGCAGCGACTAGTGGCGTCGGGGTGCGCGATCACCCCCGAGGAGATCGTGACAACGGTCGGCTGCATGGAGGCGCTGCACCTGGCGCTGAGCGCCACGTGCCGGCCGGGGGACACGGTCGCGATCGAGTCGCCCATCTTCTACGGCGTGCTCCAGGCCATCGAGCACCTCGGCCTCCGGGCGCTCGAGATCCCGGCGCACCCGCGGACGGGCCTGAGCCTCGAGGCGCTGCGCTTGGCACTCGATGAGATGCCGGTCCACGCGGTTCTCACCATCTCGAACTTCAACAATCCCCTGGGATGCACAGTGCCCGGTGTCCGCAAGCGTGACCTCGTCGAGCTGCTCGCCGCGCGCGAGATCCCGCTGATCGAGGACGACCTGTACGGAAATCTCCACCACGGCGAGACGCGTCCGCACACCTGCAAGGCGTTTGACCGTCACGGGCTTGTTCTCCTGTGCTCGTCCTTCTCGAAGGAGCTCGCCCCCGGCCACCGGGTCGGCTGGATCGCGCCGGGCCGGTTTCAGCGGCGGGTCGAGAGCATCAAGATCGCCACGACCTGCGCGACACCCGCGCTGCCGCAGTACGCCCTCGCCGAGTTCCTGGCAAGCGGAGGCTATGATCACCATCTCCGGCGCGCCCGCCGGGCCTACCGCCAGAGTCTGGCGCTGATGGCGCAGGCCGTCGCCGAGCACTTCCCCGAGGGCACCTGCGTCACGCAGCCCGAGGGCGGGTTCGTGCTGTGGGCGGAGATGCCCGAGGGTGTCGACGCGCTGGCGCTGACGCGCGCGGCGAAGTGCGAACGGATCAGCGTGGCCCCGGGCCCGCTGTTCTCCGCGCGGGGGATGTACGGCAACTGCGTGCGCCTCTCGGCCGCGGAGTGGTCGCCGCGCGTCGAGCGGGCGGTGGCCCGCCTGGGAGAGCTCGCGCACCAGCACTAAGTCCACTGGGCGGCGATCGGATTCGGCTTGCCAGCCGACCCAGGCTGCTCCATTGATCCCTCATCCGGGGGAGCGAGCGGGGCCACTCCGGTCACTCTGGGAATTCCGAATCGTGGAGGGCCTCTGTCATGCGTTCACAGATCGTCTCGGCCATGGCCGCCGGAGTCTTCGCGTTGCCGGCCGCTGCGCTGGCCCATCGGCTGCCGCAGGAGATCGAGCCCAACGCCACAGCGGGTGAGGCGACGCCCCTGGTCGCGCCCGCGCGCATCCAGGGCAACATCCTCCCCAACGGGGACGTGGACGTCTACTCCTTCACCGCGAGCGCCGGCGACCGGGTCTTTGCGGCGACGATGACCTCCTGGTCGGCCTCGGCCAGCACGGACTCGGTGCTTGACCTCCTGGACACCGACGGCACAACGGTCCTCGAGACAGACAATGACGACGGCACGCTCGGGGCAACCTCGTCCTCGATTGCCGGGGCCGTCATCCCGGCCGATGGCACCTATTATCTGAGAGTCCGGCACAGCGTCGCGACGGGACAGCTGCGGCCGTACGAGCTCTACGTGGTCCTGCGGGGCGGCCTTCAGCAGGTCGAAGTTGAGCCCAACGACGTCTTTCCCGGCACACCGCTCAGCGGCACTGGCTGGGCCGGCGGAGCCCTGGCGAACGGCCTCGACGTGGACAACTACGCCATCGATCTCCAGGCCGGAGAGACGGTGTTCGTCAGCCTCGACCTCGACCCCGAGCGCGACACGGTGGAGTGGAATGGGCGAGTGGGCCTGGGGACCTTCGGCGGATTGGTTCTCGTGGTGAATGACGCGGGCGCCGAAACGCCCGACTCCGAGGCGCTCTTCATGACCGCCCGCAACGCGGGCACCTACGGCATCCAGGTGCTCTCGGCCACGGGAGTCGAGTCGGGCACGTACCAGCTCTCCGCCCAGATCTTCCCCGCCCCGCCGCCGTGCCTCGTGGCCAACAGCCTCAACGTCCCCGTCGCGATCCCGGCCGGCCCCGGGGTCGCCACGTCGACGCTCGACCTGTTTGAATGCATAAGGACGGGTTGAGAAACCCGGCGACGGAGACCCCCTGGCGGGACACCATGGTGGGCTGAGCGTGGCGCTCACCCACAGCCC
>JABWBI010000128.1 GCA_013360565.1 Candidatus Sumerlaeia bacterium | reverse complement strand
CCGACCGCACGGTCGTGTCGGTCGATCCGTCGGGCGGCGTGAGCCAGACGCGCGTGTACGCCGCGCAGGGCAATGCCGCGCCGAAGAAGCAGGCGCGGACGATCCAGGGCGGCGAGGGCGACGCGCTGCAGTCGGTCAACTACCACGAGTTTGTGTCGGGCAGCCCGGAGGTGACGCCGCACGCGGGCGTGACGCAGCTGGTCTACACGGCGAATGCGGGGCGGCCGGGCGCGCGCGACATCAACTGGATGGCGCAGGATCTCGACTTCATTGTGGCCGCGCTGTTCGCGCCGGACGCGACGACCGACGCCAACGCGCCGCGCTTCGAGACGGCCACGTTCGAGGCGATCGACCTGCGCGCGGAGCTGTCGTTCGATGCGTTCCCGCAGCGCCTGTTCGGCGCGGTCACCGAGATCGCGCCGCTCGTGACCAAGGACCTCCGCGGCAACCGCAGCATCTCGCTCCGGTTCGCGCTCGGCGACGACCCGCGCCTGCGCGTCGGCATGAGCGTCGACGTCGACGTGATCGTCTCGACCCGCACCGACGTGGTCTGGGTCCCCCCGTCGAGCGTCCTCGGCCGCGGGACCGACCGCGCGGTGTACGTCGTCGACGGGGCCGTCGTGCGCAAGCGGAAGGTCGACGTCGGCGTCGCCACCTGGGAGACCGTGGAGATCAAGGGCGGGGTGGGGCTCGGCGAGCTGGTCGTGATCGACGCCGCCGCGCCGGGGCTCAAGGACGCACTCGGGGCCGGGCAGCGGATCCTGGGGCCGGGGGAGACGGCGCGGATGGAGATCGAGGTGAAGGTGCTCCCCTCCTGAGGCCGACGACGGGGTGATCGGCTCAAGAATCGGTTGACACCGCTCCCCACCTTCTCCTTTGGTGGACCGGTCCACATTCGGGTGGTCCCCCAGCCGCGCAGGTTCTGGCCTCGGCGTGGCGCCTGATTCCGACCGACGCCCTGGCCCGTCATGATGCGCTTGTCTCCGCGCTGGCTCCCGGCGCTTCTTCTCGTTCTTCTCGTCTCCACGGCGGCGGCGGCGCCGGTCGATGTGACGGCGTACCCCCTGGGCGCAACCGTCGTTCCGGCTGCCCAGAGCGGCGGAGCGGTCTTCCGCGTGTGGGCGCCGAACGCCACGGCGGTCAACGTGCCCGGGCAGTTCAACGGGTGGAACACGGGCGGGGCGCCGATGACGCTCCAGCCCGGGACGGGCGTCTGGGGCGTCCACGTGGCCAATGCGCAGGCGGGGCACGAGTACAAGTTCTACCTGACGACGCCCGGGGGCAATCTCTGGCGCAACGACCCGCGGGGGCGGGACTCGGTCAACACCAACGGCAACTCGGTCCTCCGGGGCGACGGCAGCGGCTACGCTTGGCAGGCGACGTCGTGGCAGACGCCCGACCACGGCGCGATGATCATCCACGAGATCCACATCGGCACGTTCTCCGGCAACGGCGACGGGGTCACGGCGTACCCAGGGCGCTTCCGCGACGTGGTCGACGCGCACCTCGCCGACCTCCAGGCGCTGGGCGTCAACATGGTCGAGGTGATGCCGATCCACGAGTTCCCGGCGACCTCGTGGGGCTACAACCCGGTGCATCTGTACGCGCCGGAGAGCGACTACGGGACCCCGGACGACTTCCGCTATCTGGTCGACCGCCTCCACCAGGCGGGGATCGGCGTGATCCTCGATGTGGTCTACAACCACATGTCGAACACCGACCTGGACCTGTGGCAGTTCGACGGGCCGGCGAACATCTACTTCTTCGGCCTCAACTGCCAGGGCGAGACGCCCTACGGCTCGACGCGGCCCCGCTACACCGAGAGCCAGGTGCGGTCGTGGATCATCGACAACGCGTCGCACTGGATGCGCGAGTACCGGCTCGACGGGCTGCGGGTGGACGCGACCCAGCTGATGCGGGGCTACTGCGACGAGCAGGGCGAGGGCTGGACGCTCATGGCGGCCGTCGCGGACGCCGTCCGCGCCGTCAACCCGCGCGCCATCGCCATCGCCGAGGAGCTGCCCAACACGCAGCTCGTCACCGAGCCGGTCGCCTCCGGCGGCGCGGGCTACGATGCGCAGTGGGGCGACCTCTTCCACGACACGCTGCGCGCCAACGCCGGGGCGGCGAACCCCGACATGGGGGCGATCGCCAACGCCGTCGCCACGAGCGGTTTCGGCGGCCCGGCCGCGCGGTCGATCAAGTACGTCGACAACCACGACGAGTCGGGCAACGGCGAGCGCATCACCCGGGCCATCGACGGCGCGGACCCCTTCAGCCCGCGGGCCATTGCGATGAACAAGGTCTTGGCGGGGCTCGTCCTGCTCAGCCCGGGCATCCCCATGCTCTTCCAGGGGCAGGAGTTCATGGAGGACAAGCCCTTCGGCGACGGCCCGGCCGATCGCATCTGGTGGGGCTTCCTCAGCACCTACGCCCCCGTGCGTGACTTCTTCGGCGACCTGTGCGCGCTGCGCCGGACGCGCGCGAGCCTGCGGGCGGGCAGCGGGCACCAGACGATCCACGTCAACGACGCGGCGAACGTCTTCGCCTTCCAGCGCTACGACCCGGGCGGGGACGTGACGTTCGTCATCACCAATTTCAGTGCGACGGCGTTCGGCAGCTATCTCGTCGGCGTCCCGGCCGCGGGCCCTTGGCACGAGCTGGTCAACTCGCAGGCGAGCGCCTACCTCGGCACCGCCGCCGCGCTCAACGGCTCGCGCACGGCCACGGGGACCCCGCGGGACGGTCAGCCGGCCACCCTCGATGTCCTCCTGCCGCCCCACGCCCTCATTGTCTTCTCGCAGACGCCGCTGACCGGCCCGGGCGTCGCCCACGGCGTCGTGGCGCGCTGAGGCGGGGGGCGTGTGCGAGAGATGAGAGACCGTCGATCTCTCGGAGGGGTCCGAATGGCCTTGCCACCGGAAGGGGGGGCGCGGACCATGCCCTCCGGCGCATTTCCGCACCCGCGGGGCAGAATGCGCTTGCCCAAGAGTCCACGGTTGGACCATTGTTACTGTTTCGCTGAGACAGTGAAACCTCGGGGACGCGATCCGCTCCCCACCCAGCCCGGCCCGCGTGCCGGCGGGGACAGATGACTGATCCACGGAGGATCTCCATGACCTGGCTGAAGAACCTCATTTTGACTGGCGGGCTCGCCGCGCTGACGGCACTGATGCCCGCAAGCCCCGTTCTCATCAACGAGGTGGACTACGATGATGCGGGCACCGATGACCTTGAGTTCATCGAGCTGATCAACACGACGGGGTCGCCGGTGGATCTGGCGACCGGCAACTACGAGCTCGTCCTGCTCAACGGCGGCGACACCACCGTCCCCACCGAGTATGCC
The DNA here is from genome assembly GCA_013360565.1 of Candidatus Sumerlaeia bacterium. Taxonomy (GTDB): domain Bacteria; phylum Sumerlaeota; class Sumerlaeia; order JABWBI01; family JABWBI01; genus JABWBI01. Next base: position 4,679 of record JABWBI010000128.1, on the reverse strand, counting down.
CGGGTGGACCTGACGGGGACGATTCCCGCGAATGGCTTCTACGTGATCGCGGTCAACGACAACGGCGCTGGAAGCACCACCGTCGCCGGCGCCGACCAGGGGGGCGTCGGCAAGACCGACGGCATCTCCGCCACGGCAGCGATCCAGAATGGAGCCGGCGACGGTGTGATCTTGGTCACCCAGGTCGCCGGAACCGACACGCTCGTCGACGGGATCTTCTACGAGGGGCCGCCCGCCAATCCGCAGCAGACGGCAAACGGACTGGCGATCAACACGGCGGCAGCACCGTTCACGACACCTCTGGCGGCTGCGGACACGACCGATGCGGACAGTGCCTCGCGGACAATCGGCGCGAACACGGGTGTCAACGACGCAGATTTCGTGATCCAAGCCCGCACCCCCGGTGCCGCCAATGGGGCCGTTGCCCCCACCGTTGTTGACATCGCGACCTTCCGTGCGGCGGCCGTCGGCCCGACGTTCTACGAGATCACGGCAACCGCGACGACGGTTGGGAATGTTTTCACCCCGACGCAGACGCGCCTCTACCTGCAAGACAGCTCCGGCACCGACGGGCAGTCGGGCATCCTGGCGTTCTCGACCAACATCATCGGCGACGCCGGTTCAGTTCAGCCCGGCGATTCAGTCACCATCCGGGGCACCCGCGGCGTTTTCGAGGGCGAGGCAGAGATGCTCGTCAGCCAGGTGATTCGCAACGGCGCCGGTACGCCCCCGGCACCGCTCGCGGTCACACCTGCGGACCTCTCGCTGGCCAACACGCCCAACATCGCCGGCGAGCTCGTCGTCGTGGCCGGAGTGACCTCGCCCGAGTCCAGTCTCGGCTCGCTCGACTTCGCGACGTTCGGCGATGCCGATGGCCAGTGGGTGTCCGAGGACGCCCGGGTCGGCGTGAATGCCTTCCCCATCAGCCTTGACGTCAGCACACTGACGTCACCGCTCACCTTCCCCGACGCCCCGTGGGACCTCACGGGCATCGTGATCGTCGACGATGGAGAGATCGTTCAGGACGGGACCAGCCTCGCTGCTGGCCAGGGCCTCGTTGCCCCCCGGACCCTGACCGACATCTTCCCGCTCACGGCCGTCATGAGCTACGAGCTCTACCGCTGATCCTCCGTTTCCCCGGCCAGGGGAGGCTGGACATCGAGCGCCCCGGACCGCGAGGTCCGGGGCGCGCCTCTTTTCGCGGCGGGGGGCTCAGGGGTCAGCACTTGAGGCAGTCCCAGGCGATGACGGCGCCCCAGACGAGGCAGAGGGTGAAGATCAGCATCGGCGCGGCCCTCCCGTCTCACTGATAGCGGCGCATCAGGCCGATGACGACGCCCTGGATGCGCACTTGGTCGGCCTGGACCATGATCGGGGCCAGGGTGGCGTTGGCCGGCTGCAGACGCACCAGGGAGCCCTCGGGGTAATACTTCTTGACGGTGACGCTCTCACCCTCGACGAGGGCGACGACCGTCTCGCCCGGGAGGGCGGTCTCGCGCGACTCGACGATCACGAAGTCGCCGTCGGTGATGTGCTCCTCGATCATCGAGTCGCCCTCGACCTGCAGCACGTAGGTCTGCTTGCCGTTGCCGCCGGCGAGGTGGCGCGGCACGCCCAGGGTCTGCTCGTCGAGGACGGCCTCGATGGGCCGGCCGGCGGCGACCCGGCCGAGCAGGGGGAGCTCGACGATCTGGTCGAAGAGGACGGCCGTCTGGGGGTCCAGCAGCTGGATCGAGCGCGAGTGGTTCCACCGGCGGCGGATCAGGCCCTTCTGCTCGAGGTTCTTGAGGTGTTTGTGGATCGTCGCCAAGGACGAGAGCCCCAGGCCCTGGCCGATCTCCTCGAGCGTCGGCGAGTACCCCCTGTCCCGGATGAAGTCGCTGATGAAGTTCACGATCTCGCGCTGGCGGCGCGTGAGGGGGATCTGGTGGTCGTCGTACGGCATCGCTTCGCTCCTCGGGGCGGGGATGACTTCGCCCGTGGTTCTCCTTGACTTCGCCGCAGTTTCTCTCGCACAGCGAGGCAAAGGTCAAGCGAAATCGTCAAGGACCCAAGTCATCCCGCGCCGCCACTTCGAGCCCCCGGAGGCCGAGCCTTGAAAAGCTGACCCTCGCCAGAGCGAACCGGAAGGCCACGGTCGGCCCGCCCTGCTCCGCTCTCTTCTCGCCCCTGCGCCGAGCGGAGTTGAACCGCTTCCCCCCGGTTGAGGCTGGGAGAGAGGGGGCGAGGTTTCGTCTCTCCCGCGCAAAAACTCTTGACGCGGCCCTGGCGGGCGCGCTTGAGTCGGAGCGGTCCAAACGATCGGGGAGTGTCTCTGCCGCATTGCCGGTCTCCTCCACGCCCGCTTGGGCCGAGGGAATTCATTCATCAGTAGGAAGGGGTACACTTCGCATGAGAAGGATTTCCGCTTTCTTGACTCTGGGACTCGCTGTCCCCTCTGCCTTTGCGGGCTTCGCCACGGTCACCGTTGACGGAACTGTGGACGCTGCCTACGGGGCCGCGCTGGCCGTGCAGAACGCAAACACCTCGTTTGGCGACGCCACCAGCGGCAACCTCATCGGCGGCGGCGGCAGCGAGATGGATGCACTCTACGTCGCCCATGACAACACCAACCTGTATCTGTGCATCACGGGCAACCTGGAGTCGAACGGCAACATTCACCTCGTTGTGATCGACAACTTCGACGACAACTCCGGCATCACAGGCGCCTTCGCCGGCATCAACGGCGCCGACGGCTATTTCCAGACGAACGGTTCCGGCAATGGCATGGGAGGCTCGACTTTCCCCAGTGGAATGAACGTCGACTACCTCGGTGCCTTCAAGTGCTTCAACAATCCGCTGGAGTGGCGCTATCAGACGTCGACCGACATGGCGACGACAACCGCCTTCGGCAACTTCGCCACCGGTGCGACCACTAACCCGGCGATCAACTCGCAGAATGGCTACACCTTCGCTCTGAACAATGCGAACACCGCGGGTGTCGCCGGCACCGGCGGCGGCTTCCCGGCGTCGGGCGGCCCTCCTGGCTCCGTCACCACGGGCCTTGAGCTCGCCATCCCGCTCACGGAGCTTGGGACAGTCACTCTGGGCACGACGCAGCTTGGCATCTTCGTGGCTCACACGAGCGGTGATGCCAACTTCTTCTCCAATCAGTGCCTGCCCCCCGCGGCGACGCCACAGGATCACTTTGCCACCGATCCGAATTTCACGACGCTCAACACAGGCTTCGTCACCTACAACGTGGTCGTCCCCGTCGAGCTGTCTGTTTTCCAGGCCAACTGATCCTGGCTCTGGGAGATTCATCGACGCCCCCGGGCCCCCGAGCCCGGGGGTCTCTTCTTTCTTCTCAAGGAGGCTGTCGTGACACACCGCTGGATCTGCTCTGCATTCTCTCTCGCCGCGCTCGTGATCGCCATGGGCTGTGACTCACCCGCGACGGAACCCACGCCGTCCGCTCCACCGGAGGCACCGGCACCGCCTGCTGAACCGCTACGGGCGGAGCCGGCACCGCCGCCGGCCCCAGCGCCGGAACCCTCCCCCGCGCCGGCGATCTCTCCCGCGACGGAGCCCCCTCCCACACCGCCGCCGCCTGTGTCGGATGCCACGTCCGAAAGACCGGTCGTCCCCGTTGAAGTCGGCGGCATCATCCTGAGCTTGCCAGGGGCGTGGAACCCAGCGCCCACGGGTGAGGGCGGCATGCGGTGCCAGCTGGCTGGAGTGGACGGCACCGTCGCGGTCAGCATCTCGCGCGCGACGGACTCGCCCGCCGCGATCTCTCACACGTGGGCTTCGCGCTTCGTCCCTCCGGCTCCCGGCGCGAGTGTGACGCCGCTGATCGAGCAGGCCGCCAATGGCCCCCTCAGCATTTCGATTGCTCGCTTTTCAGGCACCTCGACTCCGCCGGGAGGAGGGGCTCCACAGCCCAATTGGCGTCTCTGGGGCGCGATCATCGAAGGGGGCCCGGAGGGCCCGGTGGTGATCGAAGTCACCGGCCCGACGACAGCTATGCAACAGCATGGCGATGACATCGATGCGTTCTTGGTGAGCGCCACCGCTGCTCCCTGACGGGTCACTCCGCCAAGGACAACACATGCGCCTCGGCGCCCTCGGCGAGGCCCTCGAGGTCGTAGCCGCCCTCGAGGACGGACAGGACGCGGCCGCCCGCGGTGGCACCGGCGAGAGCGGTGATCTCGCGCGTGATGGCGGCGAAGTGCTCGGCCTCGAGCAGCCAGTTGCCCAGCGGGTCGAGGCGATGCCCGTCGAACCCGGCGGAGACGAGGACAAAATCGGGCGCGAAGCGCTCGCGCACCTCGTGCAGGACGTGGCGCATCTCGGCGACGATCTCCCCAGGCGGCGTGGCGGGGGGAAAGGGACGGTTGAACGTCGTGCCCGTGCCCTCGCCGGTGCCGGTCTCGTGCGGCCATCCGGTGCCGGGGTAGTTGCCGGCCTCGTGGATGGAGACGAAGACGACGCGGGGGTCGGTCTCGAAGATCGCCTGGGTCCCGTTGCCGTGGTGGACGTCGAAGTCGACGATGACCGGCCGCCGGGCGAGACCGAGCGCGAGCAGATGGTGCGCCGCGAGCGCGGCGTTGTTCAGCAGGCAGAAGCCCATCGCCCGGGTGCGCGTCGCGTGGTGTCCCGGCGGCCGCAGGGCGAGGAAGGCGCGGCCGAGCGTGCCG
>JABWBI010000127.1 GCA_013360565.1 Candidatus Sumerlaeia bacterium | reverse complement strand
GTCTCGGCGGCCGCGGGGCGCTCGGCGGCGACCGGGGCGGTCCGCGGCGGCTCAGCCGGCCGGGTGTTCGATGCCGTGACTGTCGAACCCGAGCGGCTCTGGTCGAGCCGCGTCGAGATCTGCGCCAGCTGCTGGCGAAGCTCGGCGATGCTGCGCTGAATCTCCTGGTCACTCGCCTGCAGCGTGGCGATCTCGGCGGAGGGCGCCGCGCCCCTCGCCCCGCCCGGCTGCGTCTGCGCAGCGAGACTGTTCAGCGTCTCCCGCGTTGTCTCCAGGTCGCCCTGGAGTTCGGCGATCTGGTCGGCGAGAATGTCGAAGTGACGCCGGATGGTGGGATCGTTGCCCGGAGATGACCCTGTGCATCCCCACAGAAGGGAGGCGGAGACGAGCAGGGAACTCGGGGCGAGAGCGGCAACAGCGGTGCGCGGGAGCATGGCTCTCGTCTCCTTCGGGAGGGCGGGATGGTGGTGATGTTGCCCTTCTCCCTCCGTCGGGATCGGCTGTCAACCGCTTGTTGGGCCGGTTGCTCCACGGTCAGGGCGCCTCGGGGGAGGCGGTCTCCGGCTCAGGGGCAATGTAGTCGCGCGTGTGGAAGGCGACGATGTCCACCGGCGGCTCCAGAACCGCCTCGGCCTCCAAGCTCGCGTTCCAGGCCCGATAGATCGACCGCCGCGTCGACCGCAGCAGCGAGGTGCGAATGCGGTCCTCGACCTCCTCGAAGGGCTGCAGGTGATTGTTCTCGACCTGCAAGGCCTCGATCAGGGCGTAGCCGTCGGTGAGCCGGATGGGTTCACTCACCTCACCGGTGGCGAGGTTCGCAGCGGCCGAGTACTGGCCCGAGTCGGCGCCGTAGGGATAGATCCAGCGCGGCACGCCCCCCTCATCGGCGTCGGCGGCGGTCGAGGCCTCGCGGACGAGATCCTCGAACGCCTCGCCAGAGGCCCAGCGTGCGCGGAGGGCCTGGGCCTGGTTGAGCACCTCGAGCGTGGCGACGCGCGTGCCGGGCTCCGCCTCGGCCACGGGCCGGAGTTCGAGGATGCGCGCGAGCACGCGCACGGGGTCGCGGTAGGCGCCGGGGTTCTCGTCGTACTGGCGACGGACATCTTCGTCAGTGATCTCGCTGCTGGCCTCGACGCGTGTCAGCCAGAGGGCCGTCCGCAGCGCCTCGGCCTCGGCCTGCTCGACGCTCTGCCGGAGGGTGGGATCACTGTCCCACCCCTGCCGCCGGGCCTCGGCGGCGAGGACGGCGTTCTCCTGCGTCTGGCGGACGAGCTCGGCGAGCTGATCGCCCTCCGGCGCACTCTCGAGGTCCAGGTCGAAGGCGAGGGCCAGCGCCTGTCCGTCGACCTCGATGGCACCGGAGATGACCGGGGTGTCGGCCTCCAGGGTCTCCGGGGCCGGGTGAAGTGTGAGGCCGAACTCCTCCTCGGCGTTCTCGACGAGTTCGGCGGTCCGCTCCTCGGCGGCCTGCTGACGGAGGCGGCCGATGATCATGGGGCTGGCCTGATCGAAGGGGACAGAGACGGGATAGCGGGTGTCGACCATGAAGATGTGAAGGCCGAAGCGGCTCTCGAACGGGCCGCCGACCTCGTCGTCGCCGAGGGCCCAGAGGGGCTCGCGGAGCTCCTCGTGGATCTGGTCGGGGGAAATGGGCCCGAGGATGGCGTCGGGATTGGTGTTCTCGGATTGCGAGTGTTCGCGGGCCAGCTCGGCGAAGCGAGCGGGCGAAGCCTCCAGTGCCGTGACAATTTCGCCGGCCAGCGTGCGGACGGCCTCGAGCGAGGCCTCCGAGAGGCCCTGTGTGGAGAGGTAGATGTGGCGGACGCTGAGCTGGTCAGGCCGGTCGAATTCGTCAATGTGCTCCTGGTAGTAGTCCCGGACGGCCTCGTCGGGGACCTCCAGGGTGCCGGCGAGTCCGCGCGTGCGGGCGTGGTTGGCCAGCGCGTCGTTGACAGCGGCCCACGCGCGCCAGCGGCCGACGGGGGTCTCGGCGATCTGCTCTCTCTCGACGGCGTCGCGCTGGTAGGCGGCGAGGAGCTGGGCACGGAGCTCGCCCCGGACGAAATTCTCAGCCTCGGGAGTGCTCAGCCTCGTCTGGCCGGCGATCTGCCCGGTGTCCCGCGTCCGGCGCCAGTCACCCGCCGTGACGGCGGAGCCCCGGAGCGAGGCGATGACCTCGCCGGACGCCGTCTCGGGCTCCTGGGCGCCGACGGGAAAGGCGGCGGCGAAGGCGGCCGCGAAGAGAAGTATTTGACGCTTGCGTCGGGACTCGGCCATTCTCATCGGCATGTCACCTCATCGTCGTGTTGTCATGTCCGTGGCCGCCCTGGCAGCCATCTTCACATTGACTGTGGCAGGGTGCGGGCGCCGCGATCGTCTCACCTTCACGGACGAGGAGACGGGCCGCACGTGGTTCCCAGCGCCCAACGGGCGGTACGGGCTGCAGATTGTGCAGGACCCGCGGCAGGGGGTTCAAGAGGTTTGGTTCCGCCACCTGCGGGACGAGGATGCCGACACCCTGGTCGACCGCCTCAATGGACCGGCATCGCTCTCCTGGGCGCCGGACAGCGAGTTCGTGGTGATCAACCACCGCGACTATGCGAGCCTTCACGACTTCCTGTTGCTGCGCCGTGACCGGCGGGGGATCCACGAGGTCGGCGGCATGATGGACCGCGTGCAGGAGCTCTGGCAGCGGCTGTACCCCGAGCCGATGCAGCGCATGGCGTTTCTGGGAGTCCGGTGGGACACGGAGAGCGACGACACGCGCCTGATGGTCGTCGGCATCGGCCAGCCCGGCGAGGACCCGAACGTGCTCGTGCGCCAAGCCTTCTGGCTCAACCCGGCGGACAGCGTCGTCCGCCTGGCGGAGAACCCGCCTGAGCTGATGTCCATGCGCTCGCCGTTCGCCGCGGGCCCGGCCGCGGCACCGTGAGCATCTGACGTTCTCAGCGAATCGGCAGCCAGAGGGTGGCCGTCGTGCCCTTGCCCTCTTCGGTCTCGATGGCCAGCCGGCCCTCATGCATGAGTGCAAAGCCCTGCGCCGTGGCGATCCCGAGCCCCTGGCGGCGTGCGCCGCCGCGCGTCGTGAAACCCGGCGACGCCGCCTGAGCGGCCACGCCGGGGGCCATCCCGCAGCCCTCGTCGCGGATCGCGATTCGCACCCACCGTTTCCCTGCGTCCTCCTCGACGGAGAACTGCAGTGCGATCGACGGCGGCCGCGCCCCCTCCTGCGCCTCGCAGGCGTTCGCCCCCAGCGCCTCGATGGCCCGCTGCAGATGACGCAGATCGATGGCGAGCCGGCCCGAGCCCTCGACCCGGTGATCGACGACCCGCGGACTCTGGCCCTCCACCACGGTGCTCCGCATGAGCTGCACCACCTGCTCCTGGAACGCCGCGAGATCCACCGGGATCAGCGAGGGGGGCATGGTCCAGATCCGGCCGAACGTCAGCAGGCGTTCGGCGGAGAGGCCGGCGTCGTTCGCCGCCGTCTCGATCGTCTTGGCGTACCGGTGCCGGGGGTCTTCGAGGTCCAGCTTGCCCCGCAGCAGCGACGCATAGCCCAGGATCGACGACAGGAAGTTGTTGAAGTCGTGCGCCACCTGGCGGGCCATCAGGCCCACCGCCCGCATCCGCTCTGGGTCGGCCAGCGGCACCTGGGTCACAGCCGCGTCCCCGTCTCCGGCAGATCGATCACCACGCCGTGGGTCTCCAGCAGCCGGCCCGTGACCCGGTCCAGCTCGATCAGTGCCTGGATGTAGTCGACGACGGCCGACAGCCGATTGATGCGTGCCGAGGCCTGATCGTTCTGGAAACGCAGCAGAATCTCCGTCGTCGACAGCCCCACCTCGTACCGCCGCTGCTCATCGCGCAGCTCCAAGTCGCGCGCACGCACCTCCGCCTCGCGGGCCGCCAGCAGATCAAGGGCATTCTGGAGGCGGCGCTGGGTGTTGCGGATGTCGAGGATGATCTGCAGGCGCAGGGACTCGAGCCCCGTGTCCGCCTGCTCCAGGCGCAGCTCCGACTGCCGCAGGCCGTGGCGCGCGGCGCGGTTCTGGAGAGGATAGCTCGCGCGCACACCGACGACCCAGCGCTCGAAGTCGAACGTCCCGAGGCGGTCATAGGAGTTGTTCACCGTCCCGCCGAGGCCGGCGAAGCCGATCGTGCCGAAGACATCGAGCTGCGGGAGCAGACTGTTCGCCGCGACGCGGCGGCTGATCTCTGCCTGCTCGCGCTGAAGCTGCGCCGCGCGCAGATCCGGACGCAGCGCATAGGCGAGGGCGAGCAGCTGGTCCTCGGAGAGATTCATCGGCTCCAGGATCGGCGGCGAGACCGGGACGATGGCCGTCTCCCACCGGCTGGCGAGCCCGGAGCGGTCGATCTGCAGCCACAGCGCGTCCTCCGTGTCCTGGATGGACCGCAGCGCGGCGAAGTAGTCGCCCTCACGCTGCGCCACGGTGCTGCTGGCCTGCAGGACCTCGGCGCGCGTCATGTCGCCGACGCGCAGCCGAATCCGATTGTTGTTGTACACCAGCCGCGCCTGCTCGAGGGAGATGAGCCGCACCTGAGCCTGCTGGATGGCGAAGAACAGATCCCAGTACGTGTTCATCGCGTTCGCGACCGTCTCAATGACCGACTCCTTGAAGTTGAGGAGACTGGCATCGGCGCCCAGCGCGGCGCTGACGATGGGCGCGCGGGTGACTGTGGGGCCGAAGCCACGGAGCAGGGGCTGGGTGATCGTGAGCACGGCGTCGCTGGGATAGGAGGGATTGAGAACATCGGTCGTGCTGTTGGAGGAGCTGCGTGAGAGCGAGGCCGTCAGGTCCAGCAGGGCCCCCGTGGCAAGCCGCTGACTCAGACCCGCTTCGAAGGCGTAGGTGCGGCGCTCGGAGACGAAGTCGTCATTGCCGGCGGTGGCCCCGTCGGTCTCGCCGGCCGTCGCCGAGAACGAGACCTCGGTGTCGAAGATGTTCCCGCGCTGCCGAGGAATCTCGTGCGCCTGGATCCGGGGTGAGTACGACTGCTGCCGGAGCGTCGACGAGTTCTCGAGCGTGAGCCGGACGATGTCATCCACTGTGAGGCTCAGCACCTCCGACGGCATCGGCGCCCCTGCGATCTGACGGACGTTCGGCAGCAGATCGGCGAAGCGCTCGAGAGCGGTGACGGCGAGGTCGTCGTCCGGGACCCAGCCGAGCTCATGGGAGGCGCGCATGCCCGTCGCGAAGTTGCCGTAGAGACTTTCGCCGGAGGCGAGCGTGAGGGCCGTGACCTCCAGCGGAGCACCGGCCAAGAGCTCCTCGACCGACGCCAAGTGCCGGCCCGGGTCGCGCTCGGGCTCGGGGAATTCCACCGGCGAGGTCTCCGGGCCGGCGGGATCGGACGCGATGACTGTGACAACCTCGGGACTGGCCACTGCGGGCGGCGCGGTGCCGAGTGAGCCGCTGTACTCCACACCGCGCAGAGGCTGGGACGCGGACCAGGGGGAGGCGATGAAGGCCCCCAAGGTGGTGATGGCCAGGCAGACGTGCTTGGGGGGTCTGTGCATGAAGTTCCTCTTCGTCTCCGCCAACGCGCCGCCGGTGGTCTGGCCCGCCGGCGAGGCTCTCGCGTGCTCTCAGTGCGCCCGCCGCAGGCCGGAAGGCGTGCTTGCTGCGGATTGTGCAGAACGGTGAGTGGGTTTCAACTCTTTCCACCGTCAGGAAAACTCAGACTCGGGCAACGTCAGGCAGGGGCAGAGCACGGGGTGCGCTTGGGCAAGTGACGGGTCAGAGGATTGAACTGGGCCTGCGCCCCTCACCTGAGGAGGTGCTGACCGGCAAGAGCTGCCCACGAGCGGCATCGGGTTCCGATGTGACGGATTTTTGACGGTGCCAGTCCGACTTCCGTCACCCCCCTTCGGGGGTCATTTGGATCAACAGCACTCAATTTGCATGGTTTAGTGGCGACCGAGATTCTGACAGGGCACCGTCGTCTGCTGGCATCGGAGCTGCAACTTCCCCGGCCGGAACGGCGAAAGGGCCAACGATGGACGGTCTCTACAGCAGCCTGTCAGGCGCCATGAACCTCGAGACGCGACTGCGGGTCGTGGCACACGACTTGGCAAACATCAACACGCCGGGCCACAAGCGCACCCGCATGACGGAGGCGTCGGAGTATCCGGTGGTGCTGAGCGATCTGATCCACCGGAGCGATCCCCGCGAGTTCGACACGGCGGCGCCGGAGGCGGCGAGTGAAGGCGACCTGATCTACAATCGTCCGCTGAGCTCGGCGGTCGACTTCTCGCAGGGGGCGCTGAGGCTGACGGGCGCGGCGACGGACTTCGCGCTCGACGGACCGGGGTTCTTCGCGGTGGAGGTCGACGGCGCCGAGCGGTACACGCGCGCCGGGGCGTTCGAACTGGATGCCCGCGGTCAGCTTTCGATGCGCGTGGACGGTCGCTTCGTTCCGGTGCTGGGCGACACAGGCCCCGTGACCGTGACCTCGGCACAGTTCACGGTGGGAAGCGACGGCACGGTCCACGGTGCCGACGGCGCCGTCGTGGGCAGGCTGCGCACGGTCCAGGCCGACCAACCCCAGCGACTCGAGCGGATCGGCTCAACGCTCTTCGCCGACGCGGCGGGCCAGGCCGGGGTTCGGCCGTCGCTGCAGGGCGAGACGCTGATCCGGCAGGGAGCGCTGGAGCAGAGCAACGGCGACCCGGTCTCGAGCCTGGTCGAGATGATCGAGATTCAGCGGGCCTACCAGGCCGTCAGCAAGGCCATGACCACGGCGGACGAAGCGACGGGCCGCCGCATCACCACGAGTCTGAACGCGTGAGGCGCCGGAGGAACTGACCGATGACGATGCCCCTCTACACCGCTGCGAACGGAATGCAGGTGCAGCAGCTCAACATGAACGTGGTCGCCAACAACTTGGCGAACGTCAACACGACGGGTTTCAAATCCTCGCGGCCGGAGTTCCAGGATCTTCTGTATCAGAACCTCCGCCCGGCGGGGGCCAACGCGACGACGAGCACGGAGATCCCGACGGGGCTCCAGGTCGGCCTCGGCTCGCGCCTGGCCTCGACGATCCGGCTCCACACGCAGGGCGCCGCCAAGAACACAGGCCAGGCGCTCGATCTGATGATCGAGGGCGAGGGGTTCTTCGAGATCGAGATGCCGGACGGCAACACGGCGTTCACCCGGGCCGGGTCCTTCACGATGGACTCGACCGGGCGTGTCGTGACCGTCGATGGCGATCCGGTGGTCCCGGCGATCACGATTCCGGCGGACACGCAGCAGATCATCGTGGGGATCGACGGCACGGTCAGCGTGCTGCAGGCGGGCCAGCAGACGGCGTCTCAGGTGGGCCAGGTGCAGCTCGCGCAGTTCCCCAACCCCGCCGGGCTCGAGGCGACGGGGCACAACCTCTTCCGCGAGACCGAGACCAGCGGTTCGCCCACGCGGGGCAACCCGAATCAGGACGGTCTGGGCCGCATCAGCCAGGGCTTCCTCGAGCTCAGCAACGTCGACATCGTCACGGAGCTGGTCAACATGATCGTCGGGCAGCGGGCCTACGAGGTGAACTCGAAGGCCATCCAGACCTCCGACGAGATGCTGCAGACCGCCGCGAACGTGAAGAGATGAGCCGCCCCATGAGTCCCGTGCAGATCCAAGTCCAGCGTCAGCGACTCGCCGTCAGCCGCATCCCCGTGGCCGCCGGCCGAATCGCACGCCTGCGCGGGCGCCTGGCTTCACCGGTCTTTGTCCCCGCCGAACGCGTGCACGACTCGATCGACCAGTGGAAGCGCGCCCTCGCGCGGTGAAGGAGGTCACGTCCCGATGCAGCTCCGCCTTGACCAGCCGATCGAACACCGCCTGCGCTGCCACACCGCCGCCGGGCGCAGCCCGCTCATTCAACGGCTCGAAGAGATCGAGAGCGAGATCGCCCTCGAATCGCGCACCTCGCGCCGGCCCGGACTGCGCTGGCTGCGTTTCTTCGGACTCTGGTCCCTCCTCGCGTTCGTCGCGACGCCGACGCCTGGCCAGACGGCGAGCCCCGAGGCCCGGCCGCGGGTCATCGCCGCCGCCC
>JABWBI010000126.1 GCA_013360565.1 Candidatus Sumerlaeia bacterium | reverse complement strand
GGCAGGCAGGCGCCGCAGCAGCGCCTCGAGCTCCTCGCGCGTGTAGACCACCTGCCAGCGGTAGTACTTGGCCGCATAGCGGATGTACTCGGGCAGCTCGGGCCGCGCGCCGACGTTGCAGAAGGCCTTGGGCGCGGACTGGACGTGGGCCCGGGCGCGCGCCTCATCGTGCAGCCGGGGTTCGACCTTGTCGGGCGCGGCGTCGGGGAAGTCCGCGACGGGCCGCATGTACTCGATGGGGGGGCCTCCCCAGACGGAGTGGGCGCTCTCGCTGACGCCGCCGCAGATTTTCGAGTAGCGTGTGTCGCACAGGCGAGTGCGGGAGACGAGCACCTCACCCCAGGTGGAGATGGCGGCTTCGCGCGCCTCGCGCGTCTCGCGGGTCGAACCGCGGTAGCACTGGCAGTGGTCATCGGCACAGAGGTCGAAGGGCTGGCCGCGGTGGTGCTTGCCGGCGGTGGCGAGGAAGGTGTTGCGGGCGCACACGGCCTGGACCTTGAGGAGCTCGTGGGGCATGCCGGCCTTCATCTCGGAGGCGACGACGCTGCACAGGTAGGCCTCGAGGGGGAGCTCGTTGACGGCGGTGAGGTGGCCATCGAGATCGAGGAGGACCTCGAGGGATCCGCGGAGGAACTGGGTCTCGAGGTGTTGCCAGTGGAAGTCGATGCCGACGACGACGCCGGAGAGGACGACGCGGCTGCCGCGCGGCTCGATGGGCACGAGGCGAAAGAGGCCGCCGACTTCGAGACCCGAGGCCGTGATGCCCTGCGAGCGGCAGACGATGGTGCCCTGGGGCGCGCGGCGGAGCTTCGGGATCCAGGCCAGGGGGAGAAGGTCGCGCTCGCGGCACCAGGCGGCGGCGGCGTCGCGGGACTCGAAGGCGGGCGTGTGGACCCACCACTCGCGGTTGTCGAGGACGCCGCCATCGGGCAGCTGCCATGTCCCGCCGACGGTCTCGATGTCGAACGTGCGTTCTTCGCCGGGGCCGGGCAGGGCGGCCGTGAAGTGCTCGGCCTCCTCGCGCTGGGGCGACTTGCAGAGGACGGCTCGCCACTGGACGACGGCGGGCGTGGTGTCCTGGGGGCGGAACTCGATCCACTCGGCGGATTCATCGAGTGTCCCCAGCGGGTGCCGCTGTGCGTCCTCCAGGCGGTAGCGTCCGACCAGCCGGCAGCGGATCATGCGCTGGCCCGTGACGATGCCGATGCGAGCGGCGGGCGATGGAAACGAGCGGGCCATGGCGGCGACTCTCCCTCCAGCGTCTCAGTGATCGATCCCGCGCCGAAGCGCGACGCCCTTCTCGAAGTAGTGGCGCTGCATCTTCATCTCGGTGACGAGGTCGGCTTGCTCCACCAGAGCGGGCCAGGCGCCCCGCCCCGTGAGAATCAGCTCCGCGCGCGGGTGCGCCCGGTGCAGGGCCATCAGACCCTCGATGTCCGCAGGGTTCAAGAGTTTCGTCTGAACGCAGGTGATCGCCTCGTCGAGGACGATGAGATCGTGGGCCCTTGAGGTGATCGCCTCGCGGGCGAGGGCCAGGCCGCGCTGGGCCTCGGCGAAGTCCTCGGGCAGATTGCGAAAGCGAAAGCGGCCATTGGCCAGGAGGCGCTGTGCGCCGGTGCCGGCGACTGTGACGCCGGGCAGCAGGGAGAGGGTGAACCGCTCGGAGTAGTAGTCTTCTCCGACGAAGCCCTTGTCGAACTGAAGGAAGTAGACCCGCAGGCCCGCGCCCGCCGCGCGGACGGCGAGGCCGACGGCGCAGGTGGTCTTTCCCTTGCCGTCGCCCGTGTAGAGGTGGACCATCCCCGGCTGATCGGCGGGCCGATGGACTTGGGGGGAGAGTCCCGGCGAGGTTTCGGCGTCCGTGGTCATCCGAGGATTCATCGCGCCGCGGCGGGGAGAGGGTCAAGCACATCCCGGAAAATGCGTCCCGCGCGGCCGGTCCGGCGACTCTGGACAGGGCGCCGTCCGTGGCCGCGCGAATCGCGGCGCGGCACTCAGGGCGAGCTTGACATCGCGGGCAAGGTCCCCTCAGTCTGCGGGGGCTCTGCATCTCCGGCGAAGGGACGCAGAGTGTGGTGTGGCCGCGGGTCTGTCGGACGAATCCACAGCATCTGCGAGGGAGTGGCGTTGAGGCTTGGCCGGGCTCTCGGGCGAGCTGCCGCGCACAGGAAGGTCGCTCCAGGAGGGACTTCGCCGGCCCTGAGAGTGTGATGGATTTCACAGCTGTCGCCATCTTCGCCGTGCTCGCCTTCGCTCTGCCGGGGACGATGCTCGTCGCCCAGGCCATCCTGGGGCCGAAGGTCCGATCCAACCTCAAGGACCGGCCCTTCGAGACGGGGCATGACCCCTTCGCCGTCGCGCGCGGCCACATCCCGGTGAAGTTCTATCAGGTCGCGATGCTTTTCATCATCTTCGACCTTGAGATCGTCTTCCTCTGGCCCTGGGCCGTGGTCCTCCGGCGTCTCGCCGCCGAGCACGGCCTTCTCGGCGGTCTCCTCCCGATGGCCGTCTTCCTCGGCCTCCTCACGCTCAGCTACGTCTACGCCTGGCGAAAGGGGGTGCTCCGGTGGGAGTCCTGAACGCCTTCACCTCGAAGACCGACGCCCTCATCGGCTGGGGACGGAAGTACTCGCTCTTCAACTACCCCTTTGTCACCGCCTGCTGCGGCATGGAGTTCATGGCCCTGGCCGGGGCGCACTACGACCTCGACCGCTTCGGCGCGGCGTTCCCGCGCTTCACGCCGCGCCAGTCCGACCTGCTGATGGTCGTCGGCACGGTCAGCCACAAGATCGCCCCGGTGCTGCGGCGCATCTACGAGCAGATGACCGAGCCCAAGTGGGTCGTCGCCTTCGGCGTCTGCACCTGCACGGGGGGCTTCTACGACAACTACGCGACCGTGCAGGGGATCGACACCATCGTCCCGGTCGACGTGTACATCCCCGGCTGCCCGCCGCGGCCGGAGATGGTGCTCGACGGCATCATGAAGCTTCAGGAGAAGATTCAGCAGGAGAAGGCGGGCCTGCTGGTCCGGCGCACGGAGGTTCTCCCCGAGCTGCCGGTGCCCTACACGAACCGCCCCGACTTCGCACGGGCCATCGCCGAGAATGCGCCGCGGCGGCCGGGCGCGGAGGGCGGCCGCTGATGCCGAACACGACCGCGCTGCCCAGTGTGGAGAGGCTTCTGCCGCAGGTGCGCGAGCTCCTGGGGCCGAAAGTGCTCGCGAGCCACTGCCACCGCGGGGACGAGACGATCCTCGTCGCGCCGGGGGAGATCGTCTCTGTCCTGGCCGCGCTCCGCGATGACAAGGGGCTGGACTTCGACACACTGATGGACCTGTGCGCCGTCGACCATCTGCCGCGGCGGCCGCGGTTCGAGGTCGTCTACCACCTCGTCTCCCTGGCCAAGCGCCAGCGGCTGCGGGTGAAGGTGCCGGTCGAGGAGAAGAGCCCGTCGGTGCCGACGGTCTCGGGGCTGTGGCCCGGGGCGGACTGGTTCGAGCGGGAGGCGTGGGACATGTACGGCATCGTGTTCGAGGGGCACCCGGACCTGCGCCGGCTCCTGATGTACGAGCAGTTCGAGGGCCACCCCCTGCGCAGAGATTACCCCGTGAACCGGCGCCAGCCGCTCATCGGGCCCAGAAACTGAGGAGAAGCGAGCCCCCCTTGGCCCTCGTCGAAGTCGACAAGACCCCCGCGACCGCGGACGCGCCCGAGCAGCGCAGGATGATGCTGCACATGGGCCCGTCGCACCCCGCGATGCACGGCATCGTGCAGATCGACGTCGAGCTCGACGGGGAGACGATCACCAACGTCCAGGTCGAGATCGGCTATCTGCACCGCTGCTTCGAGAAGATGAGCGAGACGGTGGTGTGGAACAATGTCTTCCCCTACACCGACCGGCTCAACTACGTCTCGCCGCTGATCAACAACGTGGGCTACGCCATGGCCGTCGAGAAGCTGCTGGGAATCGAGACGACCGAGCGCTGTCAGTGGATCCGGATGCTGGTGTCGGAGGTGTCGCGGATCACCGACCACCTGACCTGCGTCGGCGCCTCGGCGATGGAGCTCGGGTCGCTCACGGTGTTCCTCGCGTTCGTGGAGGCGCGGGAGGCGCTGTGGGAGTGCGTGGAGGAGCTGACGGGCGCGCGGCTCACGATCAGCTACGTGCGCGTCGGGGGCGTCAAGGGTGACCTGCCCCCCGGCTTCGCCGGCCGTCTGCGCGCCGCGATGAAGATCGTCCGCGAGAAGATGGCGCTGGGGGACAAGCTGCTCACGCGCAACCGCATCTTCGTCGACCGCATGGAGACGGGCCCGACGGACCGGGCGTTCTGTCACCGCTGGGGCATCAACGGACCCTGGGGACGCTCCGCCGGGCTCGACTACGACGTGCGGCGCGATTTCCCCTACCTGCGCTATGAGGATGTCGACTTCGACGTGCCCATCGGCACCCGGGGCGACAACTACGACCGCTACCTCGTCCGCATGGAGGAGATGCGGCAGTCGATGCGCATCATCGAGCAGTGTCTGGAGAAGATGCCGGCGGGCGAGCTGAACGTCGACTTCGAGGGCAAGGTCATCAAGGCCTCGGACATGAGGGACCTCGGCAATGCGGGCCTCACCGCGGGGCTTGTCATGGACTACTCGGTCGCGGCCGACCCCACGCTCAACGGCGCGGGCAAGGACATCGTGTGGACCGTGCGCGTGGGCGACCGGGAGGTGTCGCTGCCGCCCAAGGAGGAGGTGTACGGCTCCATCGAGGGCCTGATCAACCACTTCAAGCTCGTGATGAGCGGGCACGGCATCCGCCCGCCTGCAGGTGAGGCGTACCACGCTGTCGAGGGGGGCAACGGCGAGCTCGGCTTCTACGTCGTCTCCACCGGTGAGGACCGGCCCTGGCGCGTGCGGGTTCGGCCGCCGTGCTTCGTGATCATGTCGGCGCTGCACGAGATCCTCAGAGGTCTGATGATTGCCGACATCGTCCCGACGTTCGGCGCGGTGAACATGATCGGAGGGGAGCTGGACCGATGAGCGGCCCGGACGGACACCGCGGGGCGGCCAACCTCGTGCCGGTCGAGCGCGAGTCCGGGGCGCCGGTCGTGCTCCCGGCGGAGACCCTCGCGTGGATCGAGCAGCGCCGGGCGATGTACGAGGACCCGCGCGCGGCCATCCTGCCGGTGCTCCACCGCGTGCAGGACGAGCTCGGGTGGATCTCGCTCGAGGCCGAGGAGGCCGTCGCCCAGGCGATGAGGATGCCGCTCGCCAAGGTGCATGAGGTCGTGACGTTCTACACGCTCTTCAAGACGCAGCCGCAGGGGCGCATCCGCGTCGACATCTGCCAGACGATGAGCTGCATGCTCCGCGGGGCGCGCGAGCTCTTCGCGCACATGCGCGACCGGTACGGCGTCCACCCCGGAGAGACGACCGCCGACGGACGGCTGACGCTGCACGCGGTCGAGTGCCTGTGCAACTGCGAGTGCGCGCCGATGGCGCAGATCGCCGACACCTACCACGGCCCGCTGACACCGGCGAAGCTCGACGAGCTCATCGCCCAGGCTCAGCCCGGCGAGACCGTCTCGGCGGCCGTCACCGGCACGTGCGCCGCGGCCATCGCGGAGAAGAGGTGAACCGATGGCCGTGAAGGGATTCCTCTCCGCTCTCTACGAGCAGCCCGACATGCACCGGCTGGCGGTGGCGCAGGAGCGGGCGAACGCCTACGCGCAGGCCCGCCGGGTGATCACGATGGAGCCCGCCGCGGTGATCGACGCGGTCAAGGCGGCGAACCTCAAGGGCCTGGGCGGCGCCGGGTTCCCGACGGGCATGAAGTGGTCCTTCGTCCCGCCCAAGGGCGACAAGCCGCACTACCTCGTCGTGAACGCCGACGAGGGCGAGCCCGGGACGTTCAAGGACCGGCGGATTCTGCTCGGCTGCCCGCACGCGCTGCTCGAGGGGATCATCATCTGCTGTCATGCCATCCGCAGCGAGAAGGCGTACATCTACGTCCGGGGCGAGTACATTCACGAGATGAAGCGCCTGCAGGGGGCTATCGACGAGGCGTACGCGGCCGGCCTGCTCGGCGCGGATCACCTCGGCACGGGGCGGCGGCTGGACGTCGTCGTCCATCCCGGAGCGGGCGCCTACATCTGCGGCGAGGAGACGGCGCTGATCGAGTCGCTCGAGGGCAAGAAGGGCCAGCCGCGCAACAAGCCGCCGTTCCCCGCGATCGAGGGCCTGTTCATGTGCCCGACGGTCGTCAACAATGTCGAGACGCTGTCGTATCTGCCGTTCCTCTTCGAGATGGGGCCGCAGGCCTTCAACGACCTCGGCGCGAACGGCACGGGCGGATGCCACCTCGTCTCGCTCTCGGGGCACATCGAGCGGCCCGGCGTCTACGAGGTGCCGATGGGCTTCCCGATGATGGAGCTGATCAACGGCCTCGGCGGCGGCGTCTGGAAGAGCCGGCGGCTCAAGGCCGTGATCCCCGGCGGCCTGTCGGCGCCGATCCTCACGGCGGACGAGGCGCAGCAGGCGCGTCTGGACTTCAAGACCCTGCGGGACATGGGCTCGATGGCCGGCTCGGGTGCGGTGATGGTGATCGACGACGAGACACCGATGATCAACGTCCTGCTCAACTGCTCGCACTTCTACCATGACGAGTCGTGCGGCCAGTGCACGCCGTGCCGCGACGGCTCGTGGTGGCTGTACAAGATCTGCCTGCGCATCGCCCGCGGCGAGGGGCGCGTCCGGGACCTCGACGAGATCGTGCGCATCTGCAACAACATCGAGGGCAACACGATCTGCGCGTTCGGCGAGGCGACGGCGTGGCCCATCCGCTCGTACGTGCGCAAGTTCCGCGGCGAGCTCGAGGCGTTCATCCAGAGTGGCCAGCGCGCCAGCGAGGCCGACTGGTACCACGACGATCTGGCCGCGCCGCCGCTGGTGCAGATCGCGGGGGTCGCGGGCACCATGGGAGCGCACGTCTGATGGCATCGAACGGCAAGCCCGCGCCCAAGATGGTCAAGCTCACGATCAACGGGCAAGAGATCGAGGTGCGCGAGGGGACGAACCTCGTCGACGCGGCCGAGCAGCTGGGCATCGAGGTGCCGCACTACTGCTACCACCCGGGGCTGTCGATCCCGGCGAACTGCCGCATCTGCCAGTGCGAGGTCGAGGGCGCGCCCAAGCTCGTCTTCGGCTGCCGCACGCCGGCCAAGGACGGCATGGTGGTCCACACCGACAGCCCCAAGGCCAAGGCCGCGCAGCAGCTGGTGCAGGAGTTCCTGCTCTGCAACCATCCGCTCGACTGCCCGATCTGCGACAAGTCCGGTGAGTGCACCCTTCAGAACTACTACATGGAGTACGGGCAGTACCAGCCCGTGATGATCGAGAACAAGTACAAGAAGCACAAGGCCACGCCGATCGGGCCGACGATCGTGCTGGACACCGAGCGCTGCATTCTGTGCTCGCGCTGCGTGCGCTTCTGCGACGAGGTGACGGGGACGAGCGAGCTGGGTCTCTTCAACCGCAACAACCACACGGAGATCGGCGTCGTCCCCGGCCAGGCGCTCGACAACCCCTACTCGGGCAATCTCGTCGACATCTGCCCCGTCGGCGCGCTGGGTGACCGCGACTTCCGCTTCAAGTGCCGCGTCTGGTACCTTCAGCACACGGAGTCGATCTGCCCGGGATGCGCGAAGGGGTGCAACATCACCGTCGACTGGCAGACGCGCCGCCGGCACATCGCCGGGGGCGCGCGGATCATGCGCCTGCGCCCGCGCTTCCACGAGGAGGTCAACGGCCACTGGATGTGCGACGATGGCCGCTACGGATACGGCTGGCACGACGAGAACCGCGTCACCGCCTGCGCCGTGAAGACTGCGGGGGTGCAGAGTGAGGTGCTGCCGCGCGAGGCCTTCGACGCCGCCGTCGCGCGGTTCCTCGCGGTGGACCGCCAGGCCTGGACGGTCGTTGTCTCCACCTTTCTCTCCAACGAGGAGCTGTTCCTCGCCCGCACCCTCTTCGCCGAGGGGCTCGGCGTGCGCGTCGCCGTGGGACCGCCCCCCGTGGGCGTCGAGGACGCGCTCCTGCGCCGCGCCGACAAGTCGCCGAACACGGCGGG
>JABWBI010000125.1 GCA_013360565.1 Candidatus Sumerlaeia bacterium | reverse complement strand
GGTTTGCCCTCGACGCAGAGCTTGAACTCCTCCGCGTCCAGGGATTCACGCTCGATCAGCGCCGCCGCCACGCGCTCGAGCGCCTCCCGGTGCTCGGTGAGAATCTGCCGGGCCCGCTCGTGGCACGAGTCGATCACCTGCCGGATCTCCGCGTCGATCTCCTTGGCCATCGACTCCGAGTAGTCCCGGTCGCGCCCGATGTCGCGCCCGAGGAACACATGTCCATTGGGCTGGCCGAACGCCCGCGGGCCGAGCTTGTCGCTCATGCCCCACTCGCAGATCATCCGCTGCGCCAGCTTTGTCGCCCGCTCGATGTCGTTCGAGGCGCCGTTCCACACTTCACTGTAGCGGAGCTCCTCCGCCGACCGTCCGCCCAGGAGCATCGTGATCAGTGTCAGCACCTTCGTCTTGTTCGTCAGCCGCTTGTCCTCATCGGGCAGCGACGAGGTCAGCCCCAGTGCCATCCCCCGCGGGACGATGGTCACGCGGTGAATCGGGTCGGACTGGGGCAGGAAGTGTCCGACGATCGCGTGGCCCGCCTCGTGGTACGCGATGATCTCCTTCTCATCGACCGAGATCACCAGGCTGCGCCGCTCCGGGCCCATGATCACGCGGTCCTTCGCCTCTTCCAGGCAGGCCATGTCCACGCTGTCGCGGCCCTTGCGCGCGGCCAGCAGCGCCGCCTCGTTCACCAGGTTCGCCAGGTCGGCGCCGGAGAACGCGGGCGTGCCCTTCGCCAGGACTTTCAGGTCGATGCCCTGCGCCATCTTCACCTTCTTGGTGTGGACGCCCAGAATCTTCTCGCGGCCGGCGACGTCGGGGAAGTCGACGGCGATGCGGCGGTCGAAGCGTCCCGGACGCAGAAGGGCCGGGTCGAGCACGTCCGGGCGGTTGGTCGCCGCGATCAGGATGACGCCCTCGTTGGCGTTGAATCCGTCCATCTCCACGAGGAGTTGGTTGAGCGTCTGCTCGCGCTCATCGTGGCCGCCGCCGACGCCCGCGAAGCGCTGACGGCCCACGGCGTCGATCTCGTCCATGAAGATGAGGCAGGGCTTGTGCTTCTTGCCCTGCTCGAAGAGGTCGCGGACCCGGCTCGCGCCGACGCCCACGAACATCTCGACGAAGTCCGATCCCGAGATCGAGAAGAACGGCACGTTGGCCTCGCCCGCGATCGCCTTCGCCAGCAGCGTCTTCCCGGTCCCCGGCTGGCCGTACAGCAGCACGCCCTTGGGGATCTTGCCCCCGAGCCGGGCGTACTTGTGCGGGTCCTTCAGGAAGTCGACGATCTCCTGCAGTTCCTCCTTTGCCTCCTCCACCCCGGCCACGTCCTCGAACGACGTCTTGTTCTGGCTCTCGCTCACCAGGCGTGCCCGGCTCTTGCCGAACGTCATCGCCTTGTTCGACCCGGACTGGAACTGCCGCAGGATGAA
The DNA here is from genome assembly GCA_013360565.1 of Candidatus Sumerlaeia bacterium. Lineage (GTDB taxonomy): Bacteria > Sumerlaeota > Sumerlaeia > JABWBI01 > JABWBI01 > JABWBI01. The sequence continues at coordinate 6,787 of JABWBI010000125.1, read as the reverse complement.
GATCCAGATGATGACGATCAGCAGCAGCGGGAACAGCAGGGAGATGAAGAACTGCTGCACCACGCCCGAGTTCCGGTGTGCCTTGTAGTCGATCCCCGACGCCATCATCCGCTCGAGGATCGCCTCCTGCTGGTTCAGCAGGTACTCCGCCCGGAACGCCGTCACCGTCGCGCCCGTCGCCGGGTAGGTCAGCGGCCGCGTGAACTCGCCCTCGAGCCGCCCGTCGTGGTCCTCGATGGTCCCGCTGATGATCGGCGTCCCGCTCTCGGCCGCGGCCGCGATCTGATCGAGCAGGAACTTGATCGAGATCTCCTCGACCTGCTGCTGATCGCTGAAGCGCGCGAACAGCAGCACGCCGATGGCGATCACGACGACCCACAGGGTGATGGTGCGCATGCCAGTCATGGACGAGACGGTGACTCCTGCCGCGAGGTGAGGCGCCTTGGGCCGTGGAGGGATGAGGCGATGTGCCGGCCAGCGTAGGCATGGTGACAGACGCACCGGCACCGGAGCAAGCTCGAAGAGCGTCGCCTCGGCGAAAGTGCGGCCGATGGCGGGTGAACTTCAGACGCGCGTGATCACCTCCTCGACGGGGAAGCGCACCTTGGCGAGCCCCGCACAGGCATCGTCCGGCGAGCGGTGCCCCGCGGCCGCGACGCACAGCGTGTGATAGCCCTGCGCGGGGAGACTCAGAATCTCATCGTAGGCCGCGGGGTCGATGCCCTCCATCGGGCAGGCGTCGATGCCGAGCAGCGTCGCCGAGGTGAGGAAGGTCCCGAGCGCGAGGTACGCCTGCCGGTCGCACCATGCGTCGAGCCGGCCCGCCGCCCGGAGCTGCTCGACGAAGCCGCCGATCATGGTCCGGAGGCCGGCGAGGGATTCCACCGGCACCGAACGGACCGCCGCTGTGTGCTGGACATGACGCTCGACATCGGCCGGGGTCAAGCCGGTGCGCGCCGCGAAGACGACGAGGTGCGAGGCCTCGGTGATCTGTGGCTGATTCCAGCTGACGGCGCGGAGCCGCTCGCGCACTCCGGCGTCGCCGATGACCACGAAGCGCCAAGGCTGAAGCCCGGACGGCGAGGGGCTCAGCACGAGCGCCCTCTCGAGCGCGCTCCGGATGGCGGGGTCGATCTTCCGGTCCGGATCGAAGCGCTTGGTGGCGTAGCGCCACTCGAGCGGGCCGGTGAGCGCGGAGGGGGGGCATGGGGGTCGTGATCTCCTTGACGAGTGTGGGGCCCGGGCCATTTATTGAGCCGACAGAATCTGTTTGAACACAAATATATCCCGTGGTCTCTGGCAAGCGGCTTTTCGCCTCTCCTCCGGATCACCCCAGGGCCGATCGCAGCTCCCGGGCGAAGGCCGCCACGCGCTCGGCCACGCCGGGGGCCTGTCCGTGCTCCTCGATGATCTTCACGATGGCGCTGCCGACGACGATGGCCTCGACCTGCGGCGCGAGCGTGGCCACGTGTTCGGGCGTCGAGATGCCAAAGCCCACCAGCAGCGGTTTGCCGGTCGCCGCCCGTGCGCGCGCGAGGAACTCCCCCAGATCGGGCGGCAGGTCCGTCCGGGCGCCCGTCACGCCGCGGACCGAGACGCAGTAGACGTAGCCGGTCGATGCTCGCGTGACGAGCCGGATGCGCTCGTCGCTCGACGTCGGGGCCAGGAGGAACGCGCAGCGGAGATCGTGGGCCTCCAGGTGGGGCCGCAGCTCGCCGGCCTCGTCGGGAGGGAGGTCGGGGATCAAGAATCCGTCCGCCCCGGCGGCCCGGGCCTCGCGGCAGATCGCCGCCAATCCGCGGTGGTGGAAGGGATTGTAGGCACCGAAGAGGGAAACCGCCGCCTCGCAGCCGGCCTCCCGGATCTGGCGCAGACACGAGAGCACGCCGTCGAGCGTCGTCCCTGCCCGCAGGCTGCGCTGCGCCGCGCGCTGAATGACGGGGCCGTCGGCGATGGGGTCGCTGAAGGGCACGCCGAACTCGAGCAGTTCGACCCCGGCCTCGACCAGAGCCAGGGCGATCTCGCGGGTCCGGTCCAAGTCCGGGTCCCCGGCCGTGATGTAGGCCGCGAGGGCTGGGCGGCGGCGGGCCCGGACCTGAGTGAAGAGGGCGTCGATGCGATTCATCTCGTCTGGCCTCGGAGGGCCTCTGACTCTGGGAACGGCCGGGGACCTTGTCACGGGGAATGTTCTGGGCATCTGTCCCCCCTCCGGGCGTGCGAAGAAGTGCGCGGACCCGTGCGGGGGACTTCTCGCCACCCTGCTCGAGACGGTGTCCTGGCCCGAAAGAAGAGACAAAATCGCTTGGCGAAGTCATTGACACGGACCGGTCTGCGTCTATCCTCTGGGGAGCGCTTCTTGCTGACCCTGGGTGGGTGCTCTGGAGTGGCCCGGAGCGGACTGCTGACGCGATGCCGCCGATCTCTCGATCTTCCTGGTATCCCCTGATCCTCCTCGCCCTCGACGCGGTGGCGACCGCCGTCTCGCTGTGGGTGGCGTACTTCCTGCGGTTCGGCGCCGGTCTGGTGCCCCCCGGCGGGGACTGGGACCCCCAGGTCTATCTTCTCGCCTGGCCCTTCGTCGTCGTCCTGCTCGTCGTCTGCTTCTCCTTCATGCGCCTCTACGACTACGGCATGAAGACGTTCGACCTCGAGATCTTCCACCGCATCACCAACGCCGCCTTCATCGCCACCGTCCTCTTCGTCCTCGCCGAGTTCTTCCTCCGCTCCGCCTCCTACTCGCGCGCTCTCACCCTGCTGTCCTTCGTCTGCGTCGTGGCCGGCGTCTCCATCGGCCGGTACCACCTCGACCTCTACCTCACCCACCGCAAACTCGCGGGGCTCGACATCCGCCGCGTCGCCATCATCGGCGCCGGGCGCGCCGCCGCCGCCCTCGCCCAGCGCATCGCCGCCAATCCGCAGTACGGCTACCAGGTCGCCGGCTTCATCGGCGAGAACGGCGAGAGCTGCGAGACCGACCGGGCCGCCACGCAGCCCCGGCTCGGGCATCTCACCGACTTCGACCGCCTCGTCCGCAGCGGCGTCGCCGACGTCGTCATCGTTGCCTCGCCTCATGTCTCCCACGACGACTTTCTCAAGATCTTTCAGCGATGCGAGGAGCACTTCGTCGCCTGCAAGATCGCCCCTGACCTCTTCGAGATGCTTCTGCGCGACATGGAGGTCGAGAACCTCGAGGGCATCCCGCTGATGCACTTCAAGGAGACGCCGCTCCAGGGCTGGAACTTCGTCCTCAAGCGCCTCTTCGACATTGTTGTCTCCTCGGCCGTCCTGATTCTCTCTCTCCCCGTCTTCGCCGTTGTCGCCATCCTCATCAAGCTCGAGTCCGAGGGCCCCATCTTCTACCTCCAGGAGCGCATGGGCCTCGACGGCCGCGTCTTCCGCATGATCAAGTTCCGCTCCATGCGCCTGGACGCCGAGTCCTCGGGTCCCGTCTGGTCGCGTGACAACGATCCCCGGCGGACCCGCGTTGGGCGGATGATCCGGGCCCTGAATTTCGATGAGCTTCCGCAGCTCATCAATGTCATTCTCGGCCACATGTCCCTCGTCGGCCCGCGCCCCGAGCGGCCATATTTCATCGACCAGTTCCGGCAACATCTGCCCCGGTACATGGCGCGCCACCGGGTGCGGGCGGGCATCACCGGCTGGGCCCAGGTCAACGGCCTGCGCGGGAACACCTCGATCACCGAGCGCCTGAAGTTCGACCTGTACTACGTCGAGAACTGGTCCTTCTGGATGGACGTGAAGATCCTCATCATGACCATCTGGGGGCGAGGCCGCGCCCCGCGCCCGGCCGCCTGAGTCAGACGAACTCCATCCGCCGCCAGCGGCGGAGCCCCAGCGCCATGGGCACGGCGATCACCGCCGCGTTGATCAGCACGAGCGCCGCGATGTGGAATGCGCCCCACCGCTGCCAGTAGGGCGACGTGTCGATCTGGCCGAGGTCGGCCAGCCGCGCCGGGACGAACATGAGGAGCGCCGTCGCGCCGATGTAGAGCAGTGATAGGATCACGTTGAGCGTGCCGCCGAGGCCGTTGGCGATCCGGGCGGGGTTGTCCTCGGCGAAATTGGGCGTCAGCGCTCCCAGGCCGACGGCGAGGCTCGTCAGCCCCAGGGCGATCACCGCGACCGTCACCGTGCTCACCAGCATCATCGTCCCCCCGACGCCCAGGATGAGATTGCTCAGCACCATCAGCGGCTCGCACATGAGCACGGCGGCGATCCAGCAGACCCAGTATTTCTCCCACACGACGGCCTCGCGGCGGAGCGGGGCGAGGCCCACCGCCCAGAACTGCCGCCCCTCGAGGCTGAGCGAGGGGTAGACGAAGCGCGTCGTGAGGATCGAGAGAATGAAGCATGTCGAGCCGAGGTTGAAAAACGCGATGACGTGCTGAAAGCGGCCGACGAAGAGGCCGATGACCGCGCTCTGCTGGGCCGCGTTGCGGATGTTGACAATGTAGAGGGCCAACAGGCCGAAGAGCATGATCAGCTGGGACCACTGCGAGGGGTCGCGCCAGAAGGTCCTCATGTCCTTCGCCAGGAATGTCCGCGTGGTCAACGGCAGCCAGGCCAGGCACCGGTCGACGGCCGCAAAGACGCCGCCCCGGCTGCCCGCGGTCGGCCCCGCGGGCGAGTCGTGCGTCAGGCACCAGCCGCGGTAGAACAGGGCGGGGATGAGCCAGGCGCACAGCTGGAGGCTCATCATCGCGGAGGTGGCCAGCATGAGCCACCAGAAGAGGAATGCCCCGGCATCGCCCTGAGCGGCGGCGAGCACCCCCTCGCGCAGCCACAGGCTCGGCAGCAGGGGCGAAGAGCCCACCTCCAGGAAGTTGAGCATCTCGGCGAAGTCGAACTCCCGCACCGCCTGCCGGGCGAGGGGCTGGCCTCCCATCAGCCGGATGGCGACGGCGCCTCCGGTGAGCAGCGCCAGGCCGAAGAGGATCGTCAGCAGCCGCGAGCGCCGGGCCGGGAGGAGGGCGGAGACGATCATCGTCAGCAGCGCACCCAGGCCCGCCGGCAGGATGACGAACGGCACGATGAGCAGCGCGCAGAGGGCGTAGAAGGTCCAGCCGGCGCCGCGCGCATTGCCGTAGGCGACGAACAGCGGAAAGGAGAGCATCACGAAGGCCCACGAGGAGTAGACGATCGACTCGACGAGTTTGACGGTGAACGTCACGGCGTGCGGCACGGGCTGTGCCATGTAGAAGTCGATCTCCTTGGAGATGTACGTCGTCGAGAGCGTGATGACGAGGTTGGAGAAGACCAGCATCGAGAAGAAGGCCATGAACACGAGGCCGGTGAGCCGGTCCATGAGCAGCGGCCCGAAGGGTTCAAAGCCCATGAGGCCGAGGAAGAGCCACTGAAAGAAGGCCAGACCGCCGCCGATCAGCAGGAAGAGGACGCCGAGGCCGACGAAGAGGTGGATCAGGAAGTGACTGCGGATGGCCGCCACGTGGTTGCCGAGGATTGTCCACTTCGCCCGGAGGATCGTCCGCAGCGGCGCGCGCAGGGTCTGGGGCGACGCGGCCATGTCAGACGGCGATCTCGCCGGGCGGCTCGCCGGTCAGCTCGAGGAAGAGATCCTCCAGTGTTCCCGCCGCGCGTCCACGCTGGCGCAGCTCGTCGAGGCGGCCGAGGAAGATCAGCTGCCCCTTGGCGATGATGCCGATGCGGTCGGCGACCTCCTCGGCCACGGCCAGCTGGTGCGTCGAAAGGAACACGCTCCCGCCGCGGCCGGCGTGGCGGCGCATGATCTGCTTGATGATGCGCGCGCTCTTGGGGTCGAGGCCGACCATCGGCTCGTCGAACAGCAGCAGCCGCGGCCGGTGCAGGAGCGCCGCGGTGAAGACGAGCTTCTGCCGCATCCCGTGGCTGAAGTTCTCGATGAGATGATCGGCCGCGTGGGAGAGGCCGAAGAGGTCGAAGTGGTCCATCATCCGCTCCTCCTGGAGCGGGCGCGGGATCTGGCGCAGGTCGCCGACGAAGTGGATGAAGTCCCGCGCGGAGAGCTTCTCGTACAGGTACGGGTGGTCGGGGATGTAGCCCATCAGGCTCTTGGCCTCGATCGCGCGGCCCTGGATGTCGAAGCCCCCGATGAACACCTCGCCCCCGGTCGGGCGGATCAGCCCGGTCATCATCCGGATCGTCGTCGTCTTGCCCGCGCCGTTCGGGCCGAGAAACGCGAAGACCTCGCCGGCCTCGACATCGAGGTCGAGGTGGTCGACGGCGATGTTTGACCCGAAGACTTTTGTGAGGTTGCGCAGCTGGACGATGGGCGCGCTCACGGCATGGCCTCCTGGGCCAAGCGCGGCAGCGAGAGCAGCGACTGGCCCTCGGCAGACCAGGGCCGCGCCCCGTCCGCCGCGAGCTCGAAGCCGGGCAGCGGCACCTCGTTGAGAAGGTCGGCGAAGGGTTCCCCGGGAAGCGGTCGAGGCACGCGCTCGAGGACGACCTCGCCCCAGAGCTGTTGAACGAGGATCCGCCCGTCTTCGTCCACCCATGCCGACGTCCGGGCGCCGCGCCAGTCGGTTGCGACCTCGTAGGCGGGCACACGCCCGAGCGTGGTCTCGATCAGCTCGTACTCGCGCACCTCGACGACGAGGTCGCCCACGCCCAGGCCGCCGAGCAGATCGGCGCTGGGAATGCGGAGGGAGGCGCCCGGCTCGAGCCGAATCTCCTCGAGCAGGCGCGGCCGCACGGCGTCGAGCAGCGAGACGCCGCCGGGGCAGGGCTGGGAGTAGGTGCCCCGCCCCGCCGGGCCCGTCACCTCGAT
>JABWBI010000124.1 GCA_013360565.1 Candidatus Sumerlaeia bacterium | reverse complement strand
CGTCGCCGACGTGGGGCGCCGCACCGGCCTGCGCCGGGCGGCATCGCATGGAGCCGAGGACATCCAGCCCTGAACGCCGAACCGGCGAGGCCTTGTGAGAGGCCTCGCCGGTCCAGGGTGCATTCTCGAGTCGTGGTGGGGGTGTGAGCCCCCGGTGAAGTCGGATTGCCCGGAGAGTGTTCGCAGCGGATGCTGCGAGGTGCCTTACACCGCCTGCGGTGCGTGAGAGGTCACTTCCTCTTCGCAGCCTTCTTCTTGGCGGCTTTCTTGGCGCCTTTCTTGGCCGCCTTCTTGGCAGCCTTCTTCTTGGCCATCCGGGTCACCCCTTTCTCTCGGTGGATTGATCAGCCTCGGTGCGACTCCCCTCGCGCTCTGGCTGATGCAGTCTCAAGAGACGCTCGCGGGTCGGGGATCCATCATCGCAGTGAGACCAGGTGTCGCGTTCACTGACGGTGGTGGACTCCTTCGTGCGAGCGAGCTGAGCCGAAGTCAAGAGATCGACTTCCGCGCTGTCAAGATGAAATCGACATGCGATGCGTTCATCCCGTCACAGCGCCGGCGGCGCGTCCGCGCTCGGGCACCCCGGGTCTTGGAGCTTGACTTGCCTCCGGTCCGCCGGATGATCGGCTCGTCGATTCGGTTCCGTGATGTCCTGTCAACTCGCGCGGGTGAGACATCCATGGCCGACAGCAGTGTGACCTCCGTCTCTCGCACCTACACGATCCAGAACCGGCTGGGCATGCACCTGCGCCCCGCCAGCCAACTCGTGCAGATCTTCTCGCAGTTCCCCGACGCCGAGGTCCATGTCGGTGCCAACGGCACCAAGGTCAACGGCAAGTCGATCATGGGGCTTCTCATGCTCGAGGCCAGCCAGGGCACCGAGCTCAGCGTCGAGGTCACCGGCCCCGGCGGCGAGGAGATCCTCCAGCGCGTCGGCGAGGCGATCGACAACCGCTTCAACGAGGACTGACGCCGCGCCGCTTCCATTTGACCGTCTGCGGCCCGCCCCTCTACCATCCCGCGCGGCAGCTTCACCCGCTGCTCCCCGCCCATGCAGCGATCCCCCCGCCGCGCCGCTCGCCCCCAGCAGATCCTCACGGGCGTGCCCGCCGCGCCGGGCATCGTCATCGGACCGGCCTACGTCTACACCGCCGGAGCGCTCAGCGTCGAGCCTCACCCCATCCCGGCCTCCCGCGTCGAGGAGGAGGTCCAGCGTTTCCTCGCCGCCGTCGACCAGACCAAGGACCAGATCCGCCAGATCCGCCGGCAGGTCGAAGACCAGATCGACCTCGCCCACGGCGCCATCTTCGAGTCCCACCTGCGCGTCCTGGAGGACCCGCTTCTGATTGACCACACCGTCGACGAGATCCGCCGCGACCGCCTCAACGCCGAGTTTGTCTTCCACCGCAATCTCCAGAAGATCGGCACCCTCCTCGCCAAGATCCGCGACCAGCACTTCCGCGAGCGCGACGCCGACCTCTTTGACGTCGGCAAGGGTGTCGCGCACAACCTCATGGGCCAGGTCCGTCAGCACTTCGCCAACCTTCAGCGCGACGTCGTCGTCGTCGCCCACGAGCTCAGCCCGACCGACACCGCCCAGATGGGTCAGTCGAGCATTCTCGGCTTCGTGTGTGCAACCGGCGGACCCACCAGCCACACCGCCATCATGGCCAAGGCCCTCGAGCTCCCCGCCGTCCTCGGCATCGGCGACGAGTGCGACACGATCGCCGCCGGCGACCTCGTCGTCGTCGACGGCAACGAGGGCCGCGTCATCGTCAACCCCTCGGCCGAAAACCTCGCCCTCTACCGCCGGGCCCGCATGCGTGTCGTCCGCAGCCGGCGCGACATGGCCAAGCTCCGCGACCTGCCCGCCGAGACGACCGACGGCTACCGCATCACCGTCGCCGCCAACATCGAGCTTCCCCAGGAGGTCGATCAGGTCATCGCCAACGGAGCGCAGGGCGTTGGACTGTTCCGCACCGAGTTCCTCTTTCTCAACGCCACCGTCGCCCCCGACGAGGAGACACAGACGCGCGTCTACTCCGACGTCGCGCGCCGTCTGCGGCCCCGGCCGGTGATCTTCCGCACGATCGACCTCGGCGGAGACAAGTTTCTCTCGGCCCCCTCCGTCGGCGAGGAGCTCAATCCCTTCCTCGGCCTGCGCGCGATCCGCCTCTGCCTCGATCAGCGCGACGTCTTCATGACCCAGCTGCGCGCCATCCTCCGCGCCTCCGCCCGCGGCGCCGTCCATGTCATGCTCCCTCTCATCTCCTCCATCGAGGAGGTGCGCGAGGCCCGCGCCATGTTCGACCAGGCCCGGACCGACCTTCTCTCCGAAGGCGTGCCCATTGCCGAGCAGGTCCCCTTCGGCATCATGATCGAGACCCCCTCGGCGGCACTGACGGCCGACGCACTCGCGCGCGAGGTCGACTTCTTCTCCATCGGCACGAACGATCTGATCCAGTACACCCTTGCGGTCGACCGCGTGAACGAGAAGGTCGCCCACCTCTATCAGCCCCTCCATCCCGCCGTGCTCCGCCTCATGCGCGTGTCGGTCGAGGCGGCGCACCGCGAGGGCATCTGGTGCGGTGTCTGCGGCGAAATGGCGGCGGACCCCGACATGACCCCCATCCTCCTGGGCATGGGCGTCGACGAGCTCTCCATGTCCGCCCCCGCAATTCCGCGTGTCAAGCAGGCCATCCGGCGCCTTTCGCTCGCTGAGTGCCAGCAGATCTATGAAGACATCGCCGCAAAGGTGACGGTCCGTGAAACGCGGGGCGCCGTGAAGCGGCAGACCCGGCGCCTCGCGCGCGAGTCACAGCCCCGGGTCCGGCCATGACTGCGGGCCCCGCCACCATCGGCGTCGACATCGGAGGCACCAACATCCGTGCCGCCATCGTCTCGCCAGAGGGGGAACTCGGCGCACGCCTCAGGTTTCCCACCGCCGCCCAACGCGGCCCGAAGGCCGTCGTCGACGACTTGGCCGGCCGTCTGCGGAAGATGATCGCCGCCCACGGCGGCCCCATCGGCGCGGTCGGCGCCGGCTGCCCCGGTCCCCTCTCCACGCCTCAGGGCATCGTCTTCGAGACACCCAATCTGCCCGGCTGGGATCGCTTCCCTCTCCGCGACGAGCTCGCCGCGCGTCTCGGGCTCCCCGTCGTCATCCACAACGACGCCAACGCCGCCGCCTGGGGTGAGTTCACGCACGGTGCCGCCCGCGGGGCCGACACCGTCATCATGTACACGCTCGGCACCGGTGTCGGCGGCGGCCTCGTGATCGACCGCAAGCTCCGCATTGGGCCCGACACCACCGCCGGCGAGCTGGGCCACACCGTCCTCGTACCCCACGGCCGGCCGTGCGGCTGTGGTTCCCGCGGCTGCCTCGAGGCATACGCCTCCGCCACGGCCGTTGCCTCGCGGGCCCGCGAGGCGATCGCCCATGGCCGCGAGTCCTCCCTCCAATCGCTCCCGCCCCAGGAGATCACGTCGCACCATGTCGACCACGCGGCCGACGCGGGTGACCGGCTCGCGCAGGAGATTCTTCAGGAGGCTGGCTTCTTTCTCGGCCTCGCCGCGGCGTCGCTGGTGAACGCCCTGAACCCGGACCTCATCGTCTATGGCGGCGGCATGGTCAACGCCCGCCCGTGGCTGTTCCCGGTCATCGAGAAGACGATCCATGAGTACGCCTTCAAGGCGCCCGCCGCGCGTGTCCGCATTGCCGCCGCGTCGCTGGGGGACGACGCCGGCATCGTCGGGGCGGCGGCGCTGGCCCTCGCCCCCTGATCCCTCTTGCGCCCCGCGCGGTCCCTCACCACACTTCCGTGCTGCACCCTCTCAGGAGTGAGATCCGATGATGCGCTCAGCACTGGCATGCGCCTTCGCGCTGATCCCCTTGGCCGCGCCCGCTCAGGAACCGACGCCCAACGCCCTCTATCTCGACGGGGACCTGGCGATCGATGTCCGGCCCGATGGCGACGCCGTGATCTCGTGGCGGACCCTCGAGCCCACGCCCCCGGGCACCGTCTCCTATGGCGGCTGCCCCGCCGATGCCGACATCGCGCAGCCGCGGTACCGCTGGAATTCCACCAATCTCGACGCGGACAGCGGTCCCTCGACGGCTCACAGCGTCTCCATCGAACTGACCGACCTCGAAGATGAGCACACGGACATCGGCCGCTACGCCGCCAACGGTGGCGGAACCGTGGAGATTCAGCTCGAGGCCTGGAGCCCACGCTTCAATCAGGCGCAGCTCTTTCCCGCGCGCTTTGCCTACCGCCGGGACGCCGGCGGCACCTACCGCCGAGTCCCCGCGATCACCATCGGGCCAGTGGTGGACTGCGTCACCGAGCGGTCGGCCATCATCAGCTGGGAGACGGACCTGCCGGCGCGCGGCCAAGTGATCTTGGCGCCACTCGATGGCGCCGGCGAGGTGATCACCGAGACGACGCAGGGCGTGGTGCGGGGGGCGGAGATCGAGATCGGCGGGCTGCCGCCGGGGACACGCTGCAACTACACCGTCCAACTCATCGACCCGGCGGATGACACCGCGCTCCCGGGGCGCGAGCTGAGCTTCACCACGGCGCCGCGCGCCGGGTCGAACACGCCCTTCGCCTTTGCCTTCATGAGCGACTCCCGCGCGGGCGTCGGTGACCCCATGGTCCGCGTCGAGCGCGTCAACTACACCACCGTGCGCCGCCTGATGGCGGAGTCCCTCCGGCAGGGCGCCGACCTGATGCTCTTCGCGGGAGATCTCGTCAGCGGCTACACCGCCTCGCGCCGCGACTTCGTCAATCAGCTCAACGCCTGGCGCGAGGCCGCCATGCCTGTCTCGGGGCTCATGCCGATCTACGAGGGGATGGGCAATCATGAGGCCCTTGGCCCCTCCCGCGAGGACAATCCGAACCGGATCGGGCGCTCGCACACCGGCTCAGACGCGCCGGAGGCCGTCTTCTCCGAGGCGTTCGTCAATCCGAGCAACGGTCCCGCAGCGGAGGCCGACGGCGCGCCGATGTACGGCGAGACGGCCTACTCCTTCGACTGGGGAAACGCGCACTTCGTCTCGGTGAATTCGAACTACTGGTGGGACAGCCAGCCCGGCCGCGAGGGCGGCGGCAATCGCGAGGGCTTCGTGATGGGCGGCCAGCTGGCCTGGCTCGACCAGAACCTCCGCGATGCCCGCTCCCGGGGGCAGCGCCACCTCTTCGTCTACACGCACGAGCCGACTTTTCCCACCGGCGGCCACCTCGGCGACGGAATGTACTGGCGCGGCCGCAACGAGGAGGTCAACCGGATGCGCGACGAGTTCGTCCGCATCTGCTCGTCCAACGGCGTCCTCGCCGTCCTCCACGGCGACGAGCACAACTACTCCCGCACGCTCATCACCTCCGACATGCCGACGTCCATGGAGGGCGCGTCGGAGGAGACCACCGCCTCCACCGCTGTCCGGCCGATGTGGCAGATCATCTCGGGCGGCGCCGGGGCGCCCTTCTACTCGCAGGATTTCGACGCCCCGTGGCTCGAGCATGTCCGGTCCTTCAGCCCGCAGTACCACTTCGTTCTCTTCGAGGTGGAGGGCGACCACGTGCGCCTGCGGGCGATCAGCGACACCGGCCAGGTGCTGGACGAGGCCGACCTGACGGCGGAGCTCGGCGAGTGACGGCGTGATGCGCCGCCTGACGCTGGCGCTCCTCCCGGTCATCGGCGCGGCATGCCCTGCCGCGCCGATGATGAAGAGCGCCCTGCCCTGGGCCCCCTCGCTGAGCAGCCTCGAGGGCTGGGAACCTGTCCATCACCGCATGGAGGGCCAGTGGAGCGTGAGCGGTGGCCGCATCTACCAGGACTCGCAGGATCAGGGTGGGCTCACCGAGGACTGTTGGACCGCTCTGCTGGGGGCGCAGGCGTTCGGCGACATGACGCTGAGCGCGGTGATTCAGCCTCTCGGGGAGGGACCGGGCGACAGCGTTGGCGTGGTGTTCGCCTGGCGTGACGAGGCCAATCACTGGCGCCTGCGTCTCGACTCCGGCTGGGATTCGCCCGGAGCGTCGAGAGCCGTCCTGGAGCATGTGGCGAGCGGCGAGCGGCACGAGATTGCACAGCGTCCGATCGACCCCCTGGCCGACTTCGCCGAGATCGCGGTCGTGATCCGCGGTGAGACCCTCCAGGCGTTCCTCGACGAGCGTGCCCTGTTCTGGGACATCGCCCTCGAGGGCGGGGCGACTGGCCGCGCGGGACTGCTCGCCACGGGCGCGGGCAAGGCCTCTTACCGCGGTGCCGGCGCCGAGGCCGCTCGCCCTGTTCACCCCCGCATCACGATGGGGCCGTGGATGTCCAACATCACGCCGGAGAGCGTCACCCTCAGCTGGGTCTTCGACCGGCCGATGCGCGCGCAGGTGTGGCTCGGCCCCGAGGCGAGCGAGTACGCGCCCCTCGACCTGCCGGAGCTCCGCGGCGAGGCGCGTGACCATTGGGAAGTGACGATCCCCGGCCTCGTGCCGGGCCAGCGCTGGCTGGGCCGCATCCTCTACGGGGCCGCGGCGATCGACGGGACGCCCGGCTGGGATGTCGCGGGGAACTTCTCGTTCCGCACGGCCCCTGCCGACGCGGCGGCGTCATTCCGCCTCGGCGTCTGGGGCGACAACCGCAGCGACCCCGCCGCCCACCGCCTCGTCGCCGAGGCCCTCGCGGCGGAGGCCCCCGATCTCGCCATCAACGTCGGCGACGTCGTCACCAACGGTCTCAATCCCCATGAGTGGCGCGAGGAGTACTTCGAGCCCGCAGCCTCGCTGCTGGCAAGCGTGCCCACGCTGATCGCCATCGGGAACCACGAGCGCGACGCGGACCTCTTCTATGACCTGTTCCCCCACCCCGGGCGGCGCAACTGGTTCGCCCTGACCTACGGATCGATGCGCCTCGTCGTCCTCGACAGCAACCAGCCCCTGCGCCCCGGCTCGCCGCAGAGGGACTGGCTGCTGGAGGAGATCGAGAGCCCCAGCTTCAATGCAGCCACTTGGCGTGTCGCCGCTTTCCACCACCCGCCCTTCAGCCAGGGGTGGGACAGCCCCGGCTACGACGGCGAGCCGCGTATTCGCCGCCATCTCTGGCCCGTCCTGCGCGACGCGCGGTTCCACCTCCTTCTGCTTGGCCACACCCACGACTACGAGCGCGGCGAGCTCGATGGCGTCACCATGGTCATCACCGGAGGCGGCGGCTCACCGCTCGACCACTTCGAGCAGCGGATCCCCTTCATGACGGTGTTTGACGCTTCGTATCAGTTCTGCACAGTGGATGTCTCGCCCACGTCCCTGGACTTCGCCGCCAAGACGCCCAGCGGGCGCATCATTGACCGATTCACCCTGGAGCCCTGAGCCCCGGCTCCATTCGAGAGGAGTGTCCCCATGTCCGAGATGATTCAATTCATCATCCTCGCCCTCTGCCGCTTCGGCGGCGCTGATTCCAGCGTCAATGACCTCGGCGGCGCCATCGAGACGTTCGCCTCCGAAGGTGCGACGATCGAGATCGAGCAGATCGACGACGGCCTGCGACCCGAGTGGCTGCAGGAGACCGGTCAGACGCCCCAGTGCGTCGCCCTCGCCTACGATGTCCCCGAGGGCGGCTCGGCGGGACTCCGGCTGCGCCTCGTCTCCGACCGCGGTCACTTCATCAACGCTGTCGACTACAGCCATGCCGTCTTCCTGACGCGCGCCTCCGCCAGCACCGAGGTCTTCGAGGTCCGCGTCGCCGACGCCTCCCGCGAGGCCGCCGGCACGCCGGTCTCACTCGGCTCCGTGGTCGAACATGCCGGCGGCGAGATGCCCGTCGAGTGGGCCCAGATTCGCATGCCGCTCCTCGAACACGCAGAGGACCTCGACCTCTCCCACCTCGCGACCGTCGAGTTCGTCTTCACCGGGCCCGCCTCCGGCCGCGTGCACCTCGACGAGATCCTCCTCGTCGGCATGCCCGCCGCCGCGCTCGATCCACTCATGGGCGTGGACCTCCCCGATGCCCTGCCCCCCGCACCCGACGCGAGTCAGCCGGTGAACTGATCTCGCCCCCGCGATCGGGTGCGCTTCCTCACGTCACCGGCCGCAGCTCGATGTCGATCCCCTCGTCGCCGCCGAGCTGCGCCAGCGCCGCGCGCAGCGCCTTCACCTCTTCCCGCCGGGGGACGGTCACGGCCATCTCCAGGTGGAACAGCGGCGCGCCCGACCACGGCCCTGGCCGCGCCGTGCACTCCGCGCTCTCGATGTTGACCCCCAGGTGCGCCAGCAGGCGGCTGACGCGGTTCACGATGCCCGGCTGATCGAGGCTCG
>JABWBI010000123.1 GCA_013360565.1 Candidatus Sumerlaeia bacterium | reverse complement strand
CTCGCGCTCCCTGCCGGCTGGGGCCTGTGGTGGCTGATTCCCGACTCGCTCTTCGTGCCGCCCCCCGCGCCGGCCAGCGGCGGGTCCGGTCCCGCGCCGCTCGTGATGACGGGCGAGATGCGCGTCGGCCTTCAGCGGCTCCTGCTCGAGCTTCTCGCCCTCACGGTGCTGGGCATGGCCGTGATCATCGTGCTGGGCCGCTGGCTCAAGCGCTGGCGCGGCCGGTCGAGGCCGGTTCCCATCGAAGTGGCCGACTTCTCCTCCGAGCAGGCGATGTGGGACGTGCCGCCGGAGCCGCGCCGTCGCCGCCGGGTGGGGCACACCCCGCGCGAGCAGATTGTCGAGGCCTACCTCCACGCCGTCGACGCGATGGTGCGGCGGGGCTGGGACTTCCCGGCGTCGATGACGGCCCGCGAGTTCTGGGAGACCGCGGCTGAGCGTCACTTTCCCGCCCGCGAGGCTCTCGGAGTGCTCACAGATCTCTTCGAGCGGGCGAAGTACGGTGAGGGGGCGGCTGATTCTGACGGTCTGCGCTCGGCATTCTCCGCGGCCAGGGAGGTGCTGACATCCGTCGAGCACCGATAGAGATTCCGGCAAGCGGCTCACCTGGTCAGGTCTCGGCTTGGGCTGTCAGCACCGCGGGGAGGGCGCGCGGTTCCCCTTGCCGCCTGGGCGCTCCGGCACGACACTGGCGTCAGGGCTCTCCATGCGACTCGCCGCGACGCTCCTGCTCGTGTTCGCCGCCTCCCCGGGGTGGGCGGCGTTTGCCGCCGATCCCTACCGCGGCATCCTGATCACCGAGATTGTCATCGCCCCCGTGGAGCGCGAAGGTGTCGAGATCTACAACGCCAATGCCTCGGGTGTTGTCGATCTGTCCGGGGCCGTGCTGACCGACCGGCAGACCTCCGCGACGGTCGAGGGAGAGGTCCGCTTCCCGCCGGGGACGGTGCTCGGCGCGGGGCAGTACCTGTTCGTCTACACCTCGACGACGATCGCCTTCCTCGCCGACACCTCGATTCTCCCGCCGGGGATGATCGTCTTCGAGGAAAACGACTCGGGCTCGACGTTCGAGGGCAAGCCGATCCCCGACATGGTCAACCGGGTGGGGAACATCAATCTGTCCGACATCGGCGACGACGCCTCGCTCCTCGCCGCGGGGACGCAGCGGCCCATTCTCCCAGGCGTCAACAGCGGCGCGGTGATCGACGGCGTCTTCTCCGGCGCGACCACTTTCTTCGGCGGCGCCTTCTACCTCGGCCCGGACGCGGCGTCTCCCGCCGGCGACATCGGCTTTCTCGCCCGCGAGGGCGTCAGCCTTCAGCGCTACCCGCACCCGCAAGACACCGACCGCGTTGTCGCCGACTTCGTGCTGAGCGAGCTGACCGTCGGCCGCCCTCTCGTCAGCCCGCCCACCCGGCTCGACCCGGCGTCGACCGTGCTGGTCGCCAACCGGGGTGACGACGGTCACCTGACGGTGGTGACGGGCCTGCCGGCCTCCCCTGCGGTTGCCGGGCGCGTCATCACACGGGCCCAGACGACCGAAGGGCAGATTGCCCCCGATGGAGACAGCGCCATCGCGGTGGACCCCTCTCTCTCCGTCCTCGAAGTGGTCGAGGACCTCATGAGCGGCGACGGCATCACGGCATCGATCGCCACCTCCGGCAACGAGGGCCAGGGGGTGCAGCCGGCTGCGGTGCGCTACTCGCCCGGCGGTTCGCGCGCCACCATCGGCTTCATCGGGGACAACTCGCTGGTCACGCTTGCCGGCCTGCCGTCGAACCCGACCGTCGTCAGCCGGCTCGTCCTGCCGGTCAACTCGGACCCCGACGACTTCGTCCTCTCGCCCGTCGATCCCGATCTTGCCGTGGTCACACTCGGCACCTTCAACGCGGCGATGGTTGTCCGCGGCCTCTCCTCGCGCACCCGGGAGATGTTCACGTTGCCGACGGGGACCCTGCCCCAGGGCGTCATCATCACGCCCTCGGGCCAGCGCGCCATCGTCTGCAATGCCCTCAGTGACTCGCTCACGGTGATCGACGACCTCCCGGGCTCGCCCTTCGTCTCCGCGACCCTCACCTCGCTCGAAGGCGTCGGTGACGCTCCTCAGGCGATCGCCCTCTCACCGCGGGGAGACATTGCGCTCGTCACGAACTCGTTCGGGGACACGGTCAGCGTCCTCGGCCAGCTCGAGGCGCCGGTGCCGGTGGTGCTGGCGGAGGTTCCGACGGGGCCGTTCCCCGCCGGCGTGGCTTTTCTTCCCGATGGCGGCACTGCCGTGGTGGCCGATGCCCAGGGCCCGGGGCTCGTCGTCGTCGGGGGGCTCGCGTCGGACCCGCCCAACCCCCGCATCGTCCGCCGGCTCATCGATCCGCGTCTGAGCAGCGCCAGCTTTGCCGAGCAGTCGGTGCTCGCCTTCTCCCCCGCGCCGTTCCAGGCCTATGAGGTCTCGTTTGCCGGGGGGGCCTCGGACTGGGCCTTCGTCGACGCGGCCCCGCTCCTGGTGCCCGCGACGGCGGAGGCTGGCGGTGCCCTGTCGATTTTGCTCCCCTCGGATGACATCGGCTACGGGGCTTGGTTTGCCCCTCCGGGGGTGGTGCCGCTGATCGGCCGATCGCTCCACGCTCTGCGCGGCTCGCTGTCGGTCGAGCACGGTGAAGGTTCGGGGGGCTCGGCCCAGCGCCTGCGCTTGGCGACGCGAGACGGCAGTCTCATGGCGATTCAGACCTTCCAGTCCGTCCCAGGTCTGCTCGAAGTCCTCGGGCCAACCCCCACCTCCGCCTGGGTTCTCCTCTCCTTGCCTCACGAGGCCGACGACGTCGTGACCCCCCCGGCGGCGGGTGGCGCCGATGTGGGCTGGGACGCCTATGGAATCCCCGACGGCCTGCCCGGCACGGACACCCTCCGTCTTGAAGCCGCGCAGGTTTCGCGGCGTCCGCTCGATTCTCTCGGTTCGCCGGAGCTGCTGGCCCGGTTCACCTTTGACGCTGGAGCCGAGGGATGGGTCCCGCTGGGCGTCGACGGTTACGATCTGCCCGATTTCGGCGCCTCGCAGGGGGAACTCGTGATGACCGTCACCGGTGCCAGTCAGATCGGCTTCTGGTACAGCCCTCTGATTCCGGGCGTCTCCACGGATCGCCTGATCCGTGCCACGGCGCGTCTCTCGACCGGAATTCCCCGCGGAGACCGCCCGGTCATCCGTCTGAGGGCCTTGACCGCGGACTTCGCCGTGATCTCCGAGCTGCTCCTCATCGACCAGGGAGAAGACCCGTTCGGCCCGTCTCCGGAGCCACGGAGCTACGACATCCACCTGGCCTTCCCCTCGGCACTGGGAGCCGGCGGAGACACCCGCCGTGATCTCGTCCTCGCCTTCGACCTCGTCGCGCTCGGCGCGCACGGGTCCGGCGACGTCCGGCTCCACGAGATCGCGGCCTGGAGCCTCCCGCTTCCCCCCGAGCTGGCCGAGTGAAAATGTTCCGATGCATCGAAGAGTTGTCCGTTGCCAATGTCCTCCCCGTGAGCTAAACTGAGCGTCATCGGTGTGAACTCGGCGTGAGAGGACGCATCGGTGGCGGGACACCTGCACGGGACCCGGCCGGGACAGGGAGGACTGCGACGTTGTCGTCTGCGCTCTTGGCGGTGGATGATCCGATGATCAAGACCATGGTGGAGGACGCCGCCAGGGAGCTCGGCGTTCGCGTCTTCGGCACGCGGACCCCCGCGGACGTTCTGCGGCGCGTCGAGGAGAACGGGTCCGCGCTGCTCGTGCTCGACCTCGGGGCCGATCACTTCCGTCCGATGAGTCTCATCAAGAGAATCAAGACGGATCACCCGGGAGCGCGCATCATCGGTTTCGTCTCTCAGAGCAACGCCGCGATGCGCACCAAGGCGCACGACGCGGGGTGTGACTTCGTCTACACGCGGCCCGAGCTGGCCAAGCAGATCAAGTCGATCTTCCGCACGCTGCTGCCGGGATGACCTCCGCCCTGGGCACGCCGCTCGATTTCCCCTGGACCTGCCCCGGCCCGTGACCTAGCTTCTCCGGTCATGGCCTCCACGCCCGCGCCCGAAGCCCTCCCCGCCGCGCCCGGCGGCGACGCGCCATCGGAGATCCGCGTCCAGACCGAGGTCTTCGAGGGGCCCTTCGATCTCCTCCTCCATCTCGTCCGCGTCAACGAGATGGACATCTTCGACATCCGGATCGAGCAGATCACCGAGCACTATCTCGCCCACCTGGCGCGCATGGAGCGCCACAACCTCGAGATCGCCGGCGAGTTCCTCGTGATGGCGGCCACGCTGCTCAACATTAAGTCCCGCCAGCTGCTGCCCGCCAACCCGCACCTCGAGGAGGAGATCGACGAGGGCGAGGGGACGATTCACACAACCGCCGACCTCGTGCGGCAGCTGATCGAGTACCGGCGCTTCAAGGAGATCGCCCAGGTTCTCGGCGACCGCGAAGCCGCTCAGCTGCGCGTCTTCTACCGCACCCAGATGCCCGCCGCCCGCCGCGCCGAGGACGAGCCCGCCGTCCCGCCGCAGGCCATCGACACCCTGCTGGCCGCCTTTGCCCGCGTCATTCAGGCCGTTGGCATCGACCGCCGCCACGAGGTGCTCGAGGACGAGGCGCAGGTCGAAGACGCCCTGGCCATCGTGCGCTCGGTTCTCGACGCCCGCGGCCACACCCGCCTCAGCGAGCTCCTGCGCTCGTGCCGCACCCGCTCGCAGATGATCGTCACCGTCCTCGCTCTCCTGGAGATGGCCCGCCTTCAGGAGATCCGCATCGAGCAGCTGGCCGTCTTCGAGGATGTCCACATCCTGCGCCGGGATGCCCCCGTCGAGCCCAATCTGGATGCTCCGGAGGAGATGCCCGAGCCGCTCCTCGAGCCGCTCGCCCAGCACGAACTCCCCCTGGACGCCGAGGCTTCCCATGACTGACCCCGCCCCCACCGGAACCTCCGCCTCCGCGCCCGTCGACGATGTCATCGAGATGGCCGTCCCCGGGCTTCCGCCCGTCGAGTCGGCCGCCGAGGCCAAGGCGATCCTCGAGGGCCTTCTGTTCACCACGACGCAGTCCCTCCCCGCCAAGCGTCTGGCGCGCATGCTCCCGGGCTGGAGTGAGCGCCAGGTGCTCGATCTGCTGATCCAGCTCCAGGCCGAGCTCGACGAGCAGGGCCGCGGGGTGATGCTCCAGGAGGTTGCCGGCGGCTGGATCATGGCCACCCGGCCGCGCCACGCTGACTGGGTCTACTCGCTCCACCGCAGCAAGCGGCGCAATCCCCTCACGCCGCAGGCGCTCGAGACGCTCGCGATCGTCGCCTACAAGCAGCCCATCACCCGCGCCGACATCGAGGTCATCCGCGGCGTCGACGCCGGCGGCATGCTCCGCAACCTTCTCGACCTCGACCTCATCGAGATCAGCGGCCACCGCGAGACGATCGGCCGCCCGCCCCTGTACGGGACGACTGCCCTGTTCCTGCGCACGTTCGGGCTCCGGAGCCTGAGTGACCTCCCGTCGATCGACGAGCTGCGCGCCCTCCTGCCGGCCGAGATCGGCGGCTTCCAGAGGCAGGAAGAGATCCCTCTCACCGCCGGCCCGAGAGACGAGGAGGACGATGAGGACGAAGAGGCCGACGACGAAGAGGACGAGATCGACGACGATACTGAGGACTTGGAAGACGAGGACGGCGACGAGGACGACGAGGGGCGCTGAGCCTCCCTGTCACTGTATCAGAGAGTCAGATCGAACTCCGGGGGATTCACATAGAGCTCGTGGTGCGTCCGGTCGTAGGTCAGCGGCGTGACAGTGATGAAGCCCCGGGCGACCAGGCAGTCGTCGTCCCGGTCGTCATGGGAGAGTGTCATCGACTCGCCGATGTTGCGCACGTACCGGTGGCCATTGTCCGTCCCCCCGGGGTTGTCCTCGGGCAGGGCAGCCCAGTGATCGGTGAAGCGCGCGTGGCCCTGCTTGGCCCAGACCGCCCCCCGGACCGCGCTCGGGGGCAGGTTCGGCACGTTCACATTCAGCACCACTCCCCGGGGGAGCCCCCGCTGTGCGACCTGCTGCGCCAGCCGCACGGCAAATGCCGCCGCGAGCCCGAAATCGGCCTCCTCCGTCCGCTGGGCGGCCAGGGAGACGGCGATCGCCGGGCAGCCGTACATCGCCCCCTCGACCGCGGCGGCGACGGTGCCGGAGTAAATGATGTTGTTCCCCGTGTTCTGCCCCCGATTGATGCCCGAGATCACCAGCGCCGGCGGCCCGCCGGGGAAGGCCGACGACAGGGCGTACTTCACGCAGTCGGCCGGATTGGCGTCGAGCGACCAGGCGCGCCCCCCTGGCGCGCGTTCGGGATGAGGCGTCAGGCGGCAGGCGCGGAAGACCGTGATCGCATGGCTTTTGGCCGACCGCTCGACCTCCGGGGCGACGACCGTCACCCCTGCGTGAGGCGCCAGAGCGGCGATCAGCGCCGCCAGCCCCGGGGCCGCGATGCCGTCGTCATTGGTGAGGAGAACTTGCATGGGGAGGGCCGAACCCCAATGAAAAAGCCTTGACGCCCGAGAGCGTCAAGGCTTTTTCCCCCACTGCCCTGCACGGGCAACCACAGAAGATCGTCAATTCACCCGGATCACGGTCAGCACACTGGCACCGGACCGGAAGTGCGTTCCTTTCTTCACGCCGCGGCGGCCTTTGGCGATGGTCATCGCCGCAGGGACATTCGGCGCCTTCACGTAGATTGCCCGCTCGGCAAACTTGCCGGAGCCGACGTGGCCGAACTTCACGATGCAGCGGTAGGTGTTCATGGACCTCTCTCCGAGTGAGCATGAACGATGCCAGCTGATTTCGCGCTCCAGGGCGAATTGTTGAGTCCTCATTTTACACGCCTTAGATCCAAGAGGTGTTGCCCAGGCGCCCGGAAGATGGCGAATAACTGCTATCAAATTGCACAACGCAATTGCACAATGCAATATGGCGTGACCAAGCTTTCACACCCGTGGCGATTCTCTGGTTTTCCTTGGTTTGTCTCTCAGTTCCGTCGTGGGGCCTGGCCAACCCGCAGCGTATCAGACGCGAATAGCGTGGAGCTGTTTGAAAACCGCAGCCCATCGACCCCCCGGGGCGGGTCATCGATCCGGATCCCCCCTCCCAGGTTCTCGCCCGTGACGAATATGATCAACTGGCCGGTGTCGTCTTGCAGAATGCTCGACCGGAACCCCGGGTCGCGGTTGATGAGATCGGCCAGACGCCCGCCCACCGAGGCCGCCTCCTCCGAAATGGTCCCGGCCAGCGTCAGCGTCAGCGGGCGGCCATTGATCCGCGTGGTCAGGGTTGCCTCCGCGGCCGGCGCGGTCTCCCCCTCGATCCGGACGGCGGCCAGCGTGTTCTCGATGTCCGTTCGCTCGATTGAGATGCCACAGTCCCCCGGCACAACGTCCACCCGCGGCCGGGGGATCAGCCGCCCCAGCCAGGGGGTTGTGCTGGGCGTCGGGCTGCCGTCGGCCACGATCGAGACGATCGATCCATCCAGCCCGTTGCACGCGGCAAACAGCTGATGACCGTGCCGCGCGGAGTTGATCTCCCGCGCCAGATCGCGCGCCAGCTCGGAGGCGTTCGTGTGGGCGGGCACGCTCGGCAGCTCGTAGACGATCGCTCCGATGGTGAGCCGCACGCTGAACGACGCCGTGGCGATCCCGGAGACCTGGAGGTGATGCCAGCTCGCCGTCTGCGCCGGGCCGCCGCCGGCGAACACCGTCGCGAGCGCGAGGGCGAGCGCCGTTCTCATGCATCCACCGGGGCCGGCGCCACGGGGACGGCCGGGTGCTGGCGCGCCGCCTCGACGAGCACCGTGAGCAGGGTGGGGTAGTCGACGCCGCGTGCCGCCGCCCCCTGCGGCAGGAGCGAGGTCGGCGTCATGCCCGGGATCGTGTTGATCTCCAGCACGTGCGGTCGCCCGTCCGCAGTCAGGATGAAATCTGTCCGCGAGAGGCCCCGCGCTCCGGCGAGCCGGTGAACGCGCAGGCTGATCGCCTGCACCTCGCGCGTCTGGCCGTCCGTCAGCCGGGCGGGTGTGATCTCTTCGCTCGCGCCGGGGTCGTACTTGCAGTGATAGTCGAAGAACTCGCCCTCGCGGGGGATGATCTCGGTCGGCGTCAGCGCCACGGCCTCGCACGCCTCGCCGCGCGGGACTTCGATGACGCCGCAGGTGAGCTCGCGCCCCGCCAGATACCGCTCGCACAGCACCGCACGGGCGTCGAGGGCGAAGGCCTTGCCCACGCCCTCGCGCCAGGCCGTGCCGCCGTGCGCGATCGTGAGGCCCACGCTCGAG
>JABWBI010000122.1 GCA_013360565.1 Candidatus Sumerlaeia bacterium | reverse complement strand
CCGGGGCGGAGGGCGAGCACCTCGTCACGCCACGCGCAGTCCCACAGCGCGGCGACCGGCCGCACGCCGGCCGCGCGGGCGCAGAGGACATCCGCGGGCATGTCGCCGATCATCACCGCATCGCCCGGCGGGCATCTCGCGTCGTCGAGCATCTGGAGAATGCCATCCGGAGCGGGCTTGGGCCGCGTCAGCTCATCCCCCGTCAGCACAAGGTCGAAGTGGGCGCGCAGACCGATGCCGGCGAGCGTCACCTCGGCGGTGGCGCGCCCCTTGCCGGTGATCATGCCGCGGAAGACGTGCCGTTCCCCCAGGCGCGAGAGGAGTTCCGGAATCCCGTCGAAGACGCGCACCTGGCCGTGCTGGGCGTGGTAGTGGCGCAGGTAGGCGTCGATCGCGCGGGGGTAGTCCCGCGCGCCAGCGACCTCCCGCAGGGCCACCCACTCGGGCGGGCCGAAGAGAGCGACGATCTCCGCCTCGGTGCTCGGCGGGCGCCCGATGGCGTGCATGGCGGCGTTCCAGCTGTCGAAGAGGAGCCGCGCCGTCGCGGCGACGGTCTGATCGAGGTCGAAGATGGCGCAGCGCAGGGGCAAGGTGATGCAGGGCAGAGTTGCGCGGCGAGCGCAGGCATTCAGAGATTGAACCCGCTGTAGCGTCCGCGCTTGAGGAAGTTGCCGCGGCCGGACGAGCCCTTCCACTCGCCCTTGTCGCAGATCACCTTTCCGCGCGAGATGACCGTCTCACTGTAGCCCTTCACCTGAAACCCCTCGTAGGCGCTGTAGTCGACGCGCATGTGGTGCATCAGGGGGTTGTCGACGGAGATCGTCTCGCTGCCGGCGGCGATCGTCCCCTTCTTGGGGAAGAGGCCAAAGAACTTGGCCGCGTTGGTCGAGGTGAGCTGGACGAAGCGGTTGAGGCTGATGCGCCCCTGGGCGACGCCGCCGTTGAAGATCAGGCTCATGCGGTTCTCGATGCCCGGGGCGCCGTTGGGGATCTTGCTGAAGTCGCTCCGGCCGAGCTCCTTCTGCTCCTTGAAGCAGAACGGACAGTGATCGGTCGAGATCGCCTGGAGCTCGTTCATGCGCAGACCCTGCCACAGGACGTCCTGGTTCCACCTCTCGCGCAGCGCGGGCGTCATCACCCACTTCGCCCCCTCGAAGTGCGGCCGCTCATAGTAGGTGTAGTCGAGGAAGAGATACTGCGGGCACGTCTCGGCGTGGGCGTGGACGCCGCGGTTGCGGGCCAGCCGGACCTGCTCGAGCGCGGCGGCCGACGAGAGGTGGACGATGTAGACGGGCACCTTGGCGACCTCCGCGATGGCGATCGAGCGGAAGACGCCCTCGGCCTCCATGCGGTCGGGGCGCGTGAGCGCGTGCCATTTCGGATCGGTCTTGCCCTCGGCGCGGGCGCGCTTGACGATCTCGTCGATGACGATGCCGTTCTCGGCGTGCATGCAGATGACCGTGCCGTCCTCGCCGGCCTTGCGCATGGCGCGGAAGAGTGTGCCGTCGTCGACGTAGAGGACGCCGGGGTAGGCCATGAAGAGCTTGTACGAGGTGACGCCCTCCTCGGCGAGCCTGAGCATCTCGGGCACGCGCTCGTCGGGCAGGTCGGTGATGATCATGTGGAATCCGTAGTCGATCGACGCCTTGCCCTGCGCCTTCCGGTGCCATGTCTCGAGGGCCTCGTGCGTCGAGTGCCCCTTGGTCTGGATGGCGAAGTCGATGATCGACGTCGTCCCGCCGAAGGCGGCTGCCCGCGTGCCGGTCTCGAAGTCGTCGGCCGAGGTCGTCCCCCCGAAGGGCATGTCGAGGTGAGTGTGGGGATCGATGCCGCCGGGGATGACGAGGCGATTGGAGGCGTCGATGACCGTGTCGGCCTGGACCTTCAGGTCCTTGCCGATGAGGGTCACCGTTTCTCTCTCGACGTAGATGTCGGCCTGGTAGTCGTCGACCGCGGTGATGATGCGGCCGTTCTTGATGAGAAGAGACATCGTTCACACCTCCGGCTCGTTTGCCCGTCGGGAACCCCGGCGAAGAGAGTGAGTCAAGGCCCGCAGCGAACAGAAATCAACCCCAGATCGCCGGGTCCGGACCGAGAGCGTCCAGAGCGGCCCGGTGCCGCCGTCCATTCTCCACATAGCGCTGGACGAAGATGCGACTCGGCGCCAGGTCCTCGCCGGTCAGCGCACGGACGGCCCTGGCGGGCGCCCCGGCGACGAGGGTCCTCGGGGCGAAGACCTTGTCCTCGGTCACGAGGGCTTTGGCGCCGATGATGCACTCCTCGCCGATCACCGCCCGGTTGAGGAGACACGCACCCATGCCGACGAGGCAGCGCGCGCCCACGGCGCAGCCGTGGATGATCGCGGCGTGGCCGACCGTCACCTCGTCGCCGATGACCGTGGGCTCGCCCCGCCCGGTGTGGATGACGGCGTTGTCCTGAATGCTGGTGCGGGCGCCGATGCGGATCGGCTCGAGATCGCCGCGGAGAACGGCGCCGTACCAGACGGAAGAGTCCTCGCCGATCTCGACGTCACCGAGCACGAGCGCCGTCGGCGCGATGAAGGCGGAGGGATGGATGCGGGGCGTGCGGCCCTCGAAAGGGATGATGGGCATGTCTGGGAGTCCTCCATCATTTCTCCGGTGCGACGTCGAAGTGGTGAACGCGCTCCTCGCCGGCGACGAAGGAGCGCAGCCGGTGGAAGGCGAGGAAGGCGGTGGGGATGAGGGCGAGGGTGACGAGGGCCGTGAAGGCGAGGCCGCCCACGACGACGATGGCGAGGCCGCGGTAGAGCTCCGAGCCGGCGCCGGTGCCGATGGCGAGCGGCAGCATGCCGAGGATCGACGTGCTCGTGGACATGAAGATGGGCCGCAGCCGGCTCTGGCAGGCGGCCACGATGGCCTCGCGCGGCTCCATCCGGTCCATCCGCATGTGGTCGAGGGTCTGGGCGACGATCAGGATGGCGTTGTTGACGACGCAGCCGATGAGAACGACGAAGCCGAACATAGTGACGACGTTGAAGTCGGTCGACGACTGCATCAGGCCCAGGGCCAGAAACCCGCCGGTCGCGGCGAAAGGGACGGTGAGCATGATCAGCAGGGGATACCAGAACGACTCGAAGATCGCGGCCATCAGCAGGTAGGTGATCGCCGCGGCGAGCCAGAGAGAGCCCGAGAGCGCGGCGACCGTGCGGGCCAGGTCGTCGGCGGAGCCGGACAGTGTGATCTGGTACTGCGGCGGCAGGCGGTCGCGCAGAGGCTGGGCCACGCGCTCTTCGATCCCGGTGATCACCGACTCGATCGGCATCTCGGGACTGACATGGACCGTCGCGGAGATGGCGCGCTCCATCTCGATGTGCTCGATCTCGGTGGGGCCGGTGGCCTCGATCACGCGGGCCACCCCCGAGAGAGGGAGCGTCGCCCCGCTGCGCTGCGTGAGCAGGACCTGGCGGAGCGCGTCGGGGTTTTCGATGAGTGAGCGGTCCGACCGCACGCGGATGTCGTACTCCTTGCCGCCGACGCGGAAGACGCCCGTCTCGATGCCGCCGACGGCCGTCTGGACGACGGTCGCCACGTCGCTGAGCGAGAGGCCGAGCCGGCCGGCCAGGACGCGGTCGACCTCCACCTGGAGCTCGCGGTTGCCCTCCTGGTACGAGAGGTCCACGCCGCTCACGCCGAGCACGGACGCCGCGGCGGTCTCGACAGTGCGCGAGATCTCGATGAGGCTGTTGAGGTCCGGGCCGGTGATGTCGACGGTGATCTGGCGGCTGCTGCTGCCGCGCCCGCGCTGAAAGAGGGAGGACTGGTTGACGCGGGCGGACTGGATGCCCGGCACGCCCTGCGCGAGCCGATTGAGCGTGCCCTGGAGGCGCTGGAGCGACGCGGCGTCGCTGTGTTCGGGCCTGGCGACGACGCCGATGAAGCGGCGCCCCGTGCCGCCGACGGCGAAGACCGACTCGACCTCGGGGACGGAGCGGAAGCGCTCCTCGATCTGACCGATGCGGCGGCTCATCTCCTCGACGGTGATGCCGGGCGGCAGCCGCAGGTTCGTCGCGAAGAAGTTGCGATTGCCCGTGGGGAGGTACTCCATCGGCGGGCGGATGAAGAGCGCGAGCGCCGCCAGCCCGGCGAGAACCGCGATGAGTGCGACGCGGACCGTGAGCGATGTCAGCGCGAGCCGGAGGAAGCCGCGGTAGAGGGCGGCGAAGCCGCGGCCAACGAAGCCGAGGTTGACCTTGTCCGCGACCACGTGCACGCCGTGCCAGATCCCTGCGGCGAGGGTGCGACGCGCCACGGCGCGGGGATGATGGGGCAGGTGGAGGAACTTGGCACACGCCACCGGCGTGACGTAGAGGGCCATGAACAGGGACGTGAGGGTGGCGAAGGTGATCGCCAGGGCGAGGTCGGCGAAGAGCTGCCCGGCCTCCTCGCGGATCAGCACGATGGGGAGGAAGACGGCGACATTCGTCAGCGTGGACGCCACGACGGCCATCCCGACGCGGCTGGCGCCCGCGCGGGCCGCGGTGACGGGGTCGTCGCCCTGCTCGCGGCGGCGGAAGATGCTCTCGAGGACGACGATCGAATTGTCGACCACGATGCCCACGCTGAAGGCGAGGCCCGCCAGCGAGACGATGTTGAGCGTCCGGCCCGTGGCCCAGAGACAGATCACGGAGCCGATCAGACAGATGGGGATGTCCACGGCGATGATGAGCATCGACGAGGGGCTCCGCAGGAAGAGCAGGAGGACGGCGATGGCCAGGAGCGCGCCGATCATCAGGGACTCGCGGACCATGCGGATCGAGGCCCAGATGTAGCCCGACTGGTCGTGGATCACCGTCAGGCGCAGGCCGCGCGGCCCGAGCGTCTCCCGGAGCTCGGCGAGCGCCTGGCGGACGCCGTTGACCACCTGGATGGTGTTGGCGCCGGTCTTCTTGATCACCCCGAAGTTGATCCCCGGCTCCCCGTTGAGGCGCACGAACGAGTCGGTGTCCGTGTGCCCGTCGATCACCTGCGCCACGTCGCCGAGGAGCACTTCCCCCTGGCCGGCCCTGGAGATGATGAGATTGCGGATGTCGTCGATGCTGCGGAACTGACCCACGGTGCGGACGAGGTAGCGCGTGCCGCCGGAGTCGAGGTCGCCGCCCCGGACGTTGCGGTTCTCCTGAAGCAGCGCCTGGCGGATCTCGGTGAGCGTGAGATTTCGCGCGCGGAGTGCCTCGAGGTCCACGACGACTTGGATCTCCCGCTCCTGGCCGCCGGACTGACGGACGTCGCCGACGCCCTCGACGCGGCGGATGCGGGGCGTGATGATGTCGTCGGCGATCTCGCGCAGCTCGTTGATGGGGAAATCGGCCCGGGCGTTGAACCACATGATCGGATCGGCGGAGCGGGAGGCGATCGAGCGGATCTGGGGCGGATCGGCCTCGTCGGGGAGGTCCTGCACCTGGCTGATCCGGTCGCGGATGTCCGCCACCGCGCTGTCGCCGTCGACCCCCCAGTCAAACTCGAGGTCGATGTCCGACTCACCCTCGGAGGAGGTCGAGGTGAGCTCCCGCAGATTCTCGACCGCGTTGAGCTCCTCCTCCATGGGGATTGTGATCTGCTCCTCGACCTCCTGCGGCGCCGCGCCCGGGTAGCGCGTGGAGACGCTGACGCGCGGCCGCTCGACCGTCGGCGTCATTTGGATGGGGATGCGCAAGAGCGCCAGGGCGCCGAAGAGCACGACGAGCAGGCAGACGACCGCGACGGCGGTGGGATTCCTGAGCGAGGCGTCGACGAGCTTCATGACTCAGGGCATGTGCTCCGGCGGGGCACAGACCGCCCGGCCCCGTGCGAAGTCAGCGGAGAGACGAAACGTCCCAGAATGCCCCTCCCAGGGCAAGAGGCGATCCCTGGCCGGGGGGAATCTCAGCCCCGCGGCCCGCTCACTTCCCGGGCGCGACCTCGAAGTGGTGCACGCGCTCGCGACCGGCGAACATCTCGCGGATGCGGTGGAAGACGAGGAACGTGGTGGGCACGAGGAGGAGGGTGAAGAACGTCGTGAGCGTGAGGCCGCCCACGACGACGATCGCGAGTCCCCGGTAGAGCTCGCTGCCGGCGCCCTGGCCGAGTGCGAGGGGCAGCATCCCGAGAATGGAGGTGCCCGTGGACATGAAGATCGGGCGCAGGCGGCTCATGCAGGCCTCGACGAGAGCCTGGCGGGCCTCCATGCCGTCGACGCGCAGATGGTCGAGCGCCTGGGCGACGATGAGGATCGCGTTGTTGACCACGCAGCCCACGAGAATGATGAAGCCGAACTGGGTGATCACATTGTACTCGGACGTGTCCCGGAACAGCCACAGGCCCAGGAAGCCGCCGGTCCAGGCGAAGGGGACGACCAGGATGATGAGGACGGGATACCAGAATGACTCGAAGATCGCGGCGAGCAGAAGGTACGTGATCACGATCGCGAGGAGCAGGACCGGGGCCATCGCGGCGCGCGTCCGGGCGAGATCGTCGGCGCTCCCGGCCAGGGTGATGCGGTACTGCACGGGGAGGCGCTCGCGCAGCGGGTCGACAATCTCTGTCTGGATGCGATTGATGATCGTCTCGAGGGCGGCTGTCTCGGCGAGGTCGACGGTCAGTGTGATCGAGCGCTCCTTCTCGACGTGACTGATCTCGACGGGGCCGGACGTCTCCTCGACCTCGGCCACCTGCGAGAGCGGGAGTGTGCGCCCGCTGGGCTGCGTGAGCAGCGCGCTGCGGAGGGCGTCGGGATTGTCGAGGACCGACTGGTCGGAGCGGACGCGGATGTCGTACTCCTTGCCGCCGACGCGGTAGAGGCCGGTTTCGGTGCCGCCGATGGCCGCCTGCACGACGGTTGCGATGTCGCTGACGCTCAGCCCGAGCTCGGCCGCGAGCTCGCGGTGAATCTTGACGCGGAGCTCGGGGTTGCCCGCCTGGTAGGACGAGCGCACGAGCTGGACGCCCTCCAGGCCCATGATCGCGCCCTGGAGGCCCTCGGAGATCTGCACGAGCCGGTCGAGGTCAGGGCCCGTGATGTCGACCTCGATGTTGCGCCCGCCGCCCAGGCCGCGCTGGAAGAGGCCGGTCTGGAGGACAATGGCAAACTGGACGCCCGGGACGCCCTGGGCCATCCCCATGAAGGCGCCGTTGAGCATCTGCATCGTCGCGCGGTCCGAGAGCTCGCGCTTCACGATCAGACCGATGATCTGAATGGAGCGGCCGGCGACGGCGAACATGCGCTCGACCGGCGCGACCATCTCGGGGCTGCCGCTCTCGCCGACCGGCCCGAGGGGGAGCTGGGCGTGGAGGAACCGCTGCTCGATGACGCCCATGCGCGCGTCGAGCTCCTCCAGCGTGAGGCCCGGCGGCATGCGCATGATCGTGAGGAAGAGATTCTGGTTGCCATTGGGCAGGTACTCGGCGGGCGGCTGCAGCCAGACGGAGACGGCGAAGAGCAGTGTGAGGCCGGTCAGCACGCCCAGGCGCGCGAGGCGCGATCGCAGGACGAGGTCGATCGTCCACCGGTAGAGGTCGGCAAAGCGCACGCCGATGAAGCGGAGATCGAAACGGTCGGCAGCCACGTGGATGCCGTGCCAGATGCGCTTGGCCAGGCTGCGCCGCACCGCGAGGTGCGGGTGGTCCGACGGGAGGTGCAGGAACTTGGCGCAGGCCACGGGCGTGACGTAGAGCGCCATGATGAGGGAGGCGATGGTGGCGAAGGTGATCGACAGCGCGAGGTCGGCGAAGAGCTGGCCCGCCTCTTCCCGGATGAGGACGATCGGCGCGAAGACGGCGACGTTGGTCAGCGTCGAGGCGACGACGGCCATGCCGACCTGGCTGCCGCCGCGGCGCGCGGCGGTCACCGGGTCGTCGCCCCGCTCGCGGCGGCGGAAGATGTTCTCGAGGACGACGATGGAGTTGTCGACGACGATGCCGACACTGAAGGCGAGGCCGGCGAGCGAGACAATGTTGACCGTGCGCCCCGTCGCCCACAGCAGGATGATCGCGCCGACGAGACAGACGGGGATGTCGACGGCGATGATGAAGACCGACGAGGGGCTGCGCAGGAAGATCAGGAGGACGGCGATGGCGAGGAAGGCGCCGACGGCCAGGGCCTCGTTGACCATCGTGATCGAGTCCCAGATGTACTCGGTCTCGTCGTAGGCCGCCTCGAGCTGGACGCCGCGGCTGCCGATCTGCGCGTTGAGCTCGGCCATCGCCTCGCGCACGCCGCGGACGACCTGGATGACGTTCGCGCCGGTCTTCTTGACGACGCCGAAGGCGAGCGCGGGCTCGCCCATGAACCGCACCTCGAAGTCGCGGTCCTCAAACCCGTCGACGATCTCGGCCACGTCGCCCAGGCGCACGACGCCGCTGCCGGGCCGGGAGATGATCAGGCGGCGCAGGTCCTCGATCGACTCGAACTGGCCGACCGTCCGCACGAGATAGCGCCGCCGGCCGGAGTCGAGGTCTCCGCCGCGCACGTTGACATTCTCGCTGAGGATCGCCCGGCGCACGTCGGGCACCGTGAGGTTGCGGGCGCGCAGCGCCTCGAGGTCGACGAAGACCTGGATCTCGCGCTCCTCGCCGCCGTACTGCTGGACGTCGGCGACGCCCTCGACGCGGAGCATGCGGGGTGTGATGACGTCGTCGGCGAGCTCTCGCAGCTCGTTGGTGGAGATCGAGCCGCGGCCCACCATCCAGAAGGACGGTCGCGCGTTGGCCCCGGCCGCGGCCGAGCGGATCTGCGGGCGCTCGATCTCGTCGGGCAGATTCTCGACGAGGTCGAGCCGGTCGCGGATGTCCGCGATCGCGCGGTCGGAGTCGACACCCCAGTCGAACTCCATCGTGATCATCGACATCCCCTCGTTGGAGGTCGACGTCATCCGCCGCAGGCCCTCGACCGCGTTGAGCTGCTCCTCCATCGGGATGGTGACCTGCTGCTCGACCTCCTGGGGCGCCGCGCCGGGGTAGACCGTCGTCACCGTGATCTCGGGCGTCTCGACCGTCGGGGTCATCTGGACGGGAATGCGCACGAGCGCCACCGCCCCGAACACGAGCACGAGAATGCAGCTGACGGCGACCGCCGTCGGGTTCTTCAGCGAGGCGTCGACGAGCTTCACGGGGCGGGCGCCTCGGGCGAGGGCGGCGCGGCGCCGGCGGGG
>JABWBI010000009.1 GCA_013360565.1 Candidatus Sumerlaeia bacterium | reverse complement strand
TCGGCGACGTGATCGGCGACCTCAACTCGCGGCGCGGGCGCCCGCAGGGGATGGAGCCCTCGGGCGGCGCGACCGAGATCAAGGCCGAGGTGCCGATGGCCGAGATGTTCGGCTACGCCACCGACATGCGCAGCCTCTCCAAGGGGCGCGCCAGCTTCTCGATGGAGCCGCTCCGCTTCGAGGAGGTGCCCGCCGCCATCGTCGAGCGCATGACCGCCCAGTATGCCTGAGCGGCGGACCCGGCTCGCAAATCCCTC
The DNA here is from genome assembly GCA_013360565.1 of Candidatus Sumerlaeia bacterium. Lineage (GTDB taxonomy): Bacteria > Sumerlaeota > Sumerlaeia > JABWBI01 > JABWBI01 > JABWBI01. Next base: position 34,976 of record JABWBI010000009.1, on the reverse strand, counting down.
CACCCTTTCTCCGACCCCTTTTCGCCCAACCGAATCCAACCTCAACGGACCAACTGACATGCAGGGACAAAGCATCCGAATCCGCCTCCGGGCCTACGACTCCAGGCTTCTCGACAAGTCGACCGCCGACATCGTCGAAACGGCGAAACGCACCGGCGCGCGCGTCGCGGGGCCGATCCCGCTGCCGACGCGCATCGAGCGCTACACCGTGCTGCGCTCGCCGCACATCGACAAGAAGGCCCGCGAGCAGTTCGAGATCCGCACCCACAAGCGGATCCTCTTCATCAGCGAGCCGACCGCCAAGACGATCGACGCGATCAGCAAGCTGAACCTGCCCGCCGGCGTCGACATCCGCATCAAGGTCTGATCCCCGGCCGGCGCCGGCGCGGCGGACCCCACGAGGGGCGTCGCACCGACGGCGGCCCCCAACGAACCACGACGAGAGCAACGAGGAACCCATGGCCGAGGTCAAGACGATCGACGCGGGCTCCGGTGCCTCCGGCACCGCGACCCTCGACGAGGCGACGCTGCTGCCGAAGACGCGCCGCGAGTCGCGGGGCTTCCACCCCGTCGTGCTGCGCGACGCGGTGATCCAGTACGAGGCCAATGCCCGCGTCGGCACCGTGCAGACGAAGGAACGTCACTTCGTGAGCGGCAACACGAAGAAGATGTTCAAGCAGAAGCACACGGGCAACGCCCGCCAGGGCGACGGCACGGTGCGCCCGGATGGAAGCGAGCCGATCCCTCGCGACCAGACGGCAGCGCAACGCCACCTCCCAGTGGAAGTCCAGGGCATCGAGGCTGGCCGGATCCTCGAGGGCGTGGAGCCAGCGCTGCGCTTCCATCGCCGCAGTCACCCCGGGAAAGCGGTCCGCGGCTTCTTGGAACAGCTCTCTCGCCCCCTCGTCATCGCCGTTCAGGATCCACCGGTACAGTCCCCGCTCGACCAGCGCCCGCGCCGCATGACGGGGATGGGTGCGACCGAGCGCGGTAGTGACATGCTCCCCCTGCTCCTCCATGGCCGGCCAGTCGCGGCAGCGCGCCAGCGCGTGGAGCAGGTCGATTTCTGCATCAGCTGTCACGGCACTCTCAGGGTGAGCGGCAACGAGGTCACGCAGGAGCCCGGCTGCCCGCGGGTAGTTGCGCTCCTGGTCCAGGGCAACCTTCGCCCGCAGGAAGTCCGCCTGAGGCCGGTTGACCGAGTTCGGATATGTCCGAACATAGTGACGGTACGCGTCGTCGAAGAAGAGCGGGTCCTGGCCCCGCTGATAGGCCCGAAGTGCCAGGAAAGCCGCCCGCTCTCCGTACTCGGACCATTCGATCCCCGCCGTCCCGCGGAAGAGATCGCAGATCGCGCCGGCCATCACACTCTCCCCCCGCTCATAGCAAAATGTGGCCCAGAGAAAGAGTGCGTCGTCGAGCGCGGGGGACCGTGGGTTGCGCGCGCGCAGCGCCTCAAGCTCCACCTCGAACGCCGCCAAGTCTCCCCTCCGGTGCAGGCACTTGAGAGTGAAGAACTGGGCCCGCTCGATCTCGATCGGTGCGTGCCGGGAGGGATCGGCCAGCACCGCGCGAAACACGGCTTCCGCCTCAGCCGTGCGGCCGCACAGGTAGGCATCCACCCCTGCGGACAGCCCCTGTCCCTGCGCCACACTTGACTCCGGGGCCGGCCCCGAGGAGTCCGCGCCCGCCACAAGGCAGGCCAGGATGGCCACCGCCGCGCGCGACGATCTCACCGGGTGGCCCATGAGCTCTTCCTCGCCTTCGCCATCCCATGCACTCGTCCCCGCCGCCGGTGCCCCTTGAGAATGTCCCCCAAGGCGGTGGACATCGACCTCAGATCCGCGCTCTCGCAGTTCTCACACACCACCCGCTTCCCCCTGCGCGCCACCTCGAAGCCCGGAGGCAACTTCTCCTCACAGACAGAGCAGACGGCCATCCCAGCAAGGCAGCTGGGACAGACTGGCACTTCGCTCAGCGCGGCCATCACCAACTGGCAATCGTCGCTCTCGGTCATGCAGCTCGCGCACGTGGGCATGGCAGCCCTCCTCGCCGGTAGTGGGGGGGACTCACACCCCCTCCACATGACCGGACACGGCCCCCCCAAGGGAATTGCACGGTGACTGCTTTTTTCGATCAGGGGCGGGCGCTGCGAGGGTCAGTCGAGCGCACGGACGACACGGAATCCCTGATTGAAGTGGCTTTCCGGGTGGGTACACACGTTGCGGAACGCCGACCGGCACATCTCCGCCCCGCCCCAGAACGAGCCTCCCCGGTAGACCGGGAGTGAGGCCTCCGCGCCCTCGACCCAGGCGCTCCCATCGACGGGGGCACCGACATAGTTGTCGTGCCACAGGTCCAGACACCACTCGCGGGCATTGCCAGCCATGTCATGAAGGCCGAAGGCGTTGGGCGGATAAGACCCCACATTGACAGGTGGATTCTGCTCGTCCTCTCCGCCGAGGAGGTCGAAGTTCGCCTCCGCCGCCGTGATCTCATCGCCCCAATGAAAGGTGGTCGTCGAGCCTGCCCGGCACGCATACTCCCACTCGGCCTCGGTCGGCAACCGGTAGGTGACTCCCTCCACACGGGATAGCCAATCGCAGAAGGCCTTGGCATCTTCCCAGCGGATGTACAGGGCCGGAAGCTTGGGATGAGGGCGTTGTACGACTTCCCAGAACTGGGGGGTGCGGAAGCCCGTGGCTGCCAAGAACTGCTGGTACTGCTCGACGGTGACCTCGGTTTCCCCCATGTAGAATGGTCGCACCGTCACCCGGTGGACCGGCCCCTCCGTCACGCGCCGGCCAGGCTCTGATTCCGGGCTTCCCATGAGGAAACTCCCCCCCGGAATTGGCCGCAGCCGCATCCCGATCGAGTTCGTGAGGATCGCCGGAGATCGCACGACGTTGAATGAGAGCAAGCCTGCCGACAAGATCAGGGCCGCGCCGGTGGCCAACACCGCGATTTGCCGCGGAAGCGAAAGCGTGCGCCAGAGGAGAGCCACGCCGCCGCTCCGGCCAGCCGCGCGCCCCGCGGAAGGCAGGATTCTCTCCGTGAGGGCCATCGCCTGTTGAGTCGCCGCGGCCCTGGCCGCCGGCGGCAGGGCAGAGATCGCGGCAATTGCCGCCGTGGTCCGGGCAAGGGCCGACACCCGCGGCCGGATCGCGGCCTGCTGCCCCCGCAAGAGCGGCTCGAGCCCGGCTTTCATCATCTTCATGGCTCGCTCGAGATGTCTGCCCACTGTCGCGGGATGAACGTCGAGCTGTCGCGCAATCTCCACGTTGCTGAGATCCCCCACGAAGCGGAGAACCACCACCTCGCGCAGGTCCTCCGGCAGCCGCCTCAGGGCCCGGCCCACTTCGACCGATTCTTGGCTCGCCGCGATCTGATCCCCCGGCCGCGCCCCATCGCGGTCCATGTGCTCCGACGGTATCTCTTCGAGCGAGATCGCTCTCCCCCGCTCCGTTCCGCGGTCTCGCCGCCAATTGAGCGCCAAGTGACGGGCGATCTGGCTCAACCAGGGCCGGAATTTTCCCGGATCCCGCAGGTGCTCAAGGGAGAGAAAGGCCTTCACAAAGACGTCCTGTGCAATGTCCTCTGCCGCATCGCGGTCGCGCACGCGCGAATACGCGATCAGGTGGACCACCTCGAAGTGACGCTCCACCAGGAATCCGAACGCCTCCGCATCCCCCTGCCGGGCACGTTCCACCAGTCCAGCATCTGACACGCCAGACGTGGCACTGAGTCCGGGGGAATCGGCCTCGATCGGAATGGTCTCAGGACAGGACACGGTTCACCCCAACAAGTTGTAGGAAAAAACGCGAGGACCCCATTCCCACCGCGCAGCCAAACCCCAACGGGTCTGTCTGGCACGGCCCCCCAACACGCAGAGAGAGCGAAATTCCATGAGGGATACTCTCGCGGTGGGCGCTGCGCAGTCCATTCCACGCCTCTTGAACTCCTATAGTCTCAGTTCGAGGCCAAGTGCCAGCAAAAACCACCCCACCCACAGCAGCAGACTGGCGCGCCAGGCAGGACTCGAACCTGCGACCTGCGGATTAGAAGTCCGCTGCTCTGTCCAGCTGAGCTACTGGCGCGGCGGCTCCTTGAATCCTCCACCTCAGATGCAGTGTCAAGGCGAGGTGGTCCCTCTCGGCTTGTCGCCTCGCCCCCGCTGGACGATAATGCAATCAGCAGCCCATCTGAGGGATGTTGTCATGCGTTTGCGTCGCGCCTTCGCCTTTCTCGAGATTCTGTTCGTCCTCCTGATCCTGGGCTTGCTGATCGGTAGCTTCAGCTGGTTCGGCGGCCTCGCCGACAGCGCTGACTCGGGCGCCGCCACGAACACGCTCAACCGGGCCCAGGCCACCGGCTGCGAGGCCAGTCGCCGAGCCGCCGAGGCCAACATCGAGATGTGGCTGGTGAGTCATTCCGGGGGCCAGATCAGCGGAGACCTGCTGCGCGCGTCAGGGGTCAGCACGCGATGTCCGCATTCGCGGACGGGAGGCACGTTCGTCTACCTCAATGGGACAGTCTACTGCACGGATCACTTTCCACCCGTCGCCCCTGCTCCTCAGGCTCCCGTGTCTCCCCCACCTGCCCTGAGCAGCGGGGCAGGAACCACGCAGGGCGGTCGACCCAACCCCATCCCCGGCGTGCGACTCCCGCCGATGCCTTGACGTTTTGACCCCTCTCCCCCACTCTCCCTGGCGTGGAGCTCCGCGGAAAGACGGCCCTGGTCACCGGAGGCGCCAAGCGCATCGGCCGCTGCATTGCGTTGGCTCTCGGCGCCGAGGGCATGCGGGTGGCGGTTCATCACCGCTCGTCGCCGGAGGAGGCCGCTGCGACCGCGCGTGAGATCGGCGACGCGCTGCCCTTCCAGGCCGACCTCACGGATGCCGCAGACATTGAGCGCCTCGTGGGGGAGGTCACCTCGTCGCTGGGCGATCTCCGTGTGCTCATCAACTCGGCCTCCATCTTCGAGCCATCTCCCTGGCCGCTGACGGACGAGGCCTGGGAACGCAACGTGGCGATACACATGACGGCTCCGATGCGCCTCATCCGCGCGGCCGCCCCGGGGCTTCAGCGCGAGCGCGGCGTTGTTGTCAACATCATCGATGCGGTCTGGTCTCGCCCCAGCTGGCCTCGGCACACTGCCTACTGCGTCTCGAAGGCGGGCCTCGCCGCGCTCACGCAGAGCCTCGCCCGCGCACTCGCCCCGGAGATCCGCGTCGTCGGGGTCGCGCCGGGCGCCGTCCTGCCGCCCGACGATTACTCGGGCTCACAGCGAGACGCCGCGGTCCGGCGAGTGCCCCTCGTCCGGTGGGGAACGCCAGATGATGTTGCGCAGGCCGTGGTGGCACTCGCGAGGAGTGACTACATCACGGGCCAGATCCTCGCCGTCGACGGTGGCCAGTCCATCTGCTGAGATGCTTCATCGGTAGAGCACCCAGGCCTCCGTGGCAGTCAGATCGATGGGATGATCGACGCCCAGAAGCACCGTGACAACGCCAGCCCCCGCCCGGCCGATTCCACCAGACGCGCCGGGCGAAGACACGGCCAAGTCATCGAAGCCATCGCCGTTCCAGTCACCGATTCCCGCGACGGCCAGCCCCGCGAGATCACCGCTCGAGCCTCCGGCCAAGCGCAGCCCGAACTCGCCGAAGTCCGGCAGCGGAAAGACTGGGGGCCACCGGGGTGAGCCGAACAGCACCGTGACCGAGCCCGCGTCCGGTCGCCCCAGTGCATTCGCCTGAGGGGCGCCGATGGCCAAGTCCGGAGCGCCGTCGCCATTGAAATCCCCCGCCCCGGTGGTCCCGCGCCCGAGCAGATCCTGTGCGGCTTCGCCCCAGATCGAGATGTCCTCGGGGCGGGGAGTGCTCAGCGAGAGCACGCTGGGAAGGCCCAGGCCTCCTCGCACGACATGAACCAAGCCCGAAGAGTCCCCAGCCACGTCGGCGAACTGGGAGGCCACTGCCAGGTCGCTCTGGCCGTCCCCATCCAAGTCCCCGGGCAACGCCACCGCACCGCCGAAAAATGGATTGAACGTGCCGCTGACGATCACGAACGCCTGATCGCCGGTGCTCGCCCCTTCGATCCGGCGGACGCCCGAGGGAGGTGAGGCGAGCGCGATGAGGGGCTCGGGCGATGCCGATCCCGGCAAGACGTATGTCATTCCCGCATTCGGACGGGCCGGCGCGTCGGCTGCCGGGGCATTGACAATCAGGTCGTCGATGCCATCGCCCGTCAGGTCTGCACCTCCGGCGAGCGCGAATCCCGCCGAGTCCCCGAAGAGGTTGATGACGGGCACGGTGTTGCTGTCGTCGGCTCCGTCTATAACGGTCAATCCGGCCTGCGGTACTGTCAAGTCGATGGCCGGCGAGGGGGAGGCCCGCCCGAAGAGAACGAAGACGCGCCCAGCATCCGTGGCCGCGAAATCGGCGTTCGGTGCGCCGATGGCCAGGTCTGGCCGGCCGTCGGCGTTCCAGTCCCCGGCCGCTGCGACAGCGAAGCCCGTCTGGTCCGCCCGGGCGGCACCCGTGATCACGACGCCCTCCGTTGGACCCAGCGCCGCCAAGTGAATCGACGGCGGGGCCGGAGAGCGGCCGAAGAGGACATAGACCCGGCCTGTCTCCGTGCCATGCCCCGCCTCACTGAATGGCGCACCGATCGCGATGTCATCCCGCCCGTCACCATTCCAATCGCCGATCCCAGCAACCGAACGGCCGCACTGGTCCCCGTCCGCCTCGCCGATGATCACTGTCCCCACAGAGCCCGGCGCGGCCAGGTCGATCACCGCCGGCGGTGCGCTGCGTCCCAGGACCACCTGGACGATCCCGGGACTGGCCGTGGCATCGGGGCTGGCCGCAAAGGGCGAGCCGATGAGAAAGTCACTCAGGCCATCGCCGTTCCAGTCCCCCGCACCGGCCACGGCGTAGCCTGTCTGATCGCCCGCCCGCGCCCCCCGAAGTCTCACAGCCTCGGGGCTGCCCGCGAGCGCGAGATCCACGGGATCGACCAGCGCGGCCCGGACGGACGCCGTGATCCACAGCGTGAGGGTTGCCAATCGCAGTCGCATGGCGCACTGTCGGCGAGCGCGTCGCCAACCTGAGAGAGTATAGCCCAGGAGCCTGCCCTTGCGCACCGCCGTTCTCGCCTCCGGCAGTGGAACGAACTTCGAGGCGCTGGCCGAAGCCCATCGTCAGGGAATGCTGGCGCCGGCGGAACTCGTCGTCGTGATCTGCAATGTGCCCGGCGCCGGGGTTCTCGACCGGGCGCGCGCGGCAGGCGTCGAGACGCTGGTGATTCCTCACAGGGATTTCGCGTCCCGCGAAGCCTTCGAGAAGGCCATGGTCTCAGCCCTGCGTGAGCGCGGCACGGCGCTTGTTGTCCTGGCGGGCTTCATGAGAGTGCTGACCCCGGCTTTTCTCCAGGCCTTCCCGCAGCGGGTCATCAATCTGCATCCGGCCCTGCTGCCGAGCTTCCCAGGGGCCGACGGCGTCGGCGATGCTCTCGCCCACGGGGTGAAAGTCACGGGTGTCACGGTGCACTTCGTCGACGCGGGTGTGGACACGGGACCCATCATCCTGCAAGAGGCCCTCGCCATCGCCGAGGGCGAGACGCGCGAGCAGCTCGCCGCGCGCCTCCGTGCGATCGAGCACCGGCTGCTTCCCCATGCCGTGCAGCTCGTCGCCGCGGGTCGCACCCGGGTGGAGGGACGCCGGGTGATTGTGAGCGAGGAGATGCCATGAGAGTGCTCGTCATCGGTGGCGGCGGCCGCGAACACGCGATCGTCTGGAAGCTGAGCCACAGCCCCCGCGTCACCGGGATTCACTGTGCGCCCGGCAATGCGGGCATCGCGCGGCTGGCTCGCTGTGTCGAGATGCCGCTCGCGCCGCCCTTCCGTGAGGCCATCCGTCACTGCACCGAGCACCGCATCGATGTGGTCATCGCCGGGCCTGAGGCGCCCCTCGTTGCGGGGCTCGCCGATGCGCTCCTCGCAGCCGGCATCCCGACTCTCGGTGCGGTCAAGGATGCCGCGCGCCTCGAAGGCTCCAAGGCCTTCACGCGCCAGCTCCTCCGCGAGGCCGGCGTGCCGAGTCACCGGTGGAAGAGCTTCGATGACCCGCGAGATGCCATCGGATTCTTCGAGTCACTGTCCGAGCCATGGTGGGTCAAGGCCGACGGACTTGCCGCCGGCAAAGGAGCCGTGAGGCCCGAGACCATCGAGGCGGGATGCCGCCTGCTGGGTGACTGGCTCGGGGAGGGCGCTCTCGGCGAAGCGGGCCGCCGCGTGGTGATCGAGGAGCCGCTGACCGGCCCTGAGCTCTCCGTCATCGCACTGGTCAGCGGGGAGACGATCCGCCTCCTCGCTCCCAGCCGCGATCACAAGAGGCTCCGGGACGGAGATCAAGGGCCCAACACCGGAGGCATGGGGGCCATCGCGCCGGTCCTGCCGCCCGGCGCGCCCGTGCTCGCGCAGGTGGAGCGCGAGATTCTTCGCCCCACACTCGACGCTCTCCATGCGCGCGGACTCGAATACCGGGGCATCCTCTACGCCGGTGTCATTCTCACGTCCGAGGGGCCGCGCCTGCTCGAGTACAACGTGCGCCTGGGCGATCCCGAGGCCCAGGTGTTGCTCCCGCTTCTCGAGAACGATTTCGCCGAGGTCGTGGAGGCGATGCTCGACGACCGGCTCGACGAGATCGAGCTTCTGGCCAAGCCGGGGGCAGCCGTCACAGTCGTCGTTGCCTCGGCAGGCTACCCCGAGTCGCCCCGGCGCGGTGACGTGATCCGCGGCCTCTCCGCCGCCGAGCGGATCCTCGGCGGAGACGGCGTCGTGTTCCATGCCGGCACGGCAGCGGAGGGCGAGCACGTGGTGACCAGCGGCGGCCGCGTCCTCGCGGTCACGGCCCTGGCGCCGGACGCCGAGGAGTGCCGTGGCAAAGCCTACGCGGCCTTGGAGGCCATTCAGTTCGAGGGCATGCAGTTTCGCACGGACATCGGCGCGGGGACTCAGATTCCCTGATTGCGCCGGGCGACGATGTCCGCGGCGTTCACCACGCCGTCACGGTTCACGTCCGCTCCCGCGGGGGACGGGAGCGCGTCGAGGATGTCATCCGCGATCACACTCGACGGGGGCGCGAGAGCGTAAGGTGCCCACACCGTGCCAAAGCCGCCGAGGGGATCTCGCCCGGGATCCTGGATGTCGATCGATGTCGAGTTCAGAACGGTGTAGACCTGCGCCGGTGTCAGGTTGAGCCCGAAATTGTCCATCCGGTCCAGCAGGAGCGTCGCGACCGCCGCGGCGTGCGGCGCAGCGGCCGAGGTGCCGAAGAAGTTGGGGAAGCTGTCGGCGTCTCCCCCGCGGTCCTGCCCGAAGAAGGTCGTGTTGCAGCCGTCGGGCGCGGCGATGTCGGGCTTGAAGCGGAGCTGAGGTGCCCCGGGAAGGGCGGTGCCTGTCGGGCTGAAGAAGTACGGCAGGTTTCCGCCGAGCGAGGAGAACGGCTCGACGTCGAAGCGGCCGGGGATCTCGTACACGTTGCCGCCCTGCTCGATCTCGAAGTAGTCGATCGCCGCCACGCTGCTCGCATTGACCGCCGCCGAGTGGCCAAAGGTCGTCATGTCGTTGAAGATCGCCCCGTCGAAGGTGACCCCGCTCCCGCTGACCACGGGTACAACGCGGAGCGTCACGTTGTCCCGCCGGCCGCGGAACCAGTTCATCGCCAGGAAGAAGTCGCCGTTTGTCGAGGCGCTCGCCGTGAAGTCGAGGATCTCGAGGGGATCGCCGCTCGGCGCCCCCTCCACGCCCTGGGCGTTCGTCGAGAACGCGATGATCTGAGACGTCACCGAGGCGCTGCGGTAGAGCACGAGGTCGAAATCCCCCTGGGAACCCGGTCCCAGCGCCCCCGCGAATGGCTCGCTCCACTGAAGGATGAAGCGCACGCGCCGTCCGCTGGGAATCGTCACGCGGGCAAAGGGCTGCCCCATCCCGGTCCAGTCGTGCAGCTCGTTGCCGTTCGGAGGATCCACGCCCGGCGTGTTCGACCCCGGGACGACATCCCGGTACGTGTCCAGCACGCCCACACGGCCAAGATTCCCCGCCGAGGAGAAGTACGGAACGCCGAGGGCCACCACCTGCTCGACGGCCTGGGCAATCGGCCCATCCTGGAAGAATGGCTCTGACAGGTAGAAGACGTCATCGACGATCACGTCGCATCCGGCGACGTTGCGGAGCTCCAGGATTCCGTTGGCGAAGTCTGTCTGCCCTCGAAATGCGGTGTGAAACGCGAGGCCAGCCCCCGGCGCCAGATCATAGACGTGCTCCGCCATCGCGGCGCCCTCGTCTGTCAGCCCGGCGATCCCCGTGCCGTTGTCCAGCACTGTCACCTGAGCCGGGAGGTCGCCGGTGAGCTGGGGGGAGGAGCCCGTCAGGGTGGTCCCGCTCAGCGTCCCCCCGATGGTCGCGAAGAAGCTGTCGCTCAGCACGCCGACCTGGTATCCGGCCCCATTCACGCCGTAGTCGAGTCTCGCTGTGTTCGATCCCGTGTAGAGATCGGCCTGCGACGTCGTCGCCCCCACACTCAGCACGGGCTCCTGAAACGGCCTCATCACCGCGAGTTCGACGACCTCCGAGACGGCTCGGAGATCGCGCGGCGCCACCCACCCCGTCGCCATCTGCCAGCGCGCGGATGAGGTCTCCACCTCGAGGCCCGCGTCAGCGAGACGCTGCGGCGTGTCATCGTCCCAAGATGCGAGCGACAACTCCACCTGAACTCGCCCTCCTCGCGTGAGAACGGGTGCGGCGTCGGCAGGCATGGCGGCGAGGGTCAATCCCTGGCCGGCGAGAGCCACCACGCGGGCCAGTTCGCCGCCCAGTCGCGGGCTGTCCCCGTGCCGGACAGGGGCGGCCGGCACCGCCGAGGCGAAGATCAAGAGCACTGCGAGTGAGTGGACGGTGCTGTGCGTCAAGGGGTGGCTCCCTGGAATGGAAAACATCTCACCCCAGTTTACGACACGGCACTCGCCATGGCAAGATGATGCGACGGGACCGATGAGGCGCGGCTCACGGCGTCTCGATGCCCGTGGCCGGCTCGCAAATCGAGGCCCCTCAGAAGTAGATCAAGGCCTGCCGGGCCGCGGTGGTCGGCAGCGGCACGAGCCGGAGGACGACGCCGCTGGTGCCGAAGGGGCCGATGTCCGTCGATCCGCAGGCGTAGATCTCCCCGCTGCGATCCTCTCCGAAGCCCTTCAGGAACAGCCCGAAAGGACGCTCGGGATCTCCAATCCGCAGCTCGTGAAACTCGTTCGCGCCGTCGAGGTGGAAGAGCCGGCCGCTGGGCGTGGCAAAGGAGCGCGTGAAATCCCCCGTGACATAGAGCCCGTCGAGCGCGGGGATGGCGGTGCCGCGGTAGACGAAGCCGCCCATGATCGAGATGCCGTCCCCGTGGTCGTACTCGGCGACCGGGGCCAGCAGATCCGGCGGGATCGGCTCGATCGGGATCGACACCAAGCGACCCGGGCTCGTCCCGTTGGGGTCAAAGAAGAAGGACCCCTCCATGTGGCGCCACCCGCAGTTGTCACCCGCTCCGGCGATGTGCACCTCTTCGATCTGATTCTGGCCCACGTCGCCGATGTAGAGATCCCCGGTCAGAGAGTCGAAGCTGAATAGGAAGGGGTTGCGCAGGCCGTACACCCAGATCTCGTCGAGCCCCTGGCCTCCCACGAAGGGGTTGCCGGCGGGGATGCCATACTGTCCGTTCACGCCATCGCTGCCATCGACGTCGATGCGCAGGATGTTTCCGTAGATGGTCCCCGTGTCCTGCCCGTTGCCGGGGTAGTCATGGCCCCGGATGGGATTGCCGAACTGGGTCCCGTCATTCGAATCGTCAGCCCCGCCACCGTCCCCGATGGCGATGTAGAGCATCCCGTCCGGGCCGAACCGCATGGTCCCGCCGTTGTGATTGAACTGCTGCTTGTCGATTCGCAGGATCTCCCGCCGCGAGCCGAGGTCAGCGAGGTTCGGGTTCCCCGGCTGGGTCTGCCACTCCGCGATCACGGTCTGGCAGTTCTGAGTCGGTGAGGTATTCGTAAAGTCCGCCGTCCCGCTCACGGGCTCGGACGTGAATGTGTAGAAGCGCCGATTGCTGGTGAAGTCCGGATGAAGCGCGAAGCCGATGAGTCCCCGCTCGTCGAAGGTGCCGGGGCCCGCGACGCCCAGTGTGACCAGCCGGGCCGAGACATCCAGCAGAGGCGTGGGCAGGAGCGCACCGCTCTCGACCACCCAGATGAATCCCGCCTGGTCGTAGATGAACAGACGCCCGGTTCCGTCGTCCGGCTCCTCGAGCCCGATCGGCGCCACCAGCCCGGAGGCGACAACTTCCAGCTCGATGGAGACCGTGCCCAGCGGGATGTCAGGGTGAGGGGCCGTGATCACCGTCCCCGTCCCGAAAAAGGCGCCCAGCGTGGCACCCCCCGCGGCCCAGCTGGCCGGATCCGTTGTGTCGTATGCGACGGCTCGGAGCGACTCCGGAGAGACGCCGGCGGGGACGAAGGCGGAATCGGAGGGCCAGATGCCCGCCGCCACCGCGATTGCCTCCCGGCCGAAGACCGTGCCGGCCCCGTACTTCAGTCCACTGACAATCGAGCCCGGGCTCGTGAAGTTGCCGTCGCTGTAGAGCCAGAGATCGCTCCCCGTGTCGTTGAGCCCTGGCACCGTGAACACCCGCGACTCGCCCGAGGCAAAGGACGTGCCCCCGGCAATGAAGGTGGCCTCATTGAGCGAGTGTGAGAATGGGAGATTGGAGACCGTCGTGAAACCGAGGCGTGAGGTGTTCGTGACCTCCACTTGGTCGGTCTCCGGTCTCACCTCCGTGATGCGGAGGTCGGCGACTTCTGCCGATGCGGCTGGGATCCCCGTGGCCGCAGCCAGCGCAGCCACCGAACGCAGACAGCGACGAAACGAGACCATGGCCTCTCCTCGTGGACACACGCCCAGCGGCCCGGCGCGAGATGTGTCCCCGTGCTGTCCGTGGCGCTGGGCGCTGATCAGGTGACGAGGCCACCGCGATGAAAACCGGCGGCCGCCTTCGGAACAGAAGACGCGCCAGAGAAGAGAATGTTGACGATGGCCCCGGTGGGAGTGCTTCACTCCGGCAGAGAGGAAGGCGGGCCCGGGGAGCCCCGCGTCACTCATCCTCCCCAATGCTGAGGACGGCCATGAAGGCCTCCTGGGGGATGTCCACGCGACCGATCGACTTCATGCGCTTCTTGCCCTCCTTCTGTTTCTCGAGGAGCTTGCGCTTGCGGGTGATATCGCCGCCGTAGCACTTGGCGAGGACATCCTTGCGCATTGCTTTGACGGTCTCCCGCGCGATGATCTTGCTTCCGATCGCGGCCTGAATCGCGACTTCGAAGAGCTGCCTCGGGACGATCTTGCGCAGCCTCTGCGCCAGCTGGCGCCCGCGCCGCTCGGCGTCGGCCCGGAGGACGATCACGCTGAGCGCATCGACGGGCTGCCCGTTGATCAGGATGTCGAGCTTCACCAGGGGGTCGGGCCGGTAGCCGATCAGCTGGTAGTCGAAGCTGGCGTACCCGGAGCTGACCGACTTCAGCTTGTCGTAGAAGTCCGTGATGATCTGCGACATCGGAAGTTCGTAGGTGAGCAGCACGCGCGTCGTCGCGATGTACTCCATCTTCTTCTGAACGCCGTGGCGGCCCTCGAGCAGCGTCAGCAGACCCCCGAGGTACTGCGGCGGGGCGATGACGTGCGCCTCGATGAATGGCTCCTCGATGTGGTCGATCTTCGACACGTCCGGCAGCTTCGACGGGTTGTCGATCATGAGCTCCGTGCCGTCCGTCAGCACAACCCGGTACGGGACGCTCGGCGCCGTCACCAGGATCTCGGTGTCGTACTCGCGTTCGAGACGCTCACGGATGATCTCCATGTGGAGCAGGCCGAGGAAGCCGCAGCGGAAGCCGAAGCCGAGCGCCGTCGACGACTCGGCCTCCACGTGGAAGGAGGCGTCGTTGAGCTGCAGCTTCTCGATGGCGCTCTTCAGGTCGTCGTAGTCGTCGCTGTTCACCGGGTAGAAGCCGGCGAACACCATCGGCTGCGCCTCGCGGAAGCCCGGCAAGGGCTCCGCCGCGGGCCGCTTCGCGTGGGTCACCGTGTCGCCGATTTTGACGGCGCGGATGTCTTTGACGCCGGCGATGATGTAACCGACTTCGCCCGCGCCGAGGGTCGCATCCGGCGTCATCTTCGGGCCGAAGTGCCCCACCTCGTCGACGAGCCAGTCGCTGCCGCTCGCCATGAAGCGGATGCGGTCCCCGGGGCGGATCTCGCCCTCCTTCACCCGCACGTACACGATGACGCCGCGATACGAGTCGAACGTGGAGTCGAAGATGAGGGCCCGCAGCGGCGAGGTCCGGTCGGCTGGGGGAGGAGGGATCCGCGTGACGACGGCGTCGAGCACCGCCTCGCAGCCGAGCCCCGTCTTCGCGCTGATGCGGGCCGCCCCGTGGGCATCGAGGCCGATGTGAGACTCGATCTGGTCGATCACACCGTCCGGGTCGGCGCTCGGCAGGTCGACCTTGTTGATCACGGGGATGATCTCCAGGTCGTGCTCGATCGCCTGGTACACGTTGGCCAGGGTCTGAGCCTCGACGCCCTGCGCCGCGTCCACCACCAGCAGGACACCCTCGCAGGCGTAGAGCGAGCGGCTCACCTCGTATCCGAAGTCGACGTGTCCCGGTGTGTCGATGAGGTTGAGCTGGTACCGTCTGCCATCCTTCTCGTGCCAGAGCCGGACCGCCTGCGCCTTGATCGTGATCCCCCGCTCGCGCTCGATCTCCATCGAGTCCAGGACCTGCTCGCGCATCTCCCGCCGCGTCAGCGCCCCGGTCATCTCGATCAGCCGGTCGGCCAGCGTCGACTTGCCGTGGTCGATGTGGGCGATGATGGAGAAGTTGCGGATGAGCGGATCAGCGGTCATGGCGGGACACAGAGACCAGCACCTTTCCACACCCCGGCGCGAGAAGTCCAGAGGCGAACATACCATTTCGGGAGAGAGCCCTTGACCGGGCCCCGGCCTCTGATACGGTGCCGGGGCACTCTCCGTCCCTGTGAGCGTCATGGCAGTCCATCCCCCCAAGCGGATTCTGATCATCGGCGCCGGCCCCACCGGTCTGGGCGCCGCATGGCGGCTCCATGAGCTCGGCCACGAGGACTGGCACGTGGTGGAGGCCACTGGCGAGGCCGGGGGACTGGCCGGGTCCGTCACCGACGCGGGGGGCTACACCTGGGACCACGGCGGGCACGTTCAGTTCTCCCACTATGAGTACTTCGACCGCATGATGGACTCGCTCCTCGGCGAGGACGGGTGGATCCGCCACGAGCGTGAGTCGTGGGTCTGGATCGCCGGGAGATTCGTCCCCTACCCCTTCCAGAACAACATTCGGCGCCTGCCCCGGGAGGCGCTCTGGGAGTGTGTCGAGGGGCTGCTTCAGAGACCCGAGGTGAGAGAGCGGCCACGGGATTTCGAGACCTTCATCCTGCACTACTTCGGTGAGGGGCTCGCCAAGCACTTCATGACGCCGTACAATTTCAAGGTCTGGGCCTATCCTCCCCGTGAGTTGGCGACAGACTGGGTCGGCGAGCGCGTCGCCCCCGTCGACCTCGCGCGTGTGCTCCGCAACATTATCCTCGAAAGAGACGATGTCTCGTGGGGTCCCAATGCCACCTTCCGCTTCCCTCTCCACGGCGGGACGGGCGCCATCTGGCGCGAACTCGGCCGTCGCCTGCCGCCCGGCAGGATCCACTTCCACACGCGGCTGACTGCTCTCGACACCGAACGCCGCGTCGCGCACTTCAGCGACGGCTCGGATCGCCCGTACGACGCGCTCGTCTCGACGATCCCTCTCGATATGCTCGCCGAGATCACCGGCGTCGAGAGCTGGCGCGCAGCCGCCCAGGGGCTCGTCCACAGCGCAACCCACGTCGTCGGTGTCGGAGTGAAGGGGACCCCGGGTCCGCACATCAGCACCAAGTGTTGGATGTACTTCCCCGAGGCCAACTGCCCCTTCTACCGCGTCACCGTCTTCTCGAACTACTCCCCCAACAATGTGCCGGACATCGCGCGCTGCTGGTCGCTCATGGCCGAGGTCAGCGAGTCGCCCGTCAAGCCGGTGGACCCCGGCCGTGTGCTCGACGATGTCTTGCAGGGCATGGTCAACACGCGCCTGATCGACTCGGTGGACCTCGTCGACAATGTCTACGTCCGCCGCCTTCCCTATGGGTACCCCACACCGAGCCTCGGGCGCGACGCCGCGCTCGAAGCCCTGTTGCCGGCCCTCGAGGCGAAGGGCATCCACTCCCGGGGCCGCTTCGGCGCCTGGAAGTACGAGGTCTCCAATCAGGACCACGGCTTCATGCAGGGCGTCGAGTGCGCCGAGCATCTGCTGCTCGGCGCCGAGGAGGAAACGATTCACCGTCCGGACTTCGTCAACCAGGGCGGGGCGAGGATGCGCTCGATCGACTCCGCCGCAGTTGGCACCTGAGTCACCAGAGGCGCTCGAAAAGGCGCAGGAGCGCGAGCCGCAGGCCGTTCCAGCCAGGGCCAGCGGCTTCGCCGAGGTCCTCACAGATCCGCCGCGCACTCGCCGACAGTTTGGGATCGCTGGAGCCGTCACGCTGCAGCGCCGCGAGGGCGAGCATGTTCACGAGTGCCAGCTCGCGGTGACGCTCCCAAACGGCCCGGCTCCGCAGCAGGCGCCATCGGTCGCGCCCTCGCAGGCTTCGCCAGCGCGTGGCTTGGCCGAAGTCCCTCCAGGATTCGACACGTCGCCCCGTCATCGCGCCCGCGTGCTGAAACGCTTCGGCCAGGAGCCAGTCTCTGGCCCGGAACCACAGCCCCTCGAGGTCCTCCGGAATCGAAGTCGCATCGGGACGGAGTTTGAACTCCGTGGCCCAGCGCATGGCCGAGACGAGCGACTCGCCGGCGCCGAGGGTCAAGAATCGCTGAAGACGCTTCGCATACAGGGGATGATAGCGTCGGACCCGGATGAGCCTGGCATCCTCGATGGCCAGAAGAGCCTTCGAGACCTGGATCGCCAGATCGAAGCGCGCCGGCATCCCGGCCCGACGCCAATCTCTTGGCGACTCGAAGCACCACAGCAGCGCCGCCGTCCGGGTGAAGAGCGTCTGCATCGCATCCGTGAGCGGAATGCGGGGCGCCTGGCACCGCCACAGCCGCGTCCGCATGTCGTGCGGGTCATGCAGCGCCAGACTGCCGAGGCGGAGGTCGACCGTGTACTCCGTCGGGCCACGCAGGCGCTGTTTCCAGGCGAGCGAGTGCTCGATGTGCACCATCGGCACGCCGCACTCCCGCGCGAGACGCACGCCGAGGTCGCGGAGCGCCCCATGATCCACGGGTCCGCGCGTGATGAGTTCGAAGTCGTAGTCGTTTGCCGGCCGCCAGCGCCCGTCCCGTTGCACGACACCGCCCTCGCCTCGGCCGAATCCTCCCACGAGGAAGAGGCCCACCGCCCCAGGGTGGGTGGCCAGAGTGGCATCGCGGATGTGCTCGACATCCGTCCGCACCTGGCCGTCGATCTCACGGTCGTGGTGAACGGTGAAGTGATGGCTCGCGAGGTCATCCGCAGACATGGCTTCGCCCCGGGCGCTCCAGCCCTCGCAGGATGGGGTCGACGAGCGCGATGGGGCGTGGAACACGGATTGCGTAGTCGTGTCCGCGCAGGCCGACGCGCCCCGACCGGGAAAGCCGTGCCCCTGCGAAGGCTCCCCACTGCCGCGCCAGCTCGTAGAACGGAGCACGCCACCAAGCCCAGGGCCGTCCGTCGCGCCAGAGCATCCGCAGGTCTTGCCAGAGATACTTGGCCGTCTTGTAGCCGAGGTAGAGAATCTGGCCGTCACGCGCTCCCTCGATGAACGCCACCCCGGTGAACGCGCGCCAGAACCAGCGCCGATAGACGACATCCACAGCCGGTCTGTGGCTGTGCACGACTTGGCTGCGCGGGCAGTAGAGCGTCCGGTGGCCGGCCGCCCGGACGCGCATGGCCCACTCTCCGTCCTCACACAGCATCAGGCCCTCGTCGAAGCGGTGAACCTCCCAGACGGCACGGCGCACGGCGCCCGCCGAGTTGGAGTAGATCCCCGCCTCCACCGGCGCCTCGCCCGGTGGAAACCACTCGGCGAGCTCCACCGCCTCCAGCGGATCGACACACAGGTCCGGGACGTGCCGGCTGGCCGTCGCCGCGACCTCCGGCGCCCCAAAGGGCGCGATCAGCTCGCGGAGCCAATGCTCGTCCACCGGCACACAGTGCCCAGAGAGCATCACGGCGATATCCCCCGACGAGGCCTCGATGCCCCTGTTGATTGCGCCACCCCAGGTGAAGTCCTCCGGACGTATCCGGACGATGGCCGCGCCGTGCCGTTCGGCGATGGCGAGGGTGTCATCCGTCGAGCCCGAATCGACGACGACGAGCTCCGGCGGCTCGACTCCCCGCTGCAACCCAACGCCCTCGAGCACTTGGCCGAGAGTTCGGCCTTCGTTCTTCACGCGCAGGATGATGGAGACACGGGACATGGTCAGCCGCGCAGGCCGGGATCGGTGCCCTGGCACTGAGCGGGAGCGGGCACATCGAGAAGACTCGCGATCAGCGGGCAGATGTCAATTCCCTCGATCTCATCGAGGAGAATGCGGGGACGCCGCGGGTCGTGCCAGATGGCGTAGCCCTTCTGGCCGTCGTGGTGCGTCTCGTAGCCGTGCATTCCACGGTACTTCACGTGGTGGTGAAAGTGATCAGGCCAGAGAAGCACCCCCGGATGCGCGAGCCAATAGAGATCGCCGTACGCTCCACCCGGCGGGGGCACGTGGAGCTCGCGGCAGCGCTCAGGCGTCAGGACTTGGCCGCGGCGGTTCATCTCCTCGTCCGCGGAGATCCAGCGTGTCAGCGCCTCGCGTGCTCGCTCCCGGCGGAACCAGAGCCTCACGAGTGTCGAGTCGAGCCAGACCTCGAAATCGCGCCCTGGGCGAAGCCCGGCACCGCGCGCCGCGCGCCGCAGCAGGGGCATCACCGACAGCGTGCGCTCGACGTCGACCATCCCGTGATCGCCGAAGATGACAAAGCACCCCTCGGGCCATTTCTCGCGGAAGCGTGTGAGGATCTGCTCGACCTCACCGTCGACCGCCCGGACCATCTCGCGCCGCTCGGGGCTTCGCGGACCGTGGAGATGGCCGATGTGATCACCCTTGCCGAGGTACATCGGGTAGTAATCGCTCGGAGTGTCGAATCCGCGCAGAATGATCTCCACGCGTTCGTGGTCCCAGTGCGCCGGTGTGCGGAGTGAAGGGAAGGCGTCGAAGAAGGTCGTCCGCCCCTCGCGGGCCAGGACGTCGAAGAGCGTCTCGACGCTGAAGCGGCCCAGATCGTCGTGAAAATCGAAGCGATCCTCCGTCAGGACCACCTTCGGGAGGAGCCGCACGGGGATCTCGTAGATCGGCTGCGAGATGCCGCGGACGCGGCGGAACCACTCGCGCATGGCACGCCGGATGCATCGGCGCCCAAACGCGGTGTCCCAGTCGAGCAGGCGCCAGAGCGTGGTGTCCCATCGCGCAAAGTCCGAGCCTTCGCCCAGCGTGATGGCGCAGAAATACCCGTTCACGTCGGGACGCGTCCCCGTGAACATCTCCGACCGCTCACAGAAGCCGAAGTTCGGCCGCAGGCGCCGCGCGTGAGAGCAGGTCTCCCGCAGCCCGCACAGGAAAGGCGCGTCGTCCGGGTTCAGGTAGTCGCCCCGGATCGCGTCGGTCACGATCATCAGCGTGGGGGCGGCGGGGCAGGTCATGCCTCAGGTGCGGGCGCGTGGCCGGGCGGCCCGGCGCAGTGCCTCGAGCACGTCGGCCGTGACCCGGATCTGGCCACGGGCCACGCCCATCCGGATGTCCGGCTTGTTGCCCCCGTGGAAGTCTGAACCGCCCGATCGCAGCAAGCCCTGGCGCCCGGCGACCCGCTCCGTCAGCGCCATCTCCTCCGCCGTGGCCGTTGACCACTGTGTCTCGATCGCATCGAGCCCATGATGCCGGAGCTCGGCGATCGCACCCTCCAGCTCGTGCTCGCCGGCGCATCTCAGCTGCGATGGATGAGCGCAGACAGCCACTCCCCCAGCATCGTGGATCATCGCGATCGACTCCGCAGGGTCGAGGAGCGCCTTCGGGAAGTAGGCCGGCTGGCCCTTGGCCAGCCACCGGTCGAACGCCTCCTCCCGGGTCGCGACGTAGCCCTTCTCGACCATGACAGCCGCAAAGTGCGGCCGGCCGATGACACCCCCTCCACTCTTGCCACGGACCTCATCGAGCGTGACCGGCATTCCCAGTTCGCACAGGCGCGAGACGATCCTCTCGTTCCGCCGCCCCCGCTCCGCCTGGAGCGCCTGACACCGCTCCTCGAGCCGCCCGTCCTCGGGATCGATGAACAGCCCCACGATGTGAAGCGTACCTCGCTCGCGCTTCGCGCTGATCTCGATGCCGGGGACGACTTCGACACCCAGCCGCCGGCCCGCCGCAATGGCCTCGGGCAGGCCCGCAGTGGTGTCGTGATCCGTCAGCGCAATGGCGGCCAAGCCCTCCTCGCGCGCCATTGCGACAACCTCGCCTGGCGTCAGGGTGCCATCCGAGGCCGTCGAGTGCATGTGGAGGTCGACAAGGCGATCCATCGGAGCCCGCGCTCAGTCCTCGCCGCGGAAGATCGGGGGCAGATAGCCCAGCTCCACGAGTCTGTTGAGGATCTTCTGCGCGCTCTGCTGCGGCGTCTCCTTGTCCGTGTGGCAGACGACCTCCGCGTGGAGTGGCTCCTCGTACGGGTCGCTGATGCCCGTGAACTCCTTGAGCTCGCCGGCGCGCGCCTTCTTGTAGAGGCCCTTGACGTCCCGCTCCTCACACGTCTCGAGCGGAGCGGCAGCGTAGACTTCCACGAAGTCGCCGATCATCTCGCGCACCTCGTCGCGGATGGCCCGGTAAGGGCTGATGGCGGCGCAGATCACGATCACACCATTGCGCGTCAGCAGATGAGCGACGAAGCCGATCCGCCGGATGTTCGTGTCGCGGTCCTCTTTGGAGAAGCCGAGTCCCTTCGAAAGATTTGTGCGGACGACATCGCCGTCGAGGATCTCGAACCTCAGCCCCGCTTCGTGGAACCGGTTGGCGAGAACATGAGCAATTGTGGACTTGCCGGCCCCGCTGAGGCCGGTGAACCAGATGGTGACGCCCTTCTGTGTCATGGGGAACTCCTTGTCTGAGAGGGAAAAGGGGCCCCAGGCGACCAGAGGGCCGCGCGAAGGTCAAGCTCGAGCTGCCCGTTCAGCTGATGATGAAGGTCTCGTAGTAGATGTCTTTGATCGAAGTGGTTCGGAGGACGCGGTTGAAGAGGAGAATCATCCGCTCGCGGAGGTCCATTCTCCGCGAGGGGCTCAGGAGCTCCTCGCTGCGCGTGGCCCCGAGCTGCTCCTGAAGAGCCCGGACCAGCGACTCGCCCCGCGAGGCCGTCAGCGCCTCATGCACGGTCGAATCCTGCCCACAGTTGATGAGTATGCTGAGCTGGAGGTAGCGGGACCGGGACGCTGGAGAGAGTGTGATGCGCTGAATTTCCAGGGGATAGAGCCGGTCTCCCTCTTCCAGACTTGAAGGCAGGGGAAACTGCGGTCCCTGCGCGGGGCGAGGCTGCGAGGGCCCCTGGGGCGCGGTCGCCGCCTTGGGCTGGGGAGCCGATTCCGCGAGCATCCGCTGGGTGAGCGTCGCCGCTGCAGCCCCCAGGCCGGCGGCGGGAATCGTGAGGGCGAGGATGAATGTGGCACGGCGCACGGTGAGTCCGGAGGGCCCGCGGGCCCTCACCGAGGGTATCGTCTTGCCTGATGAGAGGCTTGAATCTCCGGCGTTGACGGGAGGCCGCGGCCGAGGACAATGGAGTCTGATCCGAGGGGAGGATCTTCGAGAATGAAGGGCAAGATCATCGCTGGCGTCGTCGTGGTGGCTCTGGTTGCACTCTGGTTTGTCAGCCCTGGCTTCCGCAAGCTGGTCCGCTTCGGGTACGACTCGGCCCAGAATGCACGCTACTCACTGTCCCGCTCGGGAGGAGGCGGCACCCGCAGCGGAGCTCAGATCGACGCCCTCGCCCAGCAGTGCCGGAATCAGATGACGTCGATGGAGCAGGCCAAGCGCGCCGTTCTCGCGCAGGGAGGCCCTGGGCGCAGCGGTGTCACGGTCAACGACATCGCCCAGCGCCTGGGGACGAGGGCCTCAACCCTCGTCTGCCCCGAGACCGGGGAGGCCTACCGCCTCGGAAGCATGGTGGACCCGGTGAGCTGCGGCGTCGGCAATCACGGCACGCCGACCTATGCCGCCGACGATCACTCGATCACCCCCTGAGGGATCTCAGCCGCGCAGTCTGCGGTCGATCAACTCGTTGACGAGTGCGGGGTTTGCTTTCCCCCTGGACGCCTTCATGATTTCCCCGACCAGCCGGCCTTTGGCCTTGTCTTTCCCTGCGCGGTACTCCTCCGCGGCCGCGGCGTTCGCCGCGATCACCTGATCGACAATGGCCTCGAGTGCCGGCGTGTCACTGATCTGAATCAGCCCCTCCTCTTCGACGATCTGGCGGGGCTCCTTGCCCGTCTCGATCATCCTCCGGAGGACCGTCTTGGCGATCTTGGTCGAGATGACACCCTCCTCCATCAGCCCGATGAGCGCCGCGAGCGAGCGCGCCGGGACGGGAAAATCCTCCATGTCGAGGCCATGGTCGTTGAGATGAGCCAAGACGTCCGTCATGATGATGTTCGAAACCGGCTTGGCCTTGCCGCAGATCCTCACGGCCTCCTCGAAGTAGTCGGCCACGGCCCGGTCGACCGTCAGGATTGCCGCGTCGTACTCAGGCAACCCGAACTCCTCCGCGAATCGCCGCCGCCGCGGCGCCGGGAGCTCCGGCAGAGACGCCGCCACACGTTCACGCATCTCCGCCGTGATCAGCACGGGCACGAGATCCGGATCGGGGAAGTAGCGGTAGTCGTTCGCGAACTCCTTCGATCGCATCGCGACAGTGCAGCCCCTCACCTCGTCCCAGAGCCTCGTCTCCTGCGCCACCCGCTCGCCGCGCTCGAGCATCTCCGTCTGGCGCTCGAACTCGTGCTCGATGCACCGCAGGACGGTCTTGGTGGAGTTCAGGTTCTTGATCTCCACCTTCGGCCCCAGGGCAGTGTCGCCCCGGCGCCGGACACTGATGTTGGCCTCGAAGCGCAGGCTGCCCTCCTGCATCTTGCAGTCGGAGACGTCGATGTAGCGCAGAATCGACCGCATGGTCTGCATGAAGACCTGCGCCTCCTCGGGCGTCCGGAAGTCGGGTTCCGTGACGATCTCGATCAGGGGGACACCCGCACGGTTGAGGTCGACCACGGACCAGTCGGCACCGGGGACCTCCGAGTGAAGGAGTTTGCCGGCATCTTCCTCGAGGTGGATGTTGTTGATCCGGATGCGCTTGGCTGTCCCGTCGCGCAGCGTGATCTCCACCGCCCCGCCGGTGCCGAAGGGGTGGTAGTTCTGGCTGATCTGGTAGTTCTTCGGCAGGTCTGGGTAGTGGTAGTTCTTCCGGTCGAACGTGGCCCGCCCGGGGATGTCGCACCCCAGGGCCAGTGCCGTCCGCAGCGCGAACTCCACCGCCCGCTCGTTGAGGACGGGGAGCACCCCCGGCAGGCCGAGACACACCGGACAGACCTGCGTGTTCGGCGGCGCGCCGAAGACCGTCGGGCAGCCGCAGAAGATCTTCGACGCCGTCTTGAGCTCGGTGTGTATCTCGAAGCCGAGGATGAGTTCCGTGTCCACGCGATCGACGCCTCACGTCAGCGGGTGAGCCGCCGATGCTCCGCGACCCGCGCGGGCGATGTCAAGGTTCAGCGCGCCGGAAGCGGGTCCTCGCGCGCGTCCGCTGGCCGGTCGAAGAATCCGGCCGGCGGATCGACGAAGCGGAGACGTGTGATCCGCACATGGCCGATGGGGTCGCCGCGGATCCCCTCGGCCTCGCTCCAGTCGTGGAAACGCCAGCGGGTCGACAAGGTGACTCCCTCGAAGTCCACACAGCCGTCGTAGACGATGGCGTGGACCTCCTCCTCGCCCTCCGCCGGGCGGCCGTAGTATGTCACAATGTAAGCCATCGCGTGGAGCAGGTCGCTGCCCGGATCGCGGTACAGAAGATACCAGTCATCGGGGGCATCCCCCACCCCGGGGTCGAACGTCAGCCGAGCCGTCGGGTGAGGGACGCCGCCCAGGTCACGCTCTCCGCTCAGCTCGATGTGCGTGCCCGGGTCACGGAGCTTGAAGGGCACCGCGAGAAAGTATGGCCAGGTCAGCAGATGAAACCTCGCCGAGTCGAAGTCCGCGGTGCCCGGGGACACCCAGGCGCGGTCACCGTCGAAGACGAGCCGAGTGCCGCTGTGCTGATCGATGCGGACACGCATCGACTGCGTCTCAAAGGTCATGACGCCGTGCAGACGCGTCTCGCCGCCGAAGATGACCTCGATCGAGGCCTCGACGGCGCGGTGGCTGCGCCAGGCATCGATTCCGTGAGCTCGCTCGATCGCCCCGGCGAACTCCTCCGCCGTCGCTGGGGCACCGGAGACGAGCATCGGCATCGCCATGAGCAGCGACGTGGCGAGCCTGAAGGGAAGTGTCATCGCGAAATCCTCACTATCCTCATGGAAAATCCGTGGCATCGGGCCAGATGCCACTCTTGCGGGCTATGAGGTCCCTCACAGCCCGGCATGGAGCAAATCAGCCAGGGAAGGCCCCCGGCCGGTCTCCAGGTGCTCGCTCAGCTCACTTCGCCTTGGCGAGGAGCTCGTTGACCTTGTCCCAGTTGACGACATTCCACCAAGCGGCGACATAGTCCGGCCGACGGTTCTGGTAGTTCAAGTAGTAAGCGTGCTCCCAGACATCGAGGGCAAGAATTGGCGTCCCGCCGAGTCCGGCCACGGCTTTGCCCATCAGCGGGGTGTCCTGGTTGGCGGTGGACCCGATGGCGAGTTGGCCCCCCTCGACGACGAGCCACGCCCACCCCGAACCGAACCGCCCAACCGCGGCCTTCTGGAACTCCTCCTTGAATTTGTCGAAGCTCCCGAAGGCGCTGTTGATCGCGTCCGCGGCGATCCCGGCAGGTGCACCGCCCTTGCCAGGGCTCATCAGCTGCCAGAAGAGCGTATGATTGGCGTGCCCCCCGCCGTTGTTCCGGACCGCACCACGGATGTTTTCGGGCACGGCCGCCAAGTCCGCGATGAGAGCCTCGACGGACTTGGCCTCCAGAGCGGCATTTCCCGCGATGGCGTTGTTCAGGTTCGTCACGTAGGCGTTGTGATGCTTGCCATGGTGGATCTCCATGGTCCGCGCGTCGATCGTCGGCTCGAGCGCGGTGGCGGCATAGGGAAGAGGCGGAAGCGTGTGTGCCATGGGTCGGTTCTCCCGTGTGTTGAGTCGGATTCGGCCTCCGAGATTGGGCGGCCCGGGGGACCGGGGTCAAGAGCGAACGCCCTCCCCGGCCTCTCGCCGCCAGAGCGCTGACTTTCCGTGACTTTTCACCAGCCGCCCGTCTCAAGAAGGCGGACCGTCTTGCCGATGCAATCGGTTGAGAGGGCGCACCGGGCCTCTCAGGGCCCGCGCGCGGACACTCATGCTGCGAAAGATCACCATCGATGACCTCCGGGTCGGAATGTACGTGGAGAAAGTCGACCGCGGCTGGCTGGAGGTGCCCTTTTTCCGGAAGCAGATCACCAGCCGCGACCAGATCGAGAAGCTGCGCAAGTACTTCGTCCGGGAGCTCCACATCGACACAGCCCGGGGCGCGGACGTCGACTCCCGCGTCGCGGTGGCGGTCGCGACCCCCGAGCCCGGGTCGCCGCCGGCTCTCGAACCGCCCAAGCCCAAGATGCGGTCGGCCTACAACGCCGAGTTCCGTGAAGAGCTCCCCGCCGCCAAGCAGGCCTACAAAGTCGCCGTCACCGCCATGCACGACATCTTCGCGGACGTCCGTGCCGGGCGCCAGCTCCACGAGGAGCAGACCCGCGAGGTCGTCGAGGATCTCGTCGACTCCTGCATGCGCAACGACGACGCGCTCGCGAGCCTGACCAAGCTGATGAACTTCGACGAGTACACCTTCAGCCACAGCGTCAATGTGACCGTCTTCGCCCTCACGCTCGGCAAGGCACTCGGGCTCGACCGCGACGAGCTCCAGCGCTTCGGCGAGTCGGTTCTGCTCCACGACGTCGGCAAGATGCTTGTGCCCCCGGAGATTCTCAACAAGCCCGGCAAGCTCACCGCCGCCGAATTCGAGATCATGAAGACTCACACGACGCGCGGCGTCGAGTTCCTCCAGGAGAGCTTCCCGCACCGCAGTGACATCCCCATCGTCGCCCACGAGCACCACGAGCGCTGCAACGGCTCGGGCTATCCCCGCGGTCTCCGGGGCGAAGAGATCACGCAGTGGGGCCGCATCACTGCCGTCGCCGACGTCTATGACGCTCTCACCTCGAAGCGGTGCTACAAGGAGGAGCAGCTGCCCTACAGGGCGATGGCGCTCATCTACAGCCTCCGCGGGAAGGACTTCGAGCCTCTCTTCGTCGATCGCTTCATCGAGTGTGTCGGTGTCTATCCCATGGGCAGCCTCGTCCGCCTGACCACCGGCGAGGTGGGTCTCGTGGTCAGCATCAGGCACGACGACCTGATCCACCCCCATGTCCTCGCGCTCTACCGGCACGGAGTGCGCATGAAGGCCCCCAAGCTCATGGATCTCGCCCAGCGCGACGAGTCCGGCAAGTTTCTCCGCGAGGTCGATGAGGTCCTCAGTCCCGATGCTTTTGGGGTCAACCCCGCAGCCCACATCCTCGAGGTCTGAGCGAGATGGCCACCTTGCCCAGTCCGAACCTTCAAGTGCCTTCGCCCCCCCCGGCCGAGGGCATCAACGCGTCGCTCTTCGCCATCTGCCAGGCGATCAGCTCGACCCTCGAGCTCCAGCCCCTCCTCGAGCTGATCCTCGATCTCACGACGCGCGAGCTCGAAGCCCCTCAGGGGTCAATCCTGCTCATCGATCGTGAGAGCGACGAGCTGAAGATGCTCGCCTCCCGCGGCCTCCCCCGCGAGGTCGTCGAGCGCGGCTACATCCCCCGAAGGGGCTCCATCGCCGAGTGGGTCATCGAGCATGCCGAGCCCGTGCTGCTCGACGACAAGGTTGTCTCGGACCCGCGCTTCGAGTCGATTGTGACCGGCCGTGCGATGCGCAGCTCCATGTGCGTGCCGCTCCAGGCCAAGGGTCGCGTGATCGGGACAATCAACGTCACCCGTCCCGAGGGGGGCGAGCACTTCACCGCGGACGACCTCAGCGTTCTTCAGATCATGGCCAGCCAGGCCGCCGTGGCCATCGAGAACGCGCGCCTCCACAGCGAGCTGGTCAACACGG
Organism: Candidatus Sumerlaeia bacterium; assembly: GCA_013360565.1. Classification (GTDB taxonomy): domain Bacteria; phylum Sumerlaeota; class Sumerlaeia; order JABWBI01; family JABWBI01; genus JABWBI01. The sequence continues at coordinate 7,469 of JABWBI010000009.1, read as the reverse complement.
CGCGCCTGGCGACGCTCGGCCAGACCGTCTCGGGCATCTCTCACTGCATCAAGAACATCCTCACAGGGGTCAAGGGGGGCATGGCTCTCGTGGAGATGGCCTTCGAGGAGGCCGACATCTCCATGCGGGACCGCGGATGGGAGATGCTCAAGCGCAACATCAACCGCATCTCGCTCCTCGTCCTTGACATGCTCGACTTCTCGAAGGCGCGCAAGCCGATCCGCTCTGGCGTCGAACTGCACAGTCTCATCCAAGAGGTCTTCGACACCCTCGCCACGCGCGCGGCCGAAGCACAGGTGTCACTCGAGGTCGACCTGCCCCCAGATATTCCCCCCGTCCTCGCCGATCCCGATCAGTTCTTCCGCTGCCTCCTCAATGTCGTCGGCAACGGGATCGACGCATGCATGATGGGCGGAAGCGTCACCGTCCGCGCGCTCCATCTCTACCGGGGCGAGACGGCCTACCGGATGTTCAAAACCGACGGCGTGCACGACTACACCGTCCTGGAGATCGCCGACACAGGCTGTGGCATCCCCCCGCATCTGCTCGATCAGATCTTCGACCCGTTCTACTCGACCAAGGGCTCGAAGGGGACGGGTCTGGGCATGCCCGTGACGAAGAAGATCCTCGAGGAGCACGGAGGCACGCTCGAAATCGACTCGGAGCCCGGGCGGGGAACGACGATCCGGTTCATTCTCCCGCAGCTCCCGGACTCCGGCACCCCCTCACAGGAGGCAGCCCCATGTTCCGCACAGTGATGATCATCGCCTGCGTCTGCGCGGCCCTCTTCATGGCCGTGCCGTGGCTGATCAAGAGCAGCAGCGACGCCGATGTCGCCGAGCGCAATGCCCAGGTCGCCGTGCTCGAGCAGGAGATCATGACCGGCCTCCGGGCAGGGGATCACCCCCGCGTACAGCGCGCGCGTGACCAGCTCTTCGCTCTCTTCCCCGGCAGCGACCGTGAGCCGACGGACATCTACGAGCACTGCCTGCGCGTCTTCAACATGCAGCGGTCACAGCCCCAGCGCTGAGAGAGATCTCAGCGGGCCGAGGCGACACCCGCCCGGAGAAACTCCGCAAAGGCCTCCGGCGGCCTCACCATGCCCGCTCGCACATCCAGAATCTCATCCGCGGGCGTGATCAACGCATAGAATGGCAGCGCCGACGTTCCGAAGCGCTCCTCCTGAATCGCAGCCCACCGGTCTCCCTCCTGGAGATCGTCGGTGTAGAGCCGGACGCGGATGTACTCCTCCAAGAGCGGTTTCACCGCCGGGTGCGGAAAGGCCTCGATCTCCATCTGGCGGCAGTTCGTGCAGGTGTATCCGGTGAAATCCACGAAGATGTTCCGTCCCGTCTCCCGCGCCTCGGCATAGGCGGACTCCAGGTCTTCGTGCCACGTCAGGTCATCGTGGCCGATCTCCGGCAGATACGTCGCCACCCACAGCGGCAGTGGCCCCCCCGTGAGGCCGACAGCCAGGGTGACGGTCAGCGCTCCGCTGGCCAGGGCCAGTCCACTACGTCCCAGAGCCAGGCGCTCGCGCAGGGCGTTCACGAGGTAGATCGTCATCGCGAGCGCGATGAGTGTCCACATCGCCAGCACGCTGCCATTGCGGAGGACACCCCAGTCCCACACGAGGTCCGCATTCGAGAAGAACTTCAGCGCCGCGGCGATCTCGAGAAAGCCCATCAGCACCTTGGTGATGTGCAGCCAGCCGCCCGAAGAGGGCAGGCGCGAGATCCAGTGGGGAAAAAGGGCGAGGAGGAAGAACGGCAGCGCGAAGCAGGCCGAGAACACCAGCATTCCGAGACCGGGCCAGAGCCAGTGCCCCTGAGCGGCCTGGGCCAAGAGGAATCCCGCGAAAGCGACCGTGCACGTGAAGGAAGTCAGCGTGAACGCCAGGCCCATGAACATCACGCCGAGATACCCGCCCCGCTGCTGCCCCCGGCCCGCCCAGTTCAGCATCCACGCCGGCATCCGGATCTCGAACAGCCCAAAGAGACTCAGCGCCAGGACCACGAAGAGCAGCCCCAGGGCCATGTTCATCCAGGGGTCGGCGGCGATCTGCCGCGCCCCCGAAGCGCCCCAGGTCACGGCGAGGATCAGGCCCAGCAGTGTGTACGTCCCGACGATCGACGCGCCGTAGACGAGCGCGGAGACGACCGGGCGCCCCTGGCCCCGCTCACCGCGCTTCGCGAAGAGCGAGACGGTGATCGGAATCATGGGGAACACGCACGGCGTCAGCAGTGAGAGAAACCCGAACAGACCCGCGGAGACGAGAAAAGCCGCGAGACCGCGCTCCATCACGCTCTGCATTTCGGCGCGCAGGCGCACCTCGTCGGGCGACAGCGCGCCAGCGGATGGGGGGGGCGGTGGCACCGCCGCACCGAGTTGGACCGGCGGCTCGGGCATCGGCGCCGCGGGGTCGATCGTCACGGAGACCGCCAGCGTCTCGCGCGCCGGCCGGAGGCACGTGGTGTCGTTGCATGCCTGATAGCGCACCTCGACACTGAGCGTGTGCTGACCCGGGGGGACTTCCGGAGACACCGTCACAGGCAGCCGGAAGACGGGCCGCCCCGGGTGCATCGGCAGGACGAGTTGGAACCCATTGTCATAGATCATGTGCGGCTCGGGCTCCGACGGGGCTCCCGCTGCCGCGAATCCTGGGCTTTCGTCCAGAGCGACGCTCGTGGGCACGGGCCCTCCGGCCGCATACAGACCGTACACGTGCCATGGGTCCTCGATCGACATGGAGACCTCCACCGTGAACGTGCTGCCCGGAGGCACCACGGCCGGCTCGGCGGAAGCACTCAGCGTGACGATGGCATTGGCCGCGAGGGCCTGCCCGGCACAGAGGGGAAGCACGGTGAGGAGAGCAAGGCGTCGGGGCATGGGCGGGGAAAAGCGCGACAAGGTGGCACTCGCGGAGAGAGGTGCGGCAAGAACCGAACCCATCCCCTCAAGTGACCACCGACTTGACGCCCAGGCCAAGGGCAATCATCGCCATCAGCCCCAGCAGGCCCCCGAGCGCGAGATACCAAAACGCCCGGCTCAGGCGCGAGCCCATGCTCCAGGCCAGCAGAGTCGCCGTCCACATCCCGCATCCCCAGAACGGCAGGGCGGCCAGCAGCACGACGCCGCCATTGCCGAGTGCGCCGAATCGCTGCCAGAGGCGGCGATGCTCGGCACGCTGCTCGCGCCGCTCGATCCACTGGGTCATCGCCTTTGTCCGGAGCGTTCGCCGGGACACTGCATTGTAGAGCCACCACCAGAGCGGCACCTGCACACAGTCCCAGAAGAAAGCGAACGGCGCGGCAATCCACAGATCCAGCTTGAAGATGATCGCCTGGCTGATGGAGGCCGTGCGCCCCAGCGTCAGGTGAAGCGCGACGAAGAGCAGCCACGGATAGCGCCACAGAAAGTCATGGATGGTATCAAACATGACGCGGGGTCAGGGAGTCTTCGAATTCAGGCGTGTGACTCGTGGCGCTCTGATCTGTGGCGACTTGCCGGGAGCAACTCATCGAGTCGAAATGGCGCGTCGTCAACTGTGATCTGTGTCCGGGCTTGACACCGGGCTGGCGGCGGAGGTCCGCTGGAGTCACAATGCTCGGTCCTCTGTTCCCTTCCCGCCCTTGGCTGTGGCTCGGGCGGTTGACGCTTCTTCTCCTCCTGATCGTCGCCGCTGGGGCCGGCGCAGCGACCGGCGTCCTGCTGGCACTCATCGGCGAGTCTCCCCCCCTCCCCGAGTTCGAGCACTACTCCCCTCGCCTGATCACCCGGGTCTACGACCGCACCGGCGCCACGCTCGTGGCCGAGTTCTACTCCGTCGAGCGCCGCGACTTCGTCCCGATCGAGGAGGTCCCCACCCACCTCATCGACGCCTTCCGCGCCGCCGAGGACGAGCGCTTCTACGACCACGTCGGCGTGAGCCCCTGGGATGTCCTCGTCTCGGCCTACTGGAACTTCCGCAGCGCGGGCATCGTCCGCGGAGCCTCGACGATCACCATGCAACTCGCCCGCAAGACGCTCGAGGACGTCGGCACCGACCGCAACATCGAGCGCAAGATCCGCGAGGCTCTCGCCGCCCTCCAGATCGAGTCGCGCTACGTCAAGGACCAGATCCTCGAGTTCTATCTGAACCAAATCCCCATGGGCAACGGCGTCTACGGGGTCCAGGCCGCCGCGCGCTACTACTTCGGCGTCGACGTCCAGGACCTCTCCCTCGCCCAGTGCGCGACGATCGCCGGCCTCACGCAGATCCCCGAGCGCTTCAATCCCATCGACGCCCGCCAGCGGGCGGAACAGGGGCGCCGCTATTACCGCGACGCCAATGGCCAGCCCCTCGGGCCCGACGACTCCACATGGCGCCGCAATCTCGTCCTGCGCAACATGAGGGACCTCAACTACATCACCGAGGAGGAGTACCTCAGCGCCCGCGCGGAGGGGATGATGGTCAGCTCGCTGCCCGACCGTCAGAACCTCGCCCCCTACTTCGTCGACCTCGTCCGACGTCAGATCCGCGAGGACCCCGAGTTCGGCCGCGGCGGCTTCTCCGGCCAGGGGTGGACGATTCGGTCGACGATGGACCTCCCCCTCCAGCGCCTCGCCGAGCAGGTGCTCACCGGAGGTCTCGCGACAGCCGAGGCGATGTGGCACGCGCGCAAGGAGCAGCGCCTCGTCGCCGAGAACGACCCGGATGAGGGCCTCGGCTGGCGCCTGCGCGTGGGTCAGCGCCGGCTCGTCCGCATCACCGCCGTCGAGGAGGACCTCCTGCGTCTGCGCCACGGCGACGCGGCCGGCGAGTGCGCCTACACCAGCCCCGTCCCCTTCTTCCGCCCCGAGCGCATCCTGCGCGCGGGCGAGCTCATCGACGTCGTCATCGAGGAGATCGACGCCGCCACGGGCCGCTTCACTGCGCGCCTGCCCAACTGGCCCCGCATTGAGGGCGCGATGGTCGTCCTCGACAACGACACCGGCGAAGTCCTTGCGCTCGTCGGCGGCACCGACTGGAGCCACAGCGAGTACAACCGCGCTGTCCAGGACGGCCGCCAGCCGGGCTCGTGCTTCAAGCCCTTCGCCTTCGCCGCGGCGATGGAGAACGGCATGACGCCCGCCACCGTCTTCACCGACCAACGCGTCGAGTTCAACACCGGCGGCCGTGAGCCCTATGTCCCCGTCAACTACGAGAATCGCTACTTCGGCGACACGACGCTCATCGAGGCGCTCGAGCACTCGCGCAACGTCGTCACCGTTCTCATGACCCGCCGCATCGGCGTCAGTCGCACGCGCGACTACGTCCAGCGCTTCGACTTCGCCGACCGCACCCGCCGCTGGCAGGTGCCCAACTTCATCAACCTCGGCCTGGGTGTCCATGACGTCTCGCCCCTCTCGCTGGCCTGCGGCTATGCCACGATCGCCAACGGCGGGCGCGCCATCCGGCCCCGGGCCTGGACCGAGCTGACGCCGCCCAACACCCGCGCTGGATGGGGAAGTGACACGCGCTCACGCTCCAACCGCATCGAGGCCCGGCCCGATGTCCTCAGCCCCCAGCACGCCTACCAGGTCGTCCACATGATGCGCCAAGCCGTCCGCACCGGCACCGGCCAGACCACCATCGGCAACGTCCTCCTCGGCCAGGAAGGCATGCCCCAGATCGCCGGAAAGACCGGCACCACGACCAACAACATCGACGCCTGGTTCGGTGGCATGACCCCCGACTGGACCGTGATCGTGCGCGTCGGATTCGACGACAACACACCCCTCGGCCCCGAGATGACCGGCGGCAAGGTCGCCGGCCCCATCTGGGCTGACTTCATCGAGCGCGCCATCCCCCTCTGGCGCGAGACGCACCCCAACGAACCCCTCGCCATGGAGTTCTCCATCCCCGAGGGACTGGTCTTCCGCGACATCTGCTCGGAGTCCGGTCTGCTCTGGTCCAGCACCTGCGGCAGCGGCCAAGTCTACCCCCAGGTGCCGTTCGTCGCCGGCACCGAACCCACGGCCAGCTGCGGCGGCGGCTACCACGGCGGCTCGTCGTACACCTACGGCAGCAGCTACGCCGCCCCGGGCGATCCGCGCACGCGAGTCTACCCCGGCACCGGTCCCAATCCCTTCGGAAGCGGCTATCGCTTGCCCGGCAGCACGCCGTCCGGCCAGACGCCCCCGCCCCCGGAGCCCGTGCCACAGCCGCCTCCGCCCATCCAGCCGCCGGCTGACTACCCCGTTCTCTGACGCGCCCGCGCCGAACTCCCCGGTTGAAGACCGGCGTGAAAAGAGGGACAAGGGGTATCATGGACAACGCAATCCCCGCTTCGGCCCTCCACCTGCGCTCGGAGATCGACTACGAGCTCGACCCCAAACCCCTGGGCACCGGCGGCTTCAGCGTCGTCCACCGCGCCTGGGAGCCCGGCCTCGGCCGCTGGGTCGCCCTCAAGGTCATCGCCATCTCCAAGGTCATGCGCGAGATGGGCATCTCCCGCGAGGAGATCGAAGAGCGACACCGCACCGAGATCCGCGCCTGCGGCCGCCTGCGCCACGACCACATCGTCGAGGTCTACAACTACGGCCGCGGCGAGGACCGGCTCTGGCACGCAATGACCCTCCTGCCCGGCGGTTCGATCCTCAGCCGCATCCGCCCCGCCTCGGGCAAGAATCCGATCCCCGCCGACCCCCAGCACATCATCCACTGGCTTGAGATTCTCATCCGCGTCTGCCGCACCGTCGGCTTCTGCCACGGCCAGGGCGTCCTCCACCGCGACCTCAAGCACGACAACATTCTCTTCGACGAACACGACCGCCCGACGGTCACCGACTTCGGCATGGCGCGCCTCGGCGAACCCGGCGAGGGCGACGCCCCTTTCGCCGGCGGCGACCAAGTCTACTCCGCCCCCGAGCTTCTCGCCGGCGAGGCCCAGGACGACCGCACCGACGTCTACAGCCTCGGCTGCATCTGCCACTTCGCCCTCACCGCCCGTGAGCCCTTCGCCTACGGAGACGCCTGGAGCGCCCACCACCGCGACGCCCGCGTCGCTCTCAAGCGCGCCGTCCGCCCCGACCTCCGCCCCGGCGAACTCGACGACTTCCACCTGCCCCAGGAGCAGAACCCCGCCCTCCGCGAGGATCTCGCCCGCGTCGTTCTCCGTGCGATGAGCGGTGACCCGGCCCAGCGCCACCGCCAGCCACGCCACCTCGCCGACGCCCTCCAGGAGCAGCTCGACATCGAGCGCACTCTCCACCGCGTCGCCACGCAGGAGTTTATCGCCGAGCGCGCCGCCCCCCTCATCACCGCCTTTCTCCGCCGGGACGGCGCCGAGCTCGACGAGGCCACTCTCCTCGGCGCCGGCCAGCCCGGCGTCGACGATCTTGCAGGATTCGCCGAGGCGGCGGGCAAGCAGGCGCAGGCTGGCAAGCACCACCCAGGCGGCGAGCGACAGGCCGAGCGCGGTGCGCCAGGTCAGGTGATCGACGGC
>JABWBI010000121.1 GCA_013360565.1 Candidatus Sumerlaeia bacterium | reverse complement strand
TCGGCCTCCGCGGCGTCGATCTCGGCGCTCTCGGGGAGGAGGGGCTGCGCCTCGAGGGCGGCGCCGAGAGCCTCGGGGGTGAGACCCTGGCGGCTGGCGTCATCGAGCATCGCCCACACGCGACCGGCGTCGCGGTAGATCCAGGCGTCGAGGAACTGGCGCGCGGCGTCTTCGGCGGGCCCGGCGACGGTCGTCGAGCCGGCGGCCAAAGCGAGGAGGAGGGCGACGATCCTGCGGGCCACGGACACAGAGATCCCCCTGTTTCGTCGGGAGGATTCTGGCCGCGGGCCCGCGGCGCGTCAAGCTCGCGCGGGTGTCACTCGGTGGTCCAGACGGCGAACTGCACGCGGCGATTGCGGGCCCAGGCGGATTCGCCCGAACCGGGGTCCTGGGGCCGGAGCTCGCCCCAGCTCCAGGTGTGGAGGCGCGACTCATCGCAGCCGAGCGCGGTGAGGTGCTCGCGGACGGTCTGGGCACGCCTCATGCCGAGGTTGTAGTTGTAGTCCTCGGTGCCACGCTCGTCACAGTGGCCCTCGATGCGGATGCTGACGCCGGGGTTGGCGCGGATCCACTCGGCGTTCTGGCGCAGGGCGCGCTGGCCCTCGGAGTCGACCGACGCGCTGTCGTAGCCGAAGTAGACGGTGGCGAGGTTGAGCAGGCCATCGGGCGAGGAGCGAATGGCCTCGGGCTCGCCGAGCTGGCCGGGGTCGAAAGCGAGGACATCGGGATTGAGGCTGCCATCGAGACGCGACGAGCCCGCGAGGTCGCCGTACGGGCGGCTGCCGGGCGCACCGGGGGCAATGTCCATGTCGCTGACCGAGGATGGGGCCCCGCGGCGCCAGAATTGCCACCAGTGATTGCGGGGCGCGCGCGAGCAGCCGGCGAGGACGGAGGAGGCGAGCACGGCGAGCGTGAGTGTGCGCACCAGGGCGGGGGATGGGGATCTCATGAGCGGGAACTCCTTGTTCGGCGGTGAGAGGTCGAGGTGGGTCTGAAACTCATCGGGTGGGCGGCAGCGGCTCGGCCACGGGGGAGAGATTGACGCCGCGCGTGGTGAGCTGGTGGACGTTGGAGCCGTCGGCGTTCATGATGTGGATCTGCTTGGAACCGGTGCGGGTGGAGGAGAAGACGAGGTGCTGCCCGTCCCATGTCCAGAAGGGGTCCTCGTCGTCGCCGGGGTGATTGGTCAGGCGCTGCCAGGAGCTGTCGGCGCCGCTGATGTCCATGACAAAGATGTCGAACTGGCCGTCGAGGCGCGAGGAGAAGGCCACCCGGCGACCGTCGGGAGAGATACTGGCGCCGTCGTTGTAGTTGTTGCCAGTGCGGACGGTGAGGCGGCGCTGGCCGCGGCCGTCGCCATCCATGACGTAGAGCTGAGGCCGGCCGCTGGCGCGGTCGCTGGTGAAGAGAATCTGGCGGCCGTCGGGCGTCCAGCAGGGCGAGGAGTCGATCCCGCGGTCGTGGGTCAGGCGCAGGGGCGAGGAGCCGTCGCGGTTCATCGTGTAGATCTCGGAGTTGCCGTCGCGGGAGATGGTGAGGGCGATGCGCTGCGTGCGGGGATTCCACGAGGGCGAGAGGTTGAGACCGGGCAGGCGGGAGATGTACCAGAGCTCGCTCCCGTCGAGGAAAATGCCGCAGAGGTCGGGGTTGTAGTCACGCGTCGAGGTGAAATAGACCTCGGTGTTGTTGGCGCCCCAGCAGGCGGCCATGACGGTCGCGCCGTCGTTGGTGAGATTGCGCTGGCGGCCGCCGTCGCAGTCCATGACGGCCAGCTCGCGGCGCGGGCCGCTCTGGGCGATGTAGAGGATGCGCGACTGTGCGATGCCGCGCTCGCTGGTGACCGTCTCGACGATCTCATCGGCGATGGCGTGGGCCATGTCGCGCTGCTGCGAGGCGATGCGCTCGTACCGCCGGCCGATGACGCGCTGGCCGATGGAGACGTCGAAGACCTCGACGTCGGCGACGATCTGCCCGCTGCTCATCGCGTAGGTGCCGCGGACGAGGTAGTCGGCGCCGATGCGCCCCCACTCAGCGAAGTCGGTCTGCCCGCGGGCGCGGTCGGAACGGTCCTGCTGCGAGGCGAGGCGCGGGTCGGGCAGGGGCGTGAACCAGCCGGAGATCTGCAGATTGCGGAGAATGACGTCGGAGAACGTGCCCTCGCCGAGCGCGTCGGTGCCGTCGGCCGTGGCGAACGGCGGCACCGCGATCACCTTCGGGCGAATGTTGCTGGGATAGACGGTCAGTTCTTCTTGCGAAGGGGCGACGCCGGGCAGCAGGAGCGTGAGCGCGGCGACAACCGGGGCGAGCGAGCGTGTGAGCATCGCACCCTCCTCAGGGCGGGTCAGGATGATGTTGCCGGTCGAGTCCGACCATCGGCACCTCGGCAGGTGATTCAGACAACGACCCACTTGAGCTGAACGGCGTTTGGGCCGCAAGGGATTTTCAACCGCCCGGGAGCGATTTCCCCACGGTGGGACAGGCGATCGGAGGTGAGGGTTCCCGCACCGCTCCGCCCGTCCGCCGCGACTCACTCCACGGTGCGGAGGACCGCGTCGGCGAACATCTCGGCGAGGGCGCGGTTGCCCGCGGCACTGGGGTGAACGGTGTCGACCATCCAGGCGTCGTCGACGTGGCGGCGAAAGCGGGGACGCGGATCGACGACAGGGACACCGAGCTCGGCTCCGAGGCGGTCGAGGACGTCGTGGTAGGCCTCGTGGGTCGGGTGCGCCAGCCACAGGTCCTGCGCCATGACCTCGTGCGCCAGAACGAGGCGGATGCCGTGCTCGCGGCAGATGGCCGCGATGTCACGGAGGTTGGCTTCGAACCGCTCGAGGGGGACTTGAACGGCCAAGCGGCTGGGGAAGGGACGCAGCCCACCGAGCAGCTGGCCGAGGCCGACGACGGTGCGCTGATCCGCGAGCCACAGGCCCAGGCGGGCGAGGTGGTCGCCGCCGGTGATCGCGGTGAGGCGGCGCCAGCGCTCCTCGAGTCCCTCCCCGCCGAGCCACCAGGCGAGGTAGCCGTCGTTGGCGCCGGCGTAGAGGGTGAGGACATCGGGCGAGAGGCGCAAGAGATCCCGGCGCAGGGCGAGGAGATGGTGGAAGACCGTCGCCCCGAGCTGGCCGGCATTGAAGACCTCGGCCGAGACCCCGCGGGCGAGGAGGAGATTCTCGAGGATTTCCGGGTAGGAGTCCTCGGGGCTGGCGACGCCGACGCCGAAAGTGGAGCTGCCGCCGAGGCAGAAGATGCGGGTGGTGCCGTTGGGCTTGTCGAAGGGGACAGGCTCGTTCCAGCCCTCGCGGCCGGGGAACTGGTAGTCGCCCGTGTAGGTCATCCAGAGGCGATCGGCCTGACTGGCGTCGAAGGGGAAGAGGTTGCGCACATAGCCGACCTCATTGGCGCTGCGCAGGATGAAGCGGGCCGGGGTCGCGCGGAGGATTCGCTCGGTCACCGCGACGAGGGCCACGAGGAAGAGGAGCGACACCGCGTGGCGCTGGCGCACCCCCCGGCCCTGCAAGAGCCAGAGCAGCCAGTGGAGCGCGAGGCCCGCGCCGAGAGAGAGCCAGAGGGTGAGGGAACGCGACCACAGAGCTGGGTCGAGGTTCCTCCACATGGCATGCACAGCCAGCGCCAGAGCAGCGCTGATGAACCAGAGGACCGCGCTGTGGCGCATGAGCTGCACCGGACGCACCGCGCCGGCCGCCGCGAGCGCCATGACGAGAGCCTGGAACAGGAGGAGCGCACTCACGCCCGCCAGGAGGAGAGCCAGAAGAGCCCCCACACGCTCTGGCGTTGTTCCTCGCCACAGGTGGACCAGAGCCGCCCCGAGTTCCGCGCGCGGTCCTTCCGGCGGAACGGCCAGGAACTCCACCGAGTGGACCTCTGCCCTGCCCGAGCGGACGACGAAGCCCAGTGAGCCGCGCTCGAAGCGACGGTCGCGGAGCGTCGCCCAGGTTTCGCTCTCTCCAAGGCCGTCCAGGCGCCGCGCCTCCACACGGTCACCGAGCACGAGGAGCGTGACCGATTCCCACTCGCCGACACGCAGTGTTGTCTCGCCCGGCGCGGGAATGGCATCACTCGCGACGAGCCCGGACTGCGCCGCCTCATCGCTCAGCCGCAGTGCGTACCAGTCGCGGACGCCCTGGCCGGGGGCGAACTCGTCATGTGGCCCCTCCATCGCGTAGAGCTCGACGCACGTGCCCGGCTCGAGCAGCCGAATGCGCGCCGTGACGGACGAGCCATTGCGACCGCTCTCGCCGCGGCTGCGAAAGTGGGCACCCGGCCCGAGCACGACCGGCGATGAGATCGCACGCTCATGCTGCGCGGGGGCCCCATGGGATGGCCGTCCAAAGACGATCGCCAGGGAGATCAGAGCGATCAGCACGGCGAAGGAGAGCAGCGCGATCAGGGCCCTGCGCGCCGGTGGCGGACACGGTTCCCATCCCTCCCACTTCCACCGGAAGTGCCGCCGCTCGGCGAAGACGAACCCGAGCCAGACGAGCCCTGTCGCGGCGCCCGCGAAGAGCCACCACCAGCGCAGGTCCGCGGCGTCCTCGATGCTGCCGCGGAGCCAGCCGAGCCACGGGAAGAGCGCGAGGGGAAGAAGACCGCGCGCCAGGCGCTCGGCGAGGTGCGGCTGATCGGCCCCGGGGAATGCCACCCGAGCCAGCGCGACCGCAATGAGCCACGCGAGGGCAAGTGCCAGGACGGCAAGCCCGGCGCGGCCGAGCGCTTTCACGGTGGTCGCCCCCGATGGCCCGAAGTCCTCGCGCCAGAGCCTGGTGCCGTCGCGCGACCACGCCGTGATCTCGTCGATGTGGAGGCACGGCAGGTCGCCCGCCTGAACCCCGATGGGTGCGCGCAGATCGCGGACGCCGGGCCAGACACCGGTGCTCTCGCCGTCGACGAGTGCCTCGACTCCGCCGGGCGTCTCGCGGAGCCGGAGATCGAACCAGCGGCCGAGGCCCTCGTCCGCAACCGCCGGGAAGGCCGTGCGGGGTTCGTTGTAGCTCCAGATGAGAAGCCGCAGACGCGTCGCGGGATCGATCGCCTCGTTGGTCACCGTCGCCGCGGGGACGGCGATCTCGTGCGACGCGGCGAGCGTCTCGCCCTCCCAGGCGCGGAAGCCCGAGGGCACGCCCGGGGCGCGGCTGAGGCGGAAGGCGGTGCGGCGGCCGCGCTCGTCGTGGAAGGCGAGATCGCCGAAGACATGGCCCGGGACGAAGACGCGCGCCTGGACCTCGGCGGGGTCGGCGCTCTCCATGAGCCACAACCGAAAGAAGAATTCCAGGTGGGCTCGGTCTTCCCAGCAGATCTGACCGGTCATGCGGCGAGCGAGCCCCTCGGCGACAAAGGGCGCGTCCGTGCAGGCGTCCAGCTGCCACCGGTCGAGGTCGAGCCGGTTCGCGGCCGCACGCCACTGCCACACCGCGGTGGCGCCGACGAGTGCGAGAACGACGGCCAAGGCGACGAGCGGTCGGACCATGAGGCTCGGCATCATTCACAGGACGCGGAGACTCTCAAGGGCGCCGATACGCGTGACGAAAGGAAGCTCCCTGCCGGCATGGTGTTTCCGGCGGACACAGTTCGGGGACAGAGCTACTGCGAGAACTCTGTCCCGGAGCACGATAAAAACAATTGATTTCGCTTGACATAGACTCCGACCGGAGGCGGAGTGGAATGCATCTGGCCAGAGGATTGCTAGTACTGGGGTTGCGTCTGATCCTGAGGAGAGATGTCCAATGCCGACCTACGATTATCAGTGCGAGGCCTGCGGGACGACCCGCGAGGTGTTTCATGGGATCAGCGCGCCGGGTCCGGGGATCTGCGAATCCTGCGGCGCCGAGAAGCGGATGCGCCGCCTAATCAGTCCGGGGGGCGGGGTGGTATTCAAGGGGAGCGGCTTCTACGCCACCGATTACCGGCGAGCCTCCAACGGAAACGGGTCGAAGACGGAATCGAAGACCGACACGAAGACTGACACGAAGCCTGCCGCGGCACCGGGGAGCTGTGGCAGCGGATGCGGGTGCCACTCCTGAGAATCGGGATGGCCCGGATCTCCACCTTCCGTGCAAAGTGAGCCGAGTCTGACGATGTTTCACGGGAAACACTCGGTTGTGCTTGACCGTGAGTGTTCCACGTGAAACAAGGCGTCCATTCTCTCTGGACGCGCCTCCGTGACCCATCGTCTCGGTGTCATCAACCAAAAGGGCGGCGTGGGCAAGACGACCACCGCCATCAATCTCGCCGCCAGCTTGGCCCTGCGGGGCCTGCCGACGCTGCTGGTCGACCTCGACCCGCAGGGCAATGCCACGAGTGGCACGGGCGTGGTGCGCGAGGAGGGCCGCGCCACGATCTTCGAAGCGTTGCTGGGGCAAGCTCCCGCCGCGGACACCCTGCACGACTCGTCCGTTCCGCACCTGTCGGTGATGCCATCGGACATTCGGCTGATCGCGGTCGAGCGGGAGCTGATGGCGGAGGAACGGCGCGAGGAACCGCTTTGCCGCGCCCTTGACTCGCTCGGGGACCGGTTCGCCTACATCGTCGTCGATGCGCCCCCGAGTCTCGGCCTGTTGACGCTCAACATCCTGCGGGCGGTGCGACACCTCGTCATTCCGGTCCAGAGCGAGTACTATGCCCTCGAGGGGCTGAGCCTTCTCATGGAGACCGTCGAAAGCGTCCGGAGTGGCATCAATCCCGACCTCGAGATCTTGGGGCTGCTCATGACCATGGTGGATGGTCGGACCAACCTGGCACGACAGGTCGTCGAGGAGGTCCTGCGGCACTTCGGTGACAAGGTCTTCCGGACAGTCATCGCCCGGTCGGTGCGACTGAGCGAGGCGCCGAGTCATGGGCAGCCGGTGGTGACCTACGACGCACGGTGTCCGGCTTCGCAGGCCTATGGGGATCTGACCAGCGAAGTGATTGCCCGATGCAATATGTCAAGTAATATTACAATACAAAATGAGATTAGTCATGTGCAATTACGCGACATGCGATACGGCGAGATGAGAGGAGACCTCACGTGACAGCACTCCGACGGCAGGCGCTGGGAAAAGGACTTGACGCACTCTTGGGAAGACCGGTCGTGACAGCCTCCCTGGATACACCTGAGCCGATTGCGTCCGTCCAGGCCGAAGATGCAAGTCATGCACGATTGCTTCACGTGCCGGTGAGTGATTTGAAGCCGAATCGGCATCAACCTCGACAGGACTTTGATCGAGAAGGCCTGGAGGAGCTCGCGGCGTCTGTCAAGCATTCAGGCATGATTCAGCCCATCGTTGTTCGGCGGTCGGAGGGGGGATATGAGATCATTGCTGGGGAGCGGCGGTGGCGAGCCGCCAAGATAGCATGCTTGTCAAGTGTGCCATGCATTGAATCCGAGGCGACCGACCGAGACAGTCTGCTGTTGGCCCTGCTGGAGAATGTCCAGCGAGAGAACTTGAATCCCATTGAAGAGGCCGAGGCGTATGCGGCCCTCCGCGAGGAGTTCCGGTTCACGCAAGAGGAGATTGCCGAGCGGATGGGCAAGTCGCGGGCGGCGGTGGCCAACATTCTGCGCCTGCTGACGCTGCCGCCGGAGATGAAAGAGGACGTGCGCGACGGAGCGATCAGTGCCGGGCATGCGCGGGCGCTGCTGGGGGTGTTGGACCCCGATCGTCGCCGCCAGCTGTGGCGGGAGATCCGCGAGCGAGGTCTCTCGGTGCGCGAGGCCGAGGAGTGGAGCCGGGCGGGTGTGCCCGGCAAGTCGCGACAGACCTCGGCGTTCACTGGGCGCCCACGGGGCTCGCCAGCAGATGCGGAGGTGGCCTCGCTGGTGGAGCGGCTCGAGGGCCGGCTGGGATTGCGGGTCGCGATTCGGCGCAGGGGTGCGGAGCGGGGCCGGGTCGAGCTGCACTATGGATCGGCGGAGGAGTTCGAGCGGATCATGCAGGCGCTGGGTTTGCCGGCGTCGGCGCGGCTCTGACGGCGGGGCTTTTCCATTGCGAGCCGCTCGCGGGTCACCCAGGATGCGGGGCTCCGCTGAGCCGTGGACATGAGCTCCTCTTCGTCCGTCCAGGCCCCTCATCCCCCGGAGCCGCATCCCGCGCGGGCACCTGCGCTGACACCGGTGCTCTGGGGGCTGTGGCTGGTCAGTGTGACGTGGACGGCGGCGGCGGCGATTCCGTGGTGGAGCGTGACGTTCGAGGAGCGCTTCGTCCCGGCGCTGACGCTGCAGACGCTCGCGGACTGCGCCCTGTGGGGCGTGGATCTCCTGCACCCGTGCAACGCGGTGACGTCGCCACTGCCAGTGCTGCTGGGGCGCGTGGGCATCGGCTTCGTGCCGTCGGCGCTGCTGACTCTGTGGCTGCTCGGGCTGGCTGGGGTGGCGCTGCTGGCGCTGGGGGCGCTGGCGACGCGGTGGACGCCCTCG
>JABWBI010000120.1 GCA_013360565.1 Candidatus Sumerlaeia bacterium | reverse complement strand
CAGGCCGGCCACGGTGGCGGCGACAAACGTGTCGGAGTCGTTTGCCGCAACGCTCCACTCGCCGGCAACGCGGATCGCTTCGCCGTCGCGCACGAACTCGTTGTCGAACAGGCGCCCGGTCTTGGCGGAGAAGAAGTTGACGAAGCGGCGGGAACGCATCCATGCTTCGTCAGCCTGGGTTGAGGAGCCTGATCGTCCCGCAGTCCTTCCATATCCGTTCCTGACGGCGGCTCTCTGTCAGCTCTGTGGCCCGGGGGCCGAGTGAAGCTCGGCCACCCGTGGGAGCCGTGTCGTCATGCCATCATATCGCATCATAGCTCTGGGGATGGCCTGGGCCCTTGGTTCGGCGGCCTCGCCCCCTGCTCAGCCATCCAGGAACCCCAAGATCGATTACCTCTGCGGGGGAGAGGTCGAAATGGCGTGCGTCTCCTCCGCACTGCTCGAAGTCCGCCGGGAGGCGAGCGCAGGGCGCTCAGGCCTGGCCGCGGCCCGCCGGCACCTTGGCCACGCCCTCCGGGGGGATTCGATACAGGTGATCATCGGCATGTCCGGGATCACCCTGGAAGCCGAGCGCGCCGCGCGCCGTGCCGGGCTGGAGATTGTGGAGTCGGTTGCGACGGGCGGTGTGAACGCACTCATCGTCCGCTGCACGGATGTCCGCCAGCTGGACGCGCTCGCCGGCCTGCCCGGCGTCGTTGGGATCGTCCCTGAACCCCTCGCCGTCACGAGAGCTGGCTCCGTCGCGAATCAGGCTGACGTCTCGGTCAACGCTGACGACGCCCGAACGACCTACGGTGTCTCGGGGGCCGGCGTCAGGGTCGGCGTGCTGAGCGACAGCATCTTCGATCTCCGCCAGGGGAGCGGGTCGACGCCGGGCTCATTTCCGGGGGCTTTCACGGGCACGACAGACCAGATCAGCGGGGACCTGCCGCCGTCGGTGTGGGTGATCGACCCTGGGCCAGGCTTCGGCCCTCCCAGCGGCGACGAGGATTCCGACGAGGGGAATGGGATGGCCCAGCTGATCTACGACCTGGCGCCCGGGTGCGACATCTCCTTTGCCTCCGCCTTCACCAGCTACCTGACCTTCGCGACCAACATCACGGCCCTTCACACTGATGCGACCAACCCGGCGGACGTGATTGTCGACGATGTCGGCTACTTTGTGGAGCCCCTCTACCAGAACGGCCCCATCGCCATCGCGGCCAACGGGGCAGCCGCCGCCGGGGTTCCGTATTTCAGCTCCGCTGGCAACGACGGGGATGATGCCCACGACGCCACCTACGTCGACTTCAGCCCGGGCACCGACAGCACCGCCTTCCCGGCCGCGACCGGTGTGGACTTCCATGATTTCGGCGTGGCGGAGGGCATGGCCTCCGACCGGTTTCTGACGTTCACGATGTCGGGTGCGGGGAGCGTCATCGCTGTCCTTCACTGGGACGAGCCGTACGGAGGCACCTTCGCGGCCGGCCCGGGCTCGGCGGCCGACCTCGACCTCTACCTCCTCGACAGCACGGCGCTTCCTCTCGGGGCGAACGTCGTCGACACGTCCACGAACATCCAGGGCACGGTCGGTTCACCCGCTGGCGATGCTGTCGAGTTTCTGAGCGCGCCGCTGACGGCGGGCACGTACCACGTCGCCATCGACCACTTCGATGGGCGTGAGCCCGTGCGACTCCACCTCGGACTGTTCTTCTCGGGGGCGGTGACGGTGGTCGACTCGGCGTATCTGGGCAGCTCGACGATCTTCGGCCACCCGGCCGCCGAGAATGCGATGGCTGTCGCCGCGATGTTCTACGGGGAGATCGATGCCAACGGAAACCTGGATCCACCGCTGGGCCAGCTGGATGTGGAGTCCTTCAGCTCGCTGGGCGCCGGCATGCCGTTCTTCTTCACCGATCTCGGCGACGTCATGCCCACACAGCTCCGCTTCAAGCCGGAGATCACGGCGCCGGACGGCACAAACACCACCTTCTTCGGCAATGACATCGGGTTCGACGCCGACGCACATCCCAACTTCTTCGGCACATCGGCGGCGGCTCCTCACGCCGCAGCGGTCGCCGCTCTGATGCTCGAGCGGGCGGCTGATCTCGGCTTCACGCTGACCCCGGCCGAGGTTTACGCCACGCTGCGCTCGACGGCGATCGATGCCGAGACTCCGGGACCGGACTTTCTCTCGGGCGACGGGCTGATCGACGCTCTGACCGCCGTTGCGGCCGTCCAGCCAACGAACACCCGGGGCTGGCCGCTGTACCGCTGAGGCTCCCGGAGCCGCGGGAGCATGCGTTTCCGGGGCCTTCGGTGTTGACACCGGAAGCCCGATTCTTCAATTTCGCCCGCTTCAACTTTGACCGGAGAGAGGTCAGACACCCATGACAGACTCGCTGCGGGGCCGCGACTACATCGAGACCCGCGACTGGACCAAGGACGAGCTGCAACTCGCCCTCGACACCGCCGGGGAGCTCAAGCAGAAGTTCAAGCGCGGCGAGCCCACTCGCCTCCTGGTCGACAAGACGATCTTTCTCTTCTTCTTCGACAAGTCGACGCGCACGCGCAACTCCTTCGAGGCCGGCGCGACCCAGCTCGGCGCCCATGCGCACTTCATCGACGGGGAGACGAGCCAGGCGGCTCACGGC
Organism: Candidatus Sumerlaeia bacterium; assembly: GCA_013360565.1. Taxonomy (GTDB): domain Bacteria; phylum Sumerlaeota; class Sumerlaeia; order JABWBI01; family JABWBI01; genus JABWBI01. The sequence continues at coordinate 5,816 of JABWBI010000120.1, read as the reverse complement.
GAGAGCCCCAAGGACATGGGCATCATCCTGTCGCGCTATGGCCACGCGATCGCCATCCGCCACGACCTCGTTCCCGGCGAGGGCAACACGCTCATGCGCGCGGTCGCCGAGCACGCTGACAAGCCCGTCATCAACATGCAGTGCGACGTCGACCATCCGTGTCAGACGCTTGCGGACCTGATGACCATCCAGGAGCGGTTCGGCAAGAACACGAAAGGCCTGAAGATCGCGGTCTCGTGGGCGTACGCGCCGAGCTACGCCAAGCCGATGAGCGTGCCACAGGGGCTGATGATGCTCATGCCGCGCTTTGGTCTCGACGTGGTCGTCGCGCATCCCCCGGGATGGGAGCTGATGAAGGACACGGTCGAGTACGCGAAGAGAGCAGCGGCCGAGAGCGGGGGCAAGCTGTCGTTCACGGACGACATGGACGCGGCGTTCGAGGGGGCCGACATCGTCTATCCCAAGTCGTGGGGCATCGAGAGCCTCTTCAAGAAGCCGGAGGAGGCGCTCGCCAAGTCCAAGCAGTACAGGAGCTGGATCTGCGACGCGCGGCGGATGAAGATCGCCAAGAAGGACGCGGTCTACATGCACTGCCTGCCGGCGGACCGCGGCAACGAGGTGACCGACGAGGTCATCGATGGCCCACAGTCGATCGTCTACGACGAGGCCGAGAACCGGCTCCACACGGCGAAGGCGCTGATGGCGCTCACGATGTGAGTCGTGAATCGGGGAGGCCCGGGCGCCGGGACCTTCATCCCCGTGTGCGAGCCAAGTCTGCCGCTCTTCCCAAGTAGGTCTCCGGCCTCAGGGCCGCCAGGCGCTCCTTGACGGGCTTGGGGAGGGGGAGGCTCTTGACGAGCTCGTGGTACATCGCCTCGGTGATCTGCTGGCCCTGAGTGACTTTGCGGAGCTTCTCGTAGGCGTCGGCCACCCCCTCGCGCCTCAGGCAGGTCTGCAGTGGCTCCGCGAGGAGCTCCCAGTGCGGCTCGAGGGCATGACGCATGTTGGCAGCGTCCGGGTGAATCTTCTCCAAACCCGCGAGGAGGCTGGTGAGAGCCAAGTGGACATGGGCGAAGGCGACGCCAACCGACCGGAGGACCGTCGAGTCGGTGAGGTCGCGCTGGAGGCGCGAGATCGGCAGCTTCGTGGCGAGATGAATGAGCAGTGCCTGCGCGAGGCCCAGGTTGCCCTCGGCGTTCTCGAAGTCGATGGGATTGACCTTGTGCGGCATGGTCGAGGAGCCGACTTGGCCCGGCGCTGGGCGTTGGGTGAAATGGCCATCGCTGATGTACTGCCAGACATCGCGCGCGAGGTCGGTCAGAACCGCGCACAGGCGCACGAGGCCGAGGCAGATGGCCGCGAGGCTGTCGTGGGGATCGATCTGCGTGGTCACGGCGAGCGGCTCGCACTCGGGGGCGACGCTCAGGAGGAACTCGCGTGTCAGGGCAGGCCAGTCGGCCTCGGGGACGGCTGCGGTCCAGGCGGAGTGATTCCCCGTTGCGCCGCTGAACTTCGCCGTCATCTTGAGCGATTCGAGATCCTCGGCGACACGGGCGAGGCGGGCGCGGAAAACAGCCATCTCCTTGCCCATGGTTGTCGGGCTGGCGGGCTGCCCGTGAGTGCGACCCAGCATCGGCATTGCCGCGCAGCTGTCCGAAAGGTGCTCGAGGGCGATCAGGACTTCGTTCCAGTCCTCGGCGAGGACATGGTGGAGCGCGCCGGTGATGAGGAGCGCGTAGGCGACGCTGTTGATGTCCTCGGATGTGCAGCCGAAGTGCAGCCAGGGAATCCACTGGTCGAGGCCCAACCGCTCGAGCTGATTCGCCAGGTGGACTTCGACCGCCTTCACGTCATGACGCGTCTGGCTCTCGATCTTCTTCACCTGCTCGGCGGCGTGGAGGTCAAAGGAATCGCTGAGGGACTGAAGCGCGGCGGCGTCAGCGGCCTTGGGCGCGGGGCAGTCCTCGACGTCCTTCCGGCCGGCGAGCCAAAGCAGCCAGGCAATCTCGACGCGCACCCGCGCCCGGATCAGGGCGAACTCTGAGAAAAAGCGGGCGATCGGCTCACACTTGTCGGCGTACCGGCCATCGAGCGGGCTCAGTGCCATCAGAGCGGAAGAGACAGAGGACATGCCGCACCTCCTGCGGAGGGGGGTCAGGTGCGCCAGATGGTGTGCGATCGATCCGAGCCTGTCGAGATCAGAGCGACGGGGACGCCGAGCAATTCCTCGATCCGGGCGACATAGGCCTGGGCGGCCCGGGGGAGCTTGCCCCACTCCTGGATGCCCTGCGTCGAGCAGTTCCAGCCCGGGATCGTCTCCGTCTGGGGCCGGATGGCGGCGAACTGCTCAGCGGTCTGAGGAAAGGGGGCGGCCTCGCCCTTGAGGTCCCGGTAGGATGTCGCCAGGGGGATCTCGGCCAGGTCGTCGAGCACGTCGAGCTTGGTCAGAGCGATCTTCGTCGTGCCCGTGAGAGCCACAGAGCGCCGCCCGATGACGGCGTCGAACCAACCGCAGCGCCGGGGCCGGCCGGTTGTCGCGCCGAATTCGTTGCCGTGCTGACGGAGGGCCTCGCCTTCGGGGCCAGTGAGCTCGGTCGGGAAGGGGCCCTCTCCGACGCGCGTGCTGTAAGCCTTGATCACCCCCCAGACTTCGCCGATGGCGCTCGGCGGCACACCGAGGCCGGTGCACACGCCGCCGGTGGTCGTGTTCGAGGACGTGAGGAAGGGATAGGTGCCATGGTCGATGTCGAGCATCGCTCCCTGCGCCCCCTCAGCGAGGATGCGCCTGCCCTGCCCCATCCGCTCCCAGAGCCAAGCGGGACCGTCGACCGCGAGCGCGCGCAGCTTGATCCGGGCGGGCTCCAGCCGCTCGGCAATCCGGGCCAGCTCCCGCTCCAACTGAAATGCTGGTCCCAGCGCGAGGGCATGCCGCTCGAGGTTGGATCGCAGACGATCAATCCAGTGGGCGTCGTCCAGGAGGTCCGCCAGGCGGAGCCCCCAGCGCAGAGCCTTGTCGCCGTAAGCGAAGCCGACGCCGCGTTTGGTCGTCCCGATGGCGCCGCGCAGCCGCTCGGCCATCTCGTCGAGCATGGTGTGCTGGGGGAGAATCAGATGGGCGGCGTGAGAGAGACGCAGCCGGGCCGGGACATCGACGCCGGCCGCGCCGAGCTTGTCGAATTCCTGAAGCAGACGCTCAGGGTCGACGACGACACCATTTCCGATGAGACACTCGGCGTGGGGACTCAGAATCCCCGACGGGACCATGTGGAGGACGAACTTGCGGTCACCGTGGACGACTGTGTGGCCGGCATTGGGGCCGCCCTGGTATCTGGCGACGACGTCGACATTCTCCGCAAGCAGGTCGACGATCTTGCCTTTGCCCTCATCACCCCACTGGAGCCCGAGGACGACATCGATCGGCATCAGAGTGGAACTCCCGGCTGGCATTGCCGCTGGTCACCGGCGGCTGGGCAGACCGGGGCAGGACCCTGCGGTCCACAGGGCCTCAGTGTCAAGGTCAATGGGGCCCCCGTGCCCGCCGCCCTCGATCCGCGAGATAGTCGGCAAGCGCATCCCGCCATGGCTTGATCCGGAGGATTCCGGCCTCTCTCAGCCGGCGACACTCAAGTGATGTGTTCTCAGGTCTCTTGGCCAGCATGTGCGGGAAGTCCGCCTGCCGAACGGGCTCGATCACCAAACCCGGGGCTGGCCACAGAGCGCGGATGTGCTCGGCAAATTCGAGACGTGAGCAGCCGCCGAGGCCGGCGCAGTGGAAGATACCCGTCTCGGGCCGCCCCAGCAACGCGGCGATCTGTTCGGCAATGTCGGGGCAGTGGGTGGGGCTGCCCGCGTTGTCGATGACCGCTTTCACGGGCTTCCCCTGCTCGATGCAGGAGGCAACGAAGTCGGCGAAATTCGTCCGGGCGACGCCGTAGAGCATCGAAACCCGCAAGATCTTGTGGCGTGCGACAGCGGAGGCGACAGCCTCCTCGCCCCGCAGTTTCGACTCGCCGTAGTGGTTGACTGGCTGGACAGGATCGTCCTCCACGTAGGGCGCGCCTTTCGTGCCCTCGAAGACGTAGTCGGTGGAGATGTGGATCAGCTCGGCGTCGTGCTCGGCGCACAGAGCCGCGAGGAGCCCCGGCGCCTCGCCGTTGATCCGCCGGGCGGTTTCGGGGTCGCGCTCGCAGGCATCGACATTGGACATGGCGGCGCAGTTGATGACGGTGTCCGGCCGGAAAGCGGAGAGCATGGCGCGCACGGCCGCAGAGTCGGTGATGTCGAGGTCGCGGCGGCTCGTCATCGCCGTCAGATGCTCGCGGCCCAGGCGCTCGCGGAGCGCCGTGGCGAGCATTCCCGGCGCGCCGGTGACGAGCACGCGCAGGGGCCGCATGTCAGAAGGCGCCGGAGTCGAGGAGGTTGACGTTGTCTCCCAGCACGGAGCGGATGTGATCGTTCACGCGTGCGCGTCCGAAGTGGTCCGCGGAGCGGATCGCACTCGCGATGGCCTTTGCGTTCGATCCCCCGTGGCCGATGAAGCCGACGCCGTTGACGCCGAGGAGCGGCGCGGCGCCGAACTCGGAGGCGTCGACCCGGCGGCCGAAGCGGCGGGCGGAGCCGATCATGGCGATCGCCCCGGCCATGGCGACGAGGGACTTGCTGACCTCGGTCTTGAGACCGCGCATGATGAACTTCGCCATGCCCTCGGCGAACTTGAGGACGATGTTGCCGACAAAGCCGTCGCAGACCACGACGTCGAATTCGCCGGTCATGAGGTCGCGGCCCTCAGCGTTGCCGGCGAAGTTGAGGCTCGACCGCTCGAGCAAGGTGCGCGAGGCGAGGACCAGCTCGTTGCCCTTGGTGGGCTCCTCACCGATGGAGAGAATGCCCACGCGCGGGCGCTCGACACCGAACATCGACTGGGCGTAGCAGGCGCCCATGATGGCGAACTGCACGAGGTGGCGCGGCTTGCAGTCGACGTTGGCCCCCATGTCCAGGATGGTCGTGACGCCCTTGGGGTTGGGCATGATACCGGCGATGGCGGGGCGGTCGATGCCGGGTAGAAGGCGCCAGGAGAACATCATGTGGGCCATCGCGGCGCCGGTGTTGCCGGGGGTCACGAGGGCGGTGGCCTGACCCTCCTTGACGAGTCTTGCGCCGATGGCGATCGACGACTCGGTCTTCTTGAGCGACTCCTTGGGCTTGTCGGCCATGGTCACGACCTGCGGCGCATCGACGAGGTGAACCCGGGGATGCGAGGCCCGCCGGATCGAGAACAGGCGCTTGAGATGCCGTGTCTTGCCGACGACCAGCAGCTCCGCGTCCCGCGGGAGCTGCTTCATGGCCATCTTGACGCCCTCGACGACGACCAGTGGGCCGTGGTCGCCTCCCATGGCGTCAACCGCGATGCGCATCCGTCCCTGTCTCCGGGGCCGCGCCGAGCCCGGTCACGTCGTGACGGTCGAGATGATGACCTTCCGGCCGCGGTACATGCCGCACTCAGGGTTGGTGCAGACGCGGTGGGGGCGCTTGAACTGGCCACACGAGGGGCAGCGGTTCAGCGTGAGGGCCTTGAGCTTCTTGTGGGTCCGCCCCCGGTCGCGCTCCGCGCGGCTCTTGCGCCTCTTGGGATTCGGCATGGCGGCACGTCTCCTGAGTTCTGTGAAAAAAGCCGGGCGATCCTACGGTGGCGCCGGGGAATGTCAAGCCCTACTCTGACAGGACTTTCCCCAGTTTTCATGGCCTTGGGCGGCCGAAGAGCAGAAGTTGATCTGAGGGCTCGTCTTGGGGTGGGTCTGCGCCACCCCAGGGGCCGC
>JABWBI010000119.1 GCA_013360565.1 Candidatus Sumerlaeia bacterium | reverse complement strand
CCGCTGGCCGGTCTCGCGCTGCTCGGAGCATTCGCGCTCGGGCAGCGCCTCGACTTTCGACCCGAGTTCCTCGTCTGGGGCGGACGTCACACGGGGGCCCTCGTGCTCTGGATGCTGCCCCTCGCGGCGCCGTTTCTCCTCGGCGGCATCGCGCTGGGTGCCGTCTTCGTGCGCTGGCGGCGCCAGGCGCGCGGGCTCTACGCCGCCAATCTGATCGGCTCAGGACTCGGCGCAGGAGGGCTCTGGTGGCTGCTGTGGGTGCTCGCGCCCGAGGATTGCCTGCTGCTCCTCGCGTCGCTGGCGGCATTCGCGGGCGCCATGATGGCGTGGCCTTCCCGCCGGTCTCTCGCCCTCGCGTGTGCACTGCTCGGCGTCGCCGGCTGCGTCGCGCTCGACCGCATGGGAATGCCGGAGATCCGCCTCTCCGACACGCGCGACCTGTGGCGGCTCCGGCAGCTGCCCGGGGCGCGGACAGTTCGCACCGCGCTCAGTCCACACGGGCGCGTTGACGTCATCGAGTCACCGGCGTTTCATTGGTCGCCGGGACAGAGTCTGACCGTGCCCCCGCCGGAGATGTGGCAGCAGGCAGTCTGCATCGACGGGCAGCTCTCCGGCGATCTTGTCGAGCTGGTCGACGATTCCGTTGAGACGCAGCGCGAGCTCGATCAGCTGGTCAGAGGACTCCGGGCAACGCCCTGGACCCACCTGCACCCCGAAGATCGGCTGGGAGACCACAGTCCCCCCGCGAGTCTGCTCTGGTGCGGGCCGCTGAGCGAGCTCGACATCATGCGCCTGGTCGGTCCCGATTGGGGCGGGCTCTTTGCATTTCGATTCACCTTTGCGCATGCCGACCCTCACGTCCGGGAGATCTTTCTCGAGCGCCGGGACGTGTCGGGTCTTGGCCACAGCGCCGCCCTGGAGCCCTTCTGGGACACGGTCCCCGCGGCGCGCCGCCGGCTCCTGGGCTCCGCCGTCCAATGGCACCTGTTCGATGTCTCCGGACTTCAGGCCCTTCGGGCCGCCGTTCTCGCGCCGGATCTCATCGTGGAAGTCAGCGGGGGCCGCTCCAGTCTTGACCACGACACATTCAGGACCCGCGAAGCCATGGCCCTTGCGATGAGCGCGGTCAGCTCCTCGGGCGGCCTGATCCTGGCCGGGCCGATGGATCACCCCCCCCGGTCGTCACTCCGGCTCCTCGTTCTGGCCGCTCTCGCGGCTGCGGAGGAGTCCGAAGCGCACGCCGGCAGACACCTGATCGGTGCCCGTGGCTTCTCCCAGATCGCCGTGGGGCTGTTCCGCGAGCCCGTGACCCCTCGTCACATCGATCAGCTGCGCCGGGCACGCGAGCTCGCTTTCGACTTGGTCTGGGTCCCCGGCATCCGCCCCGAGGAGATCAACCAGTTCAACCTCCTCGACCGGGACGTCTATCACGAGGCTGCGCAGGCGATCTTCGAGGGACGCGGTGAGGAGTTCATCCGCGCCTACCCCTTCGAGCTGCGCCCCCCTGCCGAGTGGTGGCCCTTCTTCTGGCAGCCATTCAGACCCGCGACGGTCTGGGCGATGGTCTTCGGCGCGCGTCCCCAGGGCCTCGAGGCGATCCCAGAGGCGAACGCCCTGCTCGCCCTCATCCTCTCGCTGTGGGCCCTGCTCGCCGCCGCGGCGTCGCTCATGCTCGCGCCGCTGCTCCTGGCCTCCAGGCGCATCGCGACATGTCACGCCATGGCGCTCGCTCACTTCGCCTGCCTCGGCCTCGGCTACCTCACGCTCGAGGTCCTCGCCATCTTCCTCGTCGAGCGTGTCGTGGGCGACGCGGTCCTCGCCGCCACGCTCACGCTGGCCACGTTCCTCGTCGCCTCGGGCATCGGAAGCCTCACGGCGCGCTCGGCGCGCCGGCTCTTCGTCATGATCCTCGTCACCGCACTGGGCACCGTCGGGCTGCTGGAGCTTCTCGCGCACACCGCGCCGCGCTGGCCGTCCGTGATCCGCGGGGCCGCCTGCGTCGCCACCCTGACGCCTCTTGCCACGCTGATGGGGCAGCCCTTCCCGCTGGCGCTCCGCCGGACACATGCCCCCGCCGTGCCCTGGGCCTGGGGCGTCAACGGCTTCGCCTCCGTCCTCGCGCCGGCGATCTCCCTTCTGCTTGCGCTGACCTGCGGCTACCAGGCGGTGCTGGCGGCGGGGCTGCTCGCCTACGCGGCCGCGTGGGCCTCTCGCCCGGACTCTTGAGTGTCCCGCGCGATTCGGCGAAGGTGCAATTCACTCTCCAGCGAGAAGGCCACACGGATGAACCACGGGCTGAGAGCCGTCGCCGCGCTGCTGCCGCTGACGGCGGGGTGTGCCCACGCCGAAGACCGGACGCCCGATCACCTCGTCGCCGCCTACTACTACCCTTGGCACGGCGCCGGCTTCCACGGGGGGCAGTACCTGCGAGAGCGGCTCACGCCGCCGCAGGGTCCGCTCATCGGCGAGTATGACGACTCGAGCCCCGAGGTGATCGCTCATCAGATCGCCTGGAGCGAGCGGGCCGGTGTCGACGTCTGGGCCGTCAGCTGGTGGGGAGCCGGCTCGCGCGAGGACCGCACGCTGCTCCAATCGACCCTGCCAGCGCTGGCGAGCCGCGAAGTGCGCTTCGCGATTCACTTCGAGACGGAGGGCCTCACGCACGGTTTCACGCGCCTCGGAGCGATCCCCCATGAGATGCGCCATCTCGCCATGAATTACTTCGGCCACCCCCGCTGTCTGCGCATCGGTGGCCGGCCGGTCCTCATCGTCTACCTCGCCCGCGCGGCGCAGGCCCATGGGATGCTCGAGCCGATGATCGCCTCCATGCGCGCGGCCGCTCGCGAGTCGGGGACAGATGTCTTCCTTGTGGGCGACTGCGCCTTCGGCCCGCCACCGGCGGAAGCCCCCTGGATGTCCTGTCTCGATGCCATCACGAACTACGACGTCTACGCCCGCACAGGGGAGGGTGTGCGCCTCTGGGCCACCGCCGAGGGCCTCGATCGCATGTTCGCCGAGCAGAGGGCGTGGCGCGCGCTGGCGCACCGCCACGGCGTCGCGTTCGTCCCCGCTGTGACGCCCGGGTTCAATGACCGCGGCGTGCGCGAGGGCCATCTGCCCCTCTCACGGAGTCTCAGCAGAGAGGCCGAAGAGGGCTCGCTCTTCCGCGCGATGCTGCGCGGCGCCCGTGAGCTGACCGACGCATCGGCCGCGCACCTGCTGCTCATCACCTCGTGGAATGAGTGGCACGAGGACACGCAGATCGAGCCTGTCGCTCCGGCGCCGCCGGCGAACCGCGACGACTCGCCATCCGGGACGGCCCTGACCGGGGGGCTCGCGTATCCCGGATACGGGATGCTCTACCTCGACATGATCCCCGAGGAGCTGGGGCGCTGAGAGGCCCCTGGGCTCAGCGGTACGTGGCGAACTCGCGCACGTCGGTCGTCACCGGCGGCGTGTAGCCCACGCGGCAGACGAAGAAGTCGCTCGGCGCGGTCGAGGGACGGTTGCCGAAGTACGCGATGTTGTTCTCGGTGTCGAGCTCGAGCCCTCCCCCGGCGTTGTCCAGCAGCACGACGCTCGACAGGTCCGCCTCGAAAGAGGCGAAGATCGACGTCTGGCCCAGCAGATACATGTTCACCACGGCGCGCGCCCCATCGCAGTGGAACGCGAACATCAGCGGGCGCTCGTCCGGGCTCTGCAGATCGGTGTCGAACGCCACGTCCGCACACTTCGCCGTGAACGTGTTCTCCAGTGTCCCGACGAACTGCCACGTCCCGGGGAAGGCGGGATACGCCGTGTTCTCCCAGAGGTGGGCCCCGTTGGTGCCCACCGTCTCCGCGCCGAGCGCGTAGCGCGGCGGGAAGCCGTCGAGCGCCGCGCCGGACTTGCCCTCGGGCGCACCGCCGGGCGAGGCGAGTCCATCCGTGATCTGGTCGGCGAGCGAAAAGGTCACCCCGTCATAGGCCCAGATGTTGATGGCCTGGCTGGCGACGATCGCGTCGAACGCGCCGACCTCGACGTAGTAGTCCGTGTTCACGGCCTGGTAGAGCGAGATGTTGCGGGGAAAGTGGATCGAGGACTCCAGCGTTGCGAGCGGGCTGCCCGCCGCGGCGGGCACGGCGTTCACGTTGGCCCACCGGATGACCTGGTCGCCAGGCGTGCCGTTCTCATCGGTGTCATTCTGAAACGAATAGATCTCGCCCGACGCCGTTGCGCCGACGCCGAAGTACGGCAGGTTGCGGTTGGGATCGACGGGCACAAAGGCGCCGTTGTTGAGCGTCACCGGCGACCCGGTGCCGCCGGTCGCGGCGTTGAAGCAGTAGATGTTCGGCTCGCCGATGTTGCCGACGAGCAGCTGATTGGAGACCGGGTCGAACGCGAGTGTCCGGCCCAGGGCCCCGGTCGGTGTGTCGAGGACGACTTGGTAGTCCGCCGTGGCATTGAATCCGGCGGTCAGGGCCGCCGTGGCGCTGGAGACGAGCGTGAAGCTGATCGTGATGATAGCCGCTGCGAATCTCATGGCCGTGGTCACCTCCCCAAGGTGATGGCAGAGCGCTCGGGAAGCGGAGCCAGATGGAGCACTCCCCTGAGAGAGATCAGGCGCCCCCCGCACTTCGCTGTCCAGGGAAAACCGCCCGGGCGGGAGCCGCGGCCGCTCACATCCGGTCCGCAAAGACGCGGCTGAGCCGGCGGAAGAGCAGGACCCCGATGACGAGCAGCGTCACGGCGATGGCGAGGCTCACCAGCAGATGGAAGAAGAGGTGGAGATCGGGCATCTCGAGACCCTGGTCCCCCGCCTCGCGCGCCCGCTCGCCGGTGTAGAGGAAGGCGCGGCGATAGGCGACGGAGATGCCGACCATCGGGTTGAGGGCGTAGAGCCAGCGCGCCCAGTCGTGGCCGGGGTGCTGAGCCAGGAAGTCCTCGAAGAGACGGTAGTCGTAGAAGATCGGCGTCGCGTAGAGCCAGCCGAACATGACCGTCTCGTGGATCGACACGATGTCGCGGAAGACGACGTTGAGCGACGCGAGGATGAGCGCCAGCCCCACCATGAGCGTCAGCTGAATGGCCAGCGCCACCGGCAGCAGGACGATCGGCTTGCCCAGCCCGATGCCGTACCACCACAGGAAGACCACGAGCACCATGAGCGAGAAGGCGAAATGCACCGTGTTCGAGAGAATCGACGCGAGCGGGAAGACCTCGGTCTCCACCTTCACTTTCTTGATCAGATTGCCGTTCGAGACGACCGAGTTCATCGCGTCGCCCAGGCCGTTGACCAGCAGCACCCACGGCAGCAAACCCACGACCAGGTGAAGGGGGTACGGGATGTTGGGATTCGTCAGCCGAAAGCGGAAGAAGAGCGTGAAGACCACCGCCAGGATGACCATCTGAAACAGCGGCTTGGCAAACGACCAGAAGAAGCCGAGGAACGACTCCTTGTACTTCACCTTGATGTCGCGTTTGACCAGCGTCAGCAGCAGACCGCGCGCGCCCCACAGGCGCGGCACGATCCCGGGGGTCCTCGCCGGGGCGAGGGGCTCAGAGGTCTGGGCGAGTCCGGCCATCGGGGCATCCAATCAACACCGCCCGGTCCTCTCCGTCAAGACGCCCCCGGGAAAGAGAGAGGCCCTCGCCCCTCCGGAGAGGGGCGAGGGCCAAGGGAGTCACCGCGCGGCGCGGTGAGAGAGGTCAGCGGTAGGTCTGGTAGTCGTCGACGGACGTGACCGGCGCCGGGAAGAGGTACGCGATCACGTCGCCGAGGAACTGCGCCCGCTTGGCGGCTGCCTGGGCGAAGGTGCCGGTGCTGTCATTCACGTGCCGGAGGAGCTCGAAGTCGACGCCCAGGTAGACCAGCTGGTTGCCGAAGTACACGATGGCATTCCCGCCAGCCCCGGGAGCCGGATTGTAGCTGCTCGACCCGAAGGCACTGCCCTGAGGGAGGAGCGACTCGCCCGAGCTGCCACCGCCCGCGCCGAAGTTGAAGATGTCCGCGCCCGTGTAAATCGTCCCCGCCGATGCGAAGAGACCGGACAGCAGGATCTCGTTGGTGTTCGCGAAGGCCGTGGCGAGGTCTGCCTGCAGCACGGTGTTGTAGAACGTCTGGTCGGCGACCGAGCCGTTGGTGTCCAGCGACTCGCCGAGGCTGCGGCTGGAGATGAAGAGCTTGCCGCCGCCCGAGAGGAAGGCCGCGATCCGCGTCTGATTGCCCGGCGCGATCGACTCGCCCGGGAAGCCCGAGCCGCCGTCAGTGCCGGCCGACCAGATCACGAACTCGCTGGCATCAACGCTCGTCAGCGAAACAGCGTCGGTGCTGACCGCCGCCGCCGTGCAGCTGTCATAGTAGCGGCTGTTGGCCGTCAGAGCCTGGCCGTTGTAGACGATGTTGTGGCTGTAACCCTGTGTCGCGAAGTTGCCGTCGTTGAAGGAAATGGCGTCGTTGTCCAGGACCACGAGATCCCGGACGGAGCCGGTGCCAGTCCGGACACCGAGAGCCACCCGGGTCACCGACTCATTGGCGGTGGGCGTGGCGTTGTCGACCGCGCTCACGCGGACGTAGAGATTCGCCTCTGGCGTGACGTTCGTCAGGGTCACCTGGTTCGTGCCCGCCAGGACAGTCGCCGCGGGTGCCGAGGGCCAGGTGAAGCGGTTCTGAATCGTCGCGCCGAAGCGGTCGTCATCGGCGACGTAGACCCGGTACGACGCGAGGTCGGGCTCGGTGTTGCCGAGCCAGCGGACGATGATCTCGTCCGACGCGGCGCCCTGGACAGCCGAGAGGACAACAGGGGCTGTGGGGGGGGTGGTGTCTGTCTGAGCGCCTTCGATGCGGATGTTGTCGACATCGATGTCGAACGTGGCGCTGGTCGGCTGCGTCTCGGTGTAGATGAGGAAGCCCTTGATCAGAGGCGTTCCGTCAATGTTTCCATTGCCGGTGACGAAGGCCGTGGCCGTGGCGTCACTCACGATCCACTGATAGGTCGTCTGCACACCCGCCGGGATGGTGACAAGCGGCCCGCGCTCGAGCTGCGTGTTGCTCGAGTCGATCAGCACGAGGGCGAACTGCACGGAGTCGGGCGTGTTGATGAAGACGTCGCACCGCAGATCCGAGCCGTTCGGGACGGAGGAGGACGCCAAACCGGCTGGAGTGGCCAGGTCGTTGCGCATGGACCAGAAGCTGAGTGTTCCCGCAGGACCGGTGTACGGGTTCGACCCGGCGGCGACACCGGGAATGGTCCAGCCATGGGTGAAACTGCCCGCGTTCACGCCCTCGGTGACATGAGTGGCGACATAGGCCGGCGGAGGTGTTCCGCTTCCCTGGTTCACGGCGTTGTGCGTCTGCGATGATGGAGAGACCTGTCGCCAGCCACCTGGATCACCCGTGTTCTCAAAGCCTTCGAGAACGGTCGTGGCCGCATGCACTTGCGACGCCAATATCGACATGGACCCGAGGATTGAAAGGGCAAGGTTCGAAAGTCTCATTGTGAAGGGTTACCTCCCTGATGGTGCTGACACCGCGAGTGCTCTTCATCCGCCGACGTTTCAGTTGAGGGGGCGCTCGCGCACTAGTTTTATCCCAGAGACGGGCCGCTTGGTCAATCCCCATCGTTGGCCCATGCGCAAGATTCTGAACCTTGTCTGCTGGACCGATTTCCTCGGCACAGCACTTGTCTCATCCGTCGACTAGAAGTGCCGCGCCCGGGAGGTCGAGAACCACCACTTCCGGGAAGGAACGCCGTTCGATCACCCTCCTATAGTACTGTGAAGCCGAATTGGACTCTGGAGGCGGGCCCAGCCGACGCAGCTGCACCCGCTCACCCAATCACGATCTGCCTTGGGCCCGGGTCGGGGAAAGCGCGCTTGCGCAGGCGGATCGTGAGCACGCCGGAGTCGAGTGTCGCCGCGACCTCCTCCACCAGCACCGGCGCCGGCAGCCGCAGCAGGCGCTCGACGGGCACCTTCGGCCGCTCGGCCAGCAGGTATGTCGCCTCCTCGATCATCGAGTCCGCCCCATACGTCCCCCGGACGACCAGGGTGCGCTCATCGGGCAGGACGACGCTGATCTGCTCGCGGCGAAGCCCGGGCATGTTGATGCGGACGACGTACTCCGTGGCCGACTCCAGGATGTCGGCCACCGGCTTCCACTCGCGCGGCTTGTCCGCCATGCGAGTCTTGCCGCCGGGGTCGAGCGCGGCCCCGCGGCGCCGGAGGATGTCACTCACGGCCGGTCCTCCCGCAGATCCGGGGCCGCCAGGCGGCGCGCCTCATCCGCAGACGCGGAGGCAATCCGGCGCATGAGCGCGCGCAGCTCGTCGTCGTCGATCCAGACGCCGTGCCGCTCGCACTGGGCGAGGGGGTGATCCTCGAAACCGGCCAGCACCCGGCGCGAGAGCGGCGCCGTGCATGAGGGGCAGGGCATTGGCTCCGCACGGTCACCCGGCGAGGGCACCGTCGCCCCGGGCGGCAGTGGCTCGAGCTCGAGCGTCTGC
>JABWBI010000118.1 GCA_013360565.1 Candidatus Sumerlaeia bacterium | reverse complement strand
AAGGCGGCGGGCTTCACCGCCCTCCTGCGCGTCGGCTCGGCGGCGTTCGTCCCCGCCGAGGCCGCCGCCCCGCCTGTCTTCGACTGGCCCGTGGCCCTGGCGTTTCTCGCCGGTCTCACTGCCGTCCTCGGCAACATGGGCGCGATGTGGCAGACCAATCTCAAGCGCCTCCTGGCGCACGCGTCGGTCGGTCACGCGGGCTTCCTGCTCATGGGGCTCGCGGTCCTCGGCACAGCCGGGGCCGAGCTCGGTCTGACGGCCCTCGCCTTCTACCTCGCGTTCTACGCCGTCGCCGTCGCGTCGGTCTTCTTTGTCATGGGCCTCGTCTCGCGTGCGGGGGGCGGCGAGACTCTGCGGGACTACGAGGGTCTGGCGCGCCGGTCGCCGGCGCTCGCGGCGGCGCTCCTGGTGGGGGTGCTCTCGATGGGCGGCATTCCCCCCATGGCCGGCTTCGCGGGCAAGATTTTCATCGTCGCCGCCACGTGGAAGGGCGGCCTCCATGTCCTCGCCTTCGTCGCCGGTTTCGCCATGGTTCTGTCGATCGTCTACACGCTCATGATCCTGCGCGCGGTCTTCGTCGCCCCGGCACGCGAGGGGTTGCCGGCAGTCCGTGTCGCCGGATTCGACGGCGCCGCGCTGCTCGTGCTCTCGCTTGCCCTCATCGTCTTCGGCGTGTACCCACAGCCCGTCACGGCGCTGCTGACGGACGCTGTGCAGTCACTGCTGGCGCCCGGCGCCGCGCCGGTGCTGGTCGCGCTGGGGAACTGACCCCCGGGCCCCTCCGGGTCTCGATCAGGGCGCCAGCCCCAACTTTCCCCACTTCCCATCGACCCTCTCCTTCACCTCCGCATCCATCACGATGTCCTGCGGCCATTCGCGCGGGAAGCCCTCGCTCTTCCACTTGCGCGTGGCGTCGATCCCCACCTTCCCGCCGTAGCCGATGATGTCGGTCGCGTGGTCGAGGACGTCGATCGGCCCCTTCGCGAACTCCAGGTCGCGCGAGGGGTCGATGTTGCCGAAGGCCCGCCAGGCGACCTCGTCCATGTCGCGGACGTCTGCGTCCCTGTCGACGACAATGATCACCTTCGTCAGCGCCATCTGCCCCGTGCCCCAGATCGAGTGCATCACTTTGCGCGCGTGGCCGGGGTACTGCTTGTCGATCGAGACGATCATGCAGTTGTGAAACACGCCCGCCCAGGGGAGGAACATGTCGACGAGCTCGGGGATCTGCCTGCGCAGGATGGGCAGGAACATGTCGCCGATCGCCGCACCCATCCAGCAGTCCTCCATCGGCGGGCGGCCGACGATCGTCGTGCACCAGACCGGGTCGCGCCGGTGCGTGACGGCGGTGAGGTGAAAGACGGGGTAGGGCTCGGCGAGCGAGTAAAAGCCCGTGTGATCGCCGAACGGCCCCTCCGTGCGCCGCTCGCCGGGGACGACGTGGCCCTCGAAGACGACCTCGGCCTCGGCGGGCACGAGGAGGTCGCTGGTCTTGCACTTCACCATCTTCACGGGCCGCTGACGGATGAGGCCCGCGAACATCATCTCGTCGATGTCCGGCGGCAGTGGGAGGACCGGTGCGAAGATCGAGACGGGGTCGCAGCCGACCGCGACGGCGACGTCGATCCGCTCACCGCGCGCCTCGGCCTCGCGGTGGTGGTGCGCGCCGCCGTGGTGGATCTGCCAGTGCATTCCCGCTGTCTTCGCGTCGAAGATCTGAATGCGGTACATGCCGCAGTTCGTCCGCCCGGTGCGCGGGTCGCGCGTGAAGACCATCGGCAGCGTGATGTAGGGCCCGCCGTCGAGCGGCCAGCACGTGCAGATGGGGAAACGCTCGAACGAGGGGTCTGCCATCACCACCTCCTGGCACGGCCCGCTGCGCACCTCGACGGGCTTGGCGTCGGCCAGGCTCTTGAGCTTGGGCAGCATCTTGATCTTCTCCCAGAGGGTGCTGACGCCCTTGGGATCGAGCAGCGCCAGGACCCCCTCGGTGATCTCGCCCGGGTCCTCGACGCCCAGGGCGGCGCTCATGCGCCACTTCGAGCCGAGAAGGTTGATCGCCACCGGCACGTCGGAGCCCTCGACGCGCTCGAACAGCAGGGCCTTGCCGCCGCCGGGCGACTTCATCACACGGTCGGCGATCTCGGTGATCTCGAGGTGGCGCGAGACCGGCTCCTGGATCCGCACGAGTTCGCCTTCCCTCTCCAGGAAGGCGATCCAGTCGCGCAGGTTCTCGAACGCGCCGCGGGGGGGCAGAGGGGGCATCAGGGGCACTCCGGCAGGTCCATTCGCGGGATTCTCGACTCTGCCGCCCGCGGTTGCAAGCCCTCCCCGCCGCGGGCGATTGACGCTGCGCTGACTGCGCCCTCACTCCAGAAAGTGTCCGTGCAGCGCCAGACCGATCGCCTCGCCGATGGCGGCGTGGCGAGCCGGGGTCATGTAGCGGTGCGCCTGGGGGCCATACGCCGGGTAGGTGTAGCCGTTCTCGAAGAGCAGCGCGAGGACGCCGTGGCCGAACATCTGGCTCTGCCGCGAGACGCCGCGGCCCCGCGAGCCGCTCTCGCCGCGGCGCGCGGTGAAGTCCGGGGCGATCTGCTCGACGCGGTGCAGAATGTCGAGAAGGCGCTCGTGATACGGCGGCGGCATCATGCCGGGCGGCGGGTGGAAGGCGTAGTTCGAGAGCGCGCCCGAGTCGGCGTGCAGATCGGCGAAGAAGTCGTACGAGTGGCCCTCGGCCACCCACGCCGCGATGGCGTCGACAATGGCCTGGATCTCCGGGCTCGTCGCCGGGTCCGGAGCGTTCCACACCCGGTTGAGATTCACCCCCGCCGCGTTCTGCCGGTAGTTGCCGGCGAAGACACCGTCCGGATTGCACATCGGGACGACATTGAACACCGCCGCCCGCCGGAGCGCGTCGGCGCGGGCGTCGTCCGAGAGGAGGAACTCCACGAGACCGTCCATCATCCACGAGCCGGGCGTCTCGGCGGCGTGCTGCCGGGCGACAACCCAGACACCGGATTTGCCGTCCGCGGGCGCCGCGGGCCCGTGCGTGATGCGCAGGAGCTCGATCGGCCGCCCCTCGACGCTGCGGCCGATCTCGATCCGTGTGACGTCGGGGTGCCCGGCCCAGTGTGTGAGGCGCTCCTGCGCGTGTGTGAGACTGTAGGGAAAGTGCAGTGCGATCCGCTCGTCGTCGCCGGTGAACGTGTGGGTGAAGCGGTACTCGTCCCCATCGGTGGAGACGAGCCCCCGCACACGGTGCCACGTCGCGCCGCCGTCGCTGGACGCGACCGGCCGCGCGTGGCGCCAGTGTGAGGGGACGTTGGTGTCCTCGATGTTCAGGACGCGGAGGGTCAGGGTCCGCCCCGCCGCGCCGCCCACGGCGAAGTGGAACCACTGGCGATCCGCCGCGTTCGTGTCGGCCTCGATCTCGAAGCTGTACGTGTCACTGGCGGTCTGGGTGAAGGCCTCGCCGTTGCCACACTCGATCGACGAGTCGAACGTGACCGCGCCGTGCGCCGGGAGCGCCAGCCCGGCGGCGAGGATCAGACAGGTGAGTGGACGCGTCATGGGCCCCTCCGGGGGAATCTCAACCACACGCCCGCGCGTCTGCCAAGAGAATCCGCCGCCCTGAATTGACACCGCCCCGCGGCGTCCCTATCCTCCGCCCAGACATCGACTCATCTCCCGACGAGAGGTGGCGCGCATGAAAGTGATCGGCGTGGTGCTGGGCGGCGGACAGGGGACGCGGCTCTTTCCGCTGACGCACGAGCGGTCCAAGCCCGCCGTTCCCCTCGCGGGCAAGTACCGCCTCGTCGACATCCCGATCTCCAACTGCCTCAACTCGGACATCAAGCAGATCTTCGTCCTCACGCAGTTCAACTCCACCTCGCTCAATCGCCACGTCGCGCAGTCGTACAAGTTCGACATGTTCACCGACGGCTTTGTCGACATCCTCGCGGCCGAGCAGACCGTCGACAATCCCAACTGGTTCCAGGGGACGGCCGACGCCGTGCGCAAGTCGATGCGGCACATCGAGCGCGACGCCGACCTCGTCCTCATCACCTCGGGCGATGCGCTCTACCGCATGGACTACCGCCCGATGATCCAGCGCCACCTCGAGGCCAAGGCCGACATCTCCATCGCCGTCATCCCCGTCGACGAGGCGCGCGCCCCCGCCTTCGGCCTTCTCAAGATCGACGACGACCGCCGCATCGTCGAGTTCCGCGAGAAGCCCAAGACACCCGGCCTGATCCACCCCATGGCCAGCCCCGAGCACGTCCTCGCCCGCTGCGGCGTGAGCGACCCGGGCCGCCGCTACCTCGCCTCGATGGGCATCTATCTCTTCGACCTTCAGTCGCTCGACCGCGCCCTCGCGCGGTACGAGCAGACCGACTTCGGCAAGGAGGTCATCCCCTCGGCCATCGCCGAGCAGCGCGTCTTCGCTGAGCTCTACGACGGCTACTGGGAGGACATCGGCACGATCCGTGCCTTCTACGACGCCAACCTCGCGCTCACCCAGCCCGAGCCGCCGTTCGACTTCTTCGACTCGCTCTGGCCGATCTACACCCGCGCCCGCTTCCTCCCGGCGGCCAAGCTCCGCGACTGCGAGATCGACCACACCATCATCGCCGACGGCTGCGTCATCTCCAACGCCACCATCCGCCGCTCGGTCATCGGCCTGCGCTCGGTCATCGCCAAGGGGGCCGTGATCGAGGACTCGATCCTGATGGGCTGCGACGCCTACAGTCACCACTCGCACACCATCCCCACGCGCGTGCACCACCTCACCCCCAACATCGAGCACGGCGCCGTTGTCCGCCGTGCCATCGTCGACAAGAACGCCTTCATCGGCGAGCGCGCCGTCGTCGAGCCGCCCCCCGACTGCCCGGACACCGACGGCGAGGGCTTCTTCATCCGCGACGGCATCGCGATCATCCCGCGCGGGGCGCGTCTGCCCCCCGGCTTCCACCTCGCCCGCGCACTGGGGGCCGCGTGACTGCGTCTCGCCGCTCCTGGAGGCTGGGCGTCGTCCCCTATCTCAACGTTCAGCCGCTCATCGCGCACCTCTCGACGCCGCGCGACGACGTCGACATTGTCGCCGCCGTGCCCAGCCGTCTCGCACCCATGCTCGCCGAGGGGGCCGTCGACGTCGCGATCGTCCCCGTCTTCGCCCTCCTCGACCACCCCGAGTGGGCCATGGTCCCCCGGGTCGGCATCGCCTCGCCCGGCGAGGTGATGAGCGTCGCCGTCCTGAGCGCCTCGCCCCGGGAGGAGATCACCCGCGTCATCCTCGACCCGGCGTCGATGACGGTGAAGGTGCAGCCTGTCGTCGTTGCCGGCGCCGACGGCAACGAGGTCGTCGTCGCCTCCGGCTTGAGCCCCGGGCAGGTCGTCGTCACGGCCGGCGTGCACGTGCTGACCGCCGGGCAGAAGGTGCGGCTGTACGCGGCCTCGAGCGCCGCCTCCGCGCCATGAACACGCTCGCCGAAACCGCCGAAGCGGCCGCCGCGCCGCGCTTCAACATCTCGCGCTGGGCGCTCGAACACCCGGCGCTGACGCGCTACCTGATGGTGGTGATGCTGGTGCTCGGCGTGGCCGCCTATTTCCAGCTCGGCCAGGACGAGGACCCGCCGTTCACCTTCCGCGCGATGGTCGTGCAGGCGTTCTGGCCCGGCGCCACGGCGCAGCAGATGGCCGAGCAGGTGACCGACCGCATCGAGCGTGCGCTGCAGGAGGTGCCGCACGCCGACATCCTGCGCAGCTACACGAAGCCCGGCGAGAGCCTGACCGTCTTGCAGCTGAAGGACTCGGCGCCGCCCAGGGAGGTGGCCGGGAGCTGGTACCAGGCGCGCAAGCGCGTCGGCGACATCCGTTCGACGCTGCCGCAAGGCGTCGTCGGCCCCGTCTTCAACGACGACTTCGGCGATGTCTACGGCTCGATCTTCGCGCTCGCCGCCGACGGCTTCAGTCGCGAGGAGCAGCGTGTGCACGCCGAGCGCGTGCGCCAGCGCCTCTTGCGCGTGCCCGACGTGGCCAAGGTCGAACTCTTCGGCGCGCAGGCCGAGCGGGTGTTCGTCGAGATCTCGCAGCAGCGCCTCGCGCAGCTGGGCCTGGACATGAACCAGGTCGTCGCGCAGCTCGGCGCGCAGAACGCTGTCGAGGGCGCCGGCGTGCTCGACGCCGGCGCCGAGCGGTTGCAGGTGCGCATCGGCGGCCAGTTCAATTCGATCGACGAGTTGAAGCGTCTGCCGATCCGTGCCATCAACCCGGCCACCGGCGCCGCGAGTTCGCTGCGGCTGGCCGACATCGCCGAGATCCGCCGCGGCTACGTCGACCCGCCGGCGGTGAAGGTGCGCCATCAGGGGCGCGACGTCATCGCGCTCGGCGTCTCGATGGCCAAGGGCGGCGACATCGTCGCGCTCGGCCGCGCGCTCGCCGAGGCGACGCGCGCGATGCAGGCCGAGTTGCCGGTGGGCCTGGAACTGATGCAGATCCAGGATCAGCCGCAGGCGGTGGTGCGCTCGGTCGGCGAGTTCGTGCGCGTGCTCGTCGAGGCGGTGATCGTCGTGCTGGCCGTCAGCTTCCTGAGCCTGGGGCTGCACCGGCGCACGGGCTTCCCGTGGTTCCGCATCGACGTGTGGCCGGGCCTCGTCGTCGCGATCACGATCCCGCTCGTGCTGGCGATCACCTTCGTCGTCATGTACTACTGGGGCGTCGGGCTGCACAAGATCTCGCTCGGCAGCCTGATCATCGCGCTCGGCCTGCTCGTCGACGACGCGATCATCGCCGTCGAGATGATGGTGCGAAAGCTCGAGGAGGGCTTGGACAAGGTGCGTGCGGCGACCTTCGCCTACGAGGTGACGTCGATGCCGATGCTGACCGGCACGCTCATCACCGCCGCGGGCTTCCTGCCGATCGGCCTGGCCAAGAGCGTGACCGGCGAATACACCTTCGCGATCTTCGCCGTCACGTCGGCGGCGCTCGTCATCTCGTGGGCCGTGTCGGTGTACTTCGTGCCGTACCTCGGCGCGAAGCTGCTGCACAACAAGGCGCGCGCCGCTGAAGCGGCGGCCGGCCCGCACGAGCTTTTCGACACGCCGTTCTACAGCCGCTTCCGCGCCGCGGCCGACTGGTGCGTGCAGCACCGCTGGATCACGATCGCGCTGACGGTGGCCACCTTCGCGCTCGGCATCGCCGGCATGGCGCGCGTGCAGCAGCAGTTCTTTCCGGATTCGAGCCGGCCGGAAATCCTCGTCGACCTGTGGCTGCCCGAGGGCTCGACGATCCAGCAAAGCGAGGCCATCGCGCGCCGCTTCGAGCAGCGCATGCAGCGCGAGCCGGGCGTCGCCTCGGTGAGCGTGTGGATCGGCGCCGGCGTGCCGCGCTTCTACCTGCCGCTGGACCAGATCTTCCCGCAGCCCAACGTCAGCCAGACGATCCTGCTGCCCAAAGATCCGTCGCTGCGCGAGGCGCTGCGCGTGCGCCTGCCCGAGATCCTGGCGGCCGAGTTCCCCGAGGTGCGCGGCCGCGTCAAGCTGCTGCCCAACGGGCCGCCCGTGTCGTATCCGGTGCAGTTCCGCGTCGTCGGCCTCGATGCGAAGGAAGTGCGCGCCTGGGCCGACCAGGCCAAGGAGATCCTGCGCGCGAATCCGAACATGCGCGGCGTCAACGACAACTGGAACGAGCCGGTCAAGGCGCTGCGGCTGGCCATCGACCAGGACAAGGCGCGCGCGCTCGGTGTCAGCAGTCAGTCGGTGGCGCTGGCGTCGCGCACGATCCTGTCGGGCAGCGTGATCGGCCAGTACCGCGAAGGCGACAAGCTCGTCGACATCGTGCTGCGCCAGCCGCTGGCCGAACGCGATGCGATCACCGACCTCGGCAGCGCCTACCTGCCCACCGCCAGCGGCCGCGCGGTGCCGCTGACGCAGGTCGCGAAGGTGGACTTCGGCTGGGAGCCGGGCGTCATCTGGCGCGAAGGGCGCGACTTCGCGGTCACCGTGCAAGGCGACGTCGTCGAAGGCGTGCAAGGCGCCACCGTCACCGCGCAGGTGTGGCCGGCAATGCAGGCGCTGGCCGCGAAGATGCCGCCCGGCTACCGCATCCAGATCGCCGGCGCGGTCGAGGAAAGCAGCAAGGGCCAGGGCGCGATCGCTGCCGGCGTGCCGATGATGCTGTTCATCATCTTCACGCTCTTGATGCTGCAGTTGCAGAGCTTCAGCCGCGCGATGCTGGTGTTCCTGACCGGGCCGCTCGGCATCGCAGGTGCCGCGGCGGCGCTGCTCGTGCTGGACCGGCCGTTCGGCTTCGTCGCGCTGCTGGGTGTCGTGGCGCTCGTCGGCATGATCATGCGCAACTCGGTGATCCTGATCGACCAGATCGAGCAGGACCGGCAACGCGGCGTGCCGGCCTGGGACGCCATCGTCGAGGCGGCGGTGCGCCGCTTCCGGCCGATCGTGCTGACCGCCGCGGCGGCGGTGCTGGCAATGGTGCCGC
>JABWBI010000117.1 GCA_013360565.1 Candidatus Sumerlaeia bacterium | reverse complement strand
CTCGTCCGTGTGCGGCGCCACGCCGCCGTCGTGGTGCGCGTTCGTGTAGTTGAGGATGAGCAGCACCTCGACGCCGCGCTCGAGTGCCTCGTCGAGGCTGCGATTCCAGACCCCGGGGACCTCCAGCACCCCGTGCTCGCGCTCCACCAGTGACCAGTGGCACTCGTCCCGCAGCATCGTCACGCCGAGCTCGGCCATCAGCGCCACGGAGTCCCGGTGGCGCTCGCCTCCTCCCATCATCGAGTGCGCCTGCACGCCGAACATCGCCGGGCCGGCCCCCGCGAGCCCCGCGGTTCCCGCCATCATCAGCACCACCGGCGCTGCTCTGCCCATGGGCGCACCTCCTCCTGAGACGGACGCTGGTCTGCCCATCCTGCGCCACGCCGTTCGCCGTTGCAAACCCTTTGCCCGCTGTGCCGCACTCCCCCGCGTCTCTGCGGGAAGTTCTCCTACCCCCCGTACTTCTCCTCGTAGCTCTCGCGCAGCGCCTCGACCACGCTGGCGTCCGCCAGCGTCGTCGTGTCCCCCAGCGCTCGGCCCTCGGCGATGTCGCGGAGCAGGCGCCGCATGATCTTGCCCGAGCGGGTCTTGGGCAGATCGGCGGTGAAGATGATGTCCTCGGGCCGGGCGATGGCTCCGATCTTCGTTGCCACGTGCTGTTTGAGATCGTCCCGGAGCGAGTCCGTCATCTTCGCGCGGCCCTTGAGCGTGACGAAGGCGACGATGGCCTGGCCCTTGATGTCGTGCCTGCGGCCGACGACGGCGGCTTCGGCGACCAGCTCGTGATCGACGAGTGCCGACTCGACCTCCATCGTCCCGATGCGGTGACCGGCGACGTTGAGGACGTCATCGACACGGCCGAGGATCATGAAGTTGCCCCTGTCGTCGCGCTTGGCACCGTCGCCCGGGAAGTAGGTCTTCGCGTCCCACTTCGAGAGGTAGGTCTTCACGAACCGCTCGTCGTCCCCCCAGATCGTGCGCAGCATCGAGGGCCAGGGGTGCGTGATGGCCAGCAGGCCACTCCCCTCCTTCACCTCGTTGCCCTGCTCGTCGAGGACCGTCGCCTCGATGCCGGGGATCGGGACGCCCGCATGGCCGGGCTTCATCGTCGTCAGCCCCGGCAACCCCGAGATCATGATCGCGCCCGTCTCGGTCTGCCACCAGGTGTCGACGATGGGGCAGCGCCCGCGCCCGATGTGCTCGTGGTACCACATCCAGGCCTCGGGGTTGATCGGCTCGCCCACCGTGCCGAGCAGACGGAGGGAAGACAGGTCGTGCTTGGCGGGGTGCTGGTGGCCCCACTTCATGAACGCGCGGATCGCCGTCGGCGCCGTGTAGAAGATCGTCACGCGGTGGTCGTCGATGATCTGCCAGAACCGGTCGTTGCCCGGGTGGTTCGGCGCGCCCTCGTACATCAGCACCGTCGCGCCGCACATCAGCGGCCCGTACACCACATAGCTGTGGCCCGTGACCCAGCCGACGTCCGCGGAGCACCAGTAGATGTCGTCTTCCTTGATATCGAACACCCACTTCGTCGTCGCGTGGACGCTCACCGCGTATCCGCCGGTGGTGTGGACGATGCCCTTGGGCTTCCCGGTCGTTCCCGAGGTGTAGAGGATGTACAGCACGTCCTCGGCGTCCATGGGCTCCGCGGGGCACTTCGCCCGCGCGGCGGGGCCCTCCATCAGCCGGTGATACCAGTGGTCTCGTCCCTCGCGGATCTGGCAGGGAAAGGGTTCACCCGGGGAGCGCTTGACCACGATCACGTGGTTGACCGACGGGCAGCTCTCCAGCGCCTTGTCCGTCTCGCTCTTGAGCGGCACGATGGTCCCCCGCCGCCAGCCGCCGTCGGCGGTGATCACCACCTTGCACTCCGAGTCGTTGATCCGGTCGCTGAGCGACTCCGCCGAAAACCCGCCGAAGACCACGCTGTGGATGGCGCCGATGCGCGCACAGGCCAGCATGGCGACGGCGGCCTCGGGCACCATCGGCAGGTAGATCGCCACGCGGTCTCCCCGCACGACGCCCAGGCTCCTGAGGACGTTGGCGAATTTGCAGACCTCGCGGTGCAGCTGGAGGTAGGTCATCGTCCGCACGCCGCCGGGCTCGCCCTCCCAGATGAGCGCCGCCTTGTTGCGGCGCGGCCCGGCCAGGTGGCGGTCGAGGCAGTTGTGCGTGATGTTGATCTTGCCACCGAGAAACCACCGGCAGTGAGGCGGGGTCCACTCGAACGCCCGGCTCCACGGCGCGAACCACTCCAGCTCGCGCGCCTGCTCCTCCCAGAACGCCACCGGGTTCGCGCGGGCCCGCGCGTAGATCGCCGGGTCGCGCACGTTCGCCTGCGCGGCGAACACCGGGTCGGGCGGGAACTCCCGATCCTCCACCAGGAGATCGTCAAAGACGGGCGCGTCGGTCATCGCGGCAGGCTCCCCGAGGCAGTGTGGCAGAGCCGTCTCGGCTCTGAGTCCAGAGGCGGGACGCCTCTTCCACCGTGCGGCAGGCCGCGCGCCGGGGTCAAGGGATTGGAGCGCGGCCCCGCGCGCTGGCCTCACTCCGCCGGAAGCGCACTCAGCTCATCCCGCGGGATGGTGGCCACGTCTTCGAATCCCCACGCGCCGTCCTCGAGCGTGAGGACAACCACATCGGCGGGGCCGGGGGACTCATGCCAGTGAAAGGGGACCAGGGCCTCCTGTCGTCCGCCGCTCTGGCGCCGGTGAACGACCGTCAGCTGGCCATCCCACCCCTGCACGGCGGCCCACCGGGCCCCTCCGAAGATCGAGGCATACCGCGGGTGCGAAGAGCCCTGCCGCTCGATCTCGCCCAGCAGCGCGCGATTGGTCGCGTTGGCCACCGCCACGAGGCCCGCCAGATCACGGTCCCGATAGGCCACCAGCGCCGCCCGGGCGACCGCTCGCGCGCTCGTCCGGTCGATCACGGCCGGTTCGTCGCCCAGGCCCGATGCGTCCGACGCCATGCTCGTCGCGAAGCCGCTCCACTCGGCGAGCGAGGTTCCCCCCGTGTGGACGTCTTCCCAGCACCAGCGTCCATTGATGAGATCGACGGCGACGTTGTACACGACCTCCTCGCCCCACGAGGCCGTGCCCTGGCCGTAGCCGATCCTGGCCACGGGGATGCCGAAGTGATCCGTGTAGCGGGGGGGCATGAGCTCGCCATTCCACGTGGCCACCGAGGGGTGGGATTGGCACTCCCTCATGTACTCCGCAATCTGGGACCGCGTCGGGGGCTCGAAGTTCGCGGCGTCATCGGGACGGCGCGTCCGCACGGTGTCCGGCAGCTCCCGGACGCACAGCGCGTGGAGCGTGTCCACGTCGCCGCTCCGGATCGACTCGAGCACCGCCCGCGCCACGGCGACGGGGTCGCTCTGATCCACGGACACGGCCGCCGTCGCCACCGGCTGAGCGGTGGGTTGCCACAGCGGATACGACGAGTACTCCTCCAGTGACAGGGTGTGGGGCCCCCACACGCGCCATCCCCCATTCTCCAGACCGAGTGCCAGCGCCAGCACGGCAGACTGGCCCGCCTCGTGACGCTCGGCGAATCTCACGATGGCCGCGGAGCCATCCGCGTTCTCCGCGAACCGCGCCGGCTCGAGCGTCCCGTCCCAGCTCTGAAGACCCTGCCAGAGGGGGCCGGAGGTCAGCTGAGAGTAGGCGGGGCTGCTCCGCCCATTTTGAATCAGAGTGTTGAACTCCCGCGCGGAATCGGAATGGGAGAGCCCTTGCATCGTCGCCCAGTCTTCCACGCGCCACGCATTGAGAAAGGCGCGGACGACCGCCAACGGATCGGACGGGTCGACCGTTGGCTGAGTCTGGCTCCAGCCAGCGCCTGTGCACAGCAGAAGTCCCGCCACGAGTGAACGCAGAGCATCCATGACTGATCCTCGATCTCGAAGGTGTGAGCCCCCGCCGGTCCCCAGACACGCCAACCGGTTCAACTCGCCCCCGCCCCCGCACCGGGGAGAGGGCACCCTGCCGGTCACCTGACGAGGGCCTATCGCTCTCTTCAGAGACCTGACTCCTCGAATTGGTTCCCGCCTGTCAAGAGCTCTTGACCTCGCGGCAACCTCTCTGCCAGTGAGCTGTCAGACGATCCCAAACGGGGGGTTCCCCGCGCTCGACGAGGGGGGGAGCCACCGGTGCCAGCACCGAGGAGGAACACGCATGTCTCGCACCCACCTGCTCTCCGTCGTCCTCGGCGGCGTTCTCACGGCCTCGATCAGCGCGCAGCCGCTCGATCGGCAGGATCCCGTCGCGGTGGCGCGTGCCGGGCTCACCGCCGCTCAGCAGGACGACTTCAGGACGCTGATAGTGATCGGCTCGTCCTGGGCACGACGCCAGATGGCGCTGATTGAGCCCGAGACGACCGCGCGCCGCCTTGCGCAAGAGGTCATCACGGGCCACCCCATCGAGCGCGAGCGCACGTGGATGGATGACATCGTCGACGGCTGGAACGGCGCCACCGGCCAGGTGCGCTACCGCACCGGCAGCGTCTCGCGCGGCTACTCGGTCCAAGAAGTTCAGGAGTGCGTCATCGAGATCGGCGCGATCGGACGCGACACGGCGGTGGCCGTCGTCCAGCGCGAGAACAGACAGTGGGGTTACCACGGCGTGGACCGCATCCCCACTCCCGTCTTCCAGACCCTCTCGACCGTACCCACACTGGTCGAGGAGCAGTTCACCCCCCTGGGTTCCGCTCCCCCCGGCGGTGCCGTCCCGCCCGCGCCTGCGGCCAATGCGCCGGTGCCGGTGTTCACCCCGCCCCCTGCCGCATCGGTCGCCACCTGTCCCGCGTGTGGCGGCGCCGGCTCGACGATGTGCATGGCCTGCGGCGGGGACGGCTACCGCAGTTCCCTCTCCAATGATCCCTGCGGCGCGTGTGGTGGGCAGGTCCTCCAGACCTGTCGCCTCTGCGGCGGCACCGGCCAATCGCGCTGAGGGGCAGTCCCGAGCCGCCGGTTCTCTCGGCGGGAAAAGAGTTCGGGGGGCCGCTCGGCCCCCCGGTTCTCCCGTGGCTGGTCACGCCAGAGGGCTGCTCACTTCACCCCGGCAGGGGCGCCCGCGTACCACTTGGCCTTCGCCTCGGCGAGGGTCATGGGCTTGTAGTCGTCGTTGCGGCCCGCCGACCCGAAGGCGCGCATGCGCTCCTCGACGACCTTCTGGTGCGCCTCGCGCGCGGGCTTGAGGTAGTCGCGCGGGTCGAACTTCTCCGGGTGCTCGGCGAACACCTTGCGGATGGCGCCGGTGATGGCGATGCGCCCGTCGGTGTCGACGTTGATCTTGCGCACGCCGCGGGCGATCCCGAACTGAATGTCCTGGAGCGGGATGCCCATCGCATTCGGCATCTTGCCGCCGTATCTGTTGACGATGTCGACGAGGTCCTTGGGCACCGACGACGACCCGTGCATCACAAGGGGGAAGGCCGGGTAGCCCGCATCCGCCAGCTTCTTCGCGATGACCTCGATGCGGTCGAGGGCCAGCTTCGGCGGCAGGGGATTGCCGTCCTTGTCGTAGCGCAGCGTCTTGTACGCCCCGTGGCTCGTCCCGATCGCCAGGGCCAGACAGTCGCACTGCGTCCTCTGCACGAAGTCCACCGCCTGCTCGGGGTCAGTCAGGTGTGTCGTGTCGTCCGCCGCGATTCCGGCCCCGTGCCCGTCTTCGATCCCGCCGAGCGCGCCCAGCTCTGCCTCGACGGTCACTCCCGTCTGGTGCGCCAGGTCCGCTGCGGCGCGACTGGTCTCGACGTTGTACTCGTAGCTGGCCACCGTCTTGCCGTCCTCGAGCAGCGAGGCGTCGATCATCACGCTCGTGAAGCCCAGCTCGATCGCGGTCTTCACCGTCGCCACGCTGTTGCCGTGGTCCAGGTGCATGGCCGTCTTGATGTGCGGGTACTTGATCGCGGCGGCTTCCATCAGCTTTTCCAGGAAGATCAGGTCCGAGTACTTCAGCGCGCCGCGCGATGCCTGGATGATCACAGGCGAATTGCAGGCGTCTGCCGCCTGCATGATCGACTGGATCTGTTCCATGTTGTTGACGTTGAACGCGCCGACGCCGTAGCCGCCCTTCGCGGCCTCCTCCAGGATCTGACGCATCGGGACAAGGGGCATGGCTTCGGTCTCCTTCCGGTGTCGCCGCACACGAACTCCCTCGCGGGAGGCGGCTCATCACGCCCGATTCTCTCCTCCGGCCCAGGAAGAGTCAACGGAGGAGCGGTTCGAAAAGTCCACTTCCCGGTGGATTCGCGCTTCTCGGGCCGCAGCGTCAGAGGGCGTTGATGGCGTTCGCCAGCACCGCCGCTCCGACGCCGTTGTCGATGTTCACCACCGCGACGCCGGCGGCGCAGGAGTTGAGCATCGCCAGGAGCGCCGCCAAGCCGCCGAACGACGCGCCGTAGCCAATGCTCGTCGGCACGGCGATGACGGGCGCGGACACGAGCCCCCCCACGACGCTGGCCAGCGCGCCCTCCATCCCGGCGACCACGATGATGACCCGCGCGCGGGCCAGCAGATCGCGCCGCTCCAGAAGCCGGTGAATCCCCGCCACTCCGACGTCGCAGGCCGTCTCGACCCGATTGCCCAGCGCGCGCAGCGTCACCATCGCCTCCTCCGCCACGGGCAGGTCACTCGTGCCCGCGCAGATCACGGCCACGGTCCCGGTCTTCTCGGGGACCCCGTGCACGCGCAGGTGCACGGTCCGGGCCATGGGAGAGTGCTCCAGCGCCGGGAAGCGTTCGACGAGCGCCGCCGCCATCTCCGGCGGCACGCGGGTGCCCAGCACGTTCTGCCCCGCCGCGCTCATCGCCTCGATGATGTCCGCCACCTGCTCCGCCGTCTTCGATTGGCAGTAGATGATCTCCGCCACGCCGCACCGCATCGGCCGATGCGTGTCCACCACCGAGTGCCCCAGATTCATCGCCGGGAGGTGACGCAGCTCGTGCATCACCTGGTCCGTGGTGACCTCCCCCGCCTCCAGGCGGTTGAGCAGGTGCCGCAGCCGATCCTCCGCGCTCATGACTGTGATCCAAACGTCACCTGGCCCCGCGGAGTCAATGGCAGAAGTCGCCGCAGCGACGCGGCGTTGACACTGTGCCGGTGTCGACCCGACAATTCCGCCGGCTCCACGCGCCAGGATCCCCGCCCCGTGCAGATCCCGTTCTCCCACACTGTCCGCCACCGCGTCCTCTACGCCGAGGCCGACCAGATGGGCTACGCGCACCACTCGCACTACCCGGTGTGGTTCGAGCGGGCGCGCATCGAGCTGCTCCGCCAGCAGGGCATCAGCTACCGCGACCTCGAGGCGGGCGGCATCATCCTCCCTGTCACCGAGATGCGCGTGCGCTTCCTCTCAGCCGCCCGGTTCGACGACGAGCTCGACATCGCCGTCACGCTCCACGAGCTCGGGCGCGTCAAGATCGGCTTCCAGTACACCGTCACCCGCCGCGGCGACGGCGCGCGCATCGCCGAGGCCGAGGTCACTCTCGCCTTCTGCAACAGCGCCGGCCGTCCCATCCGCCACGGCCCCGAGACCCTTCGCCAAATGGCTCTGCGCGCCGCGGGGAGCCCGGCGTGAGCCCCGGCGCCACGCCCCCCGCCCCCGGCGGCGTCCATGAGATGTACCCGCCCTTCCGTCGCCTCCTCGTCGCCGACTTCCACGGTCTGATGAGCCAGGCCTTCCTCGTCGCTCTCCTCATCGCCCTCACCGGGCTTCTCGGCCTCGCTCGCCAGTGGGTCGCCGCCACCTTCACGGCGATGGAGCAGGAGATCGAGATCACGGCTGTCCTGCCCGCGGGGGCGGACGGCGAGGCTCTGAGTTCCCTGCGCGAGGCCCTCGCTGCGCGGCGCGAGGTCAACGATCTCGCCGCCTTCTCTGCCGAGACCGCGCGCGCTCGCCTCCAGGCCGCGGGCGTCGATGTCGACACGCTCGATCCCTTCGCGCTGCAGCGCCAGCCCTCGGGGCTCACCTTTCGCTGGAGCGGCCTCATCGCCGATCCCGGCGCCTGGAGCGGCCAGGCCGAGCGCCTCACCGAGACCCACGGCGCCACGTTCCACTGGGATCAGCGCCGCGCGCTGCGTCATCACCTCGACGCCGCGCGGGCCGACTCCTACCTGCGTGGCCTCCGGGGCTGGGCCACGCTGGGCATGCTCACGGGGCTCCTCATCGCTGCGATCGTCCGGCGGCCGCCTTCGCTCGGCGTCACGCTCAAGCGCGGTGAGATGGCACAGGCCCTCTTCGTCCGGAGCGGCGTCGCCGCCACGCTCGGCTGGTTCCTCGCGGGCGGCGTGCTCAAGCTGGCCAGCGGCTGGCCGCCGCTCGTCGACTGGACAGGTCTCTGGATCGGCCTGCTCTGGGTTGTCCCTGTCGCCGCACTCTTCGCCCCGCTCGGTGTGCTGAGAATCTGGGACGAGTGCGAACCGTGAACCGCCCGGGCTCGTTCGCCGCACCGGCGCTTGTCGCCGCGGCCTTTCTCGCCGCGCCGTGGGCGCAGGAGGGTGGCGCCCCCACCGGGG
>JABWBI010000116.1 GCA_013360565.1 Candidatus Sumerlaeia bacterium | reverse complement strand
GCTCGCCGAAGACGCGCGTGGCCGGGCCCCAGCGGTGCAGAGCCGTGTAGGTCACTTCGGAAGCAGGCCCGGCGATGATCTCCACGGCAGGGGCGGCCAGGATCTCTCCCTCACCTGAGCGGTAGTCCTCAACGACGTTCACGCGGGAATTGGCGCCGGTGACGATGAGGGTGTGCGGTGCGGCGAACTGCCCGCCCTGCTCGAGGTCGCGGACGATGCGCACGGGCGCGGCAACCTCAGAGTTGGCAGGGACATCAACCAGCACGCCCCCGCGCAGGAAGGCGTAGTGGAGGGCCGTGAACCGGTTTCGCGCGGCGGGGACGCCGGAAGCGAGGTGCTTCTCGATGACCCTCCGCTGCTCCTCGCCGGCGGCGGCGAAGTCCGTTACGGCCAGGCCGGCGCCCGGTTCCGTGACGATGGTTTCGCTGTTGTGCTGCACCAGGAGCGCGGCTGTCGTGCCCACTCCGTACTTCTGGCGGGCCTCATCGGCCGACAGCCGGGCGGTGGCAGCGACGGCGGGCGTGTACGGGTCCAGGTCGAGCCGGGATACGTCGAGGTACTTCCAGGGACGCTCCATGGTCGAAGGCATGGGTAGCGCCTCGGCCGCTTCGGCTGCGCGCTGGCGAAGGGCGGCAAGCCAGGCGGGGTCGCCAAGCTGCTCGCCGATGGCGCGGCTGAGAGCAGGTGTCAGGAGCCCGGAACTTGCCTTTTCGATGGCAGAACTCATGGTTTCGCTTTCCTTCCCGCTGCGCACCGGCCTAGCCGATGGCGCCCTCCATCTGGAGCTCAATCAGGCGGTTCAGCTCAACCGCGTACTCCATCGGGAGCTCCTTCACGATCGGCTCGACAAAGCCGTTGACGATCATCTTGGCGGCGGTGTCCTCGGTGAGGCCGCGGCTGGTGAGATAGAAGAGCTGGTCTTCGCTGAGCTTCGAGACGTAGGCCTCGTGCTGGATGTGCACGTCCGGCGCGTCGATCTCCATCGTCGGGTAGGTGTCGGAGCGGGACGTCTCATCGAGCAACAGGGCATCACAACGGACGGTGGACCTGACGCCCTCGCAACCGTCGTACACCTTGAGCAGGCCGCGGTAGCTGGTGCGCCCGCCATCCTTGCTGAGGGACTTGGAAACGATGGTCGAGGTGGTGTTGGAAGCGGCATGGACGATCTTGCCGCCCGCGTCCTGGTGCTGCCCTTTGCCCGCGAAGGCGAGGGACAGGATCTCCCCGTGCGCGCCCGGCTCCATGAGGTAGACGCTCGGGTACTTCATGGTCAGCTTGGAGCCGAGATTCCCATCCACCCACTCCATCACGGCATCCTGGTAGGCCACCGCGCGCTTGGTCACGAGGTTGTAGACGTTGTTCGACCAGTTCTGGATGGTGGAGTAACGGACGCGGGCGCCCTTCTTGACGATGATCTCCACCACGGCGCTGTGCAACGAGTCGGAACTGTAGGTGGGTGCGGTGCAGCCTTCCACGTAATGAACCTGGCTGCCTTCATCGGCGATGATCAGCGTCCGCTCGAACTGGCCCATGTCTTTCGCATTTATGCGGAAGTAGGCCTGGAGCGGGATCTCAACCTTGACGCCCTTGGGCACGTAGATGAACGAACCGCCCGACCAGGCAGCGCTGTTCAGGGCGGCGTAGCGGTTGTCGGCCGGCGGCACGATGGTGCCGAAGTGCTCCTTGAAGACGTCCTCGTGTTCTTTGAGGGCCTGGTCGGTGCCAAGGAAGATAACGCCCTGCTTCGCCAGGTCCTCGCGGATGTTGTGGTAGACGACTTCGGAGTCGTACTGGGCGCCGACGCCGGCAAGGTACTTCTTTTCCGCCTCAGGGATGCCGAGCTTGTCGAACGTGTCGCGGATGTAATCGGGAACATCCTCCCAGGAGCGCTCGTCGCGGTCGGTCGCCTTCACGTAATAGTGGATGTTCTCGAAGTCGATCTCTTTCAGCTGCGGAGTGCCCCAGGGCGGGTCCTGCTTCTGGCGGAAGATCTCCAGGGCGCGAAGGCGGAACTCGCGCATCCACTGAGGTTCTTCTTTGATGTCCGAGATGGTGTTGATGATCTCGGGTGTGAGCCCCTTGTTGGCCTTGAACAGGGCCTCTTCTTCGTCGTAGAAACCCCACTTGTAGCCTTCGTCGCGAATCAGGTCTGGCTTCGCAGTCATTCCGGGCTCCTTATGACCCCGCGACCGCGGGCACGATGCTGTCGTACCCGGTCGCTTCGAGCTCTTCGGCCAGATCGGGCCCGCCGGAGCGGACGATGCGGCCGTCCATCAGAACGTGGACGAACTGGGGCTTGATGTAGTTCAACAGCCTCTGGTAGTGGGTGATGAGCAGGAGGCCCATCTCGGGGCTCAGGAGGGCGTTCACACCCTCGGCGACGGTGCGCAGGGCGTCGATGTCCAGTCCCGAGTCGGTCTCGTCGAGGACGGCGAGCTTGGGGTCGAGCACGGCCATCTGGAAGATCTCGTTGCGCTTCTTCTCGCCGCCCGAGAAACCCTCGTTCACGGCGCGGCTGAGGAGCGACTCGTTGAGGTGGAGAATCTTGGTCTTCTCGCGGACAAGCGCGAGGAAGTCGACGGCGTCGAGTTCCTCCTCGCCGCGGTGCTTGCGGACGGCGTTGAGGGCGGCCTTGAGGAAATAGGTGTTCGAGACGCCGGGGATCTCGACGGGGTACTGGAAGGCCAGGAAGAGGCCCTCGCGGGCGCGCTCCTCGGGCTCGGCGTCGAGGATGCTCTTCCCGCGGAAGAGGATGTCGCCCCCGGTGACCTCGTAGGCCTCGTTGCCGGCGATCACCTGCGAGAGGGTCGACTTGCCCGAGCCATTGGGGCCCATGATCGCGTGGACTTCACCCTCGCTGACCGTGAGATCGACCCCGCGGAGGATCTCGGCGCCGGTCTCGGCGACCTTCGCGTGCAGGTTGCGGATTTCAAGCAGTGGCATGGTGTCACACACTCCGTTGAGTGGAATCTCTGCTGTTCCTGGTCACCCCGGGCTGAGCGGGGGCAGGCCGGGGGAAACGGGCCGCGGGGGCGCTGGCGGCGTGGTCAGCGCGCTCATCGCTCACCCCACGCTGTGCTCGAGGCTGACGGCGAGGAGCTTCTGAGCCTCGACGGCGAACTCCATGGGGAGCTCCTTGAAGACCTCCTTGCAGAAGCCGTTGACGATCATCGAGACGGCGTCCTCCTCGTCGATGCCGCGCTGGCGGCAGTAGAAGATCTGGTCGGCCCCGATGCGCGAGGTCGTGGCCTCGTGCTCGACGATGCCAGTGGTGTTGCGGACGTCGATGTAGGGGAACGTGTGCGCACCGCACCGGTCCCCGAGGAGCATGGAGTCGCAGCACGAGTAGTTGCGGGCGTTCTCGGCCGACTTGGCGATCTTGACGAGGCCGCGGTAGGAGTTCTGGCCGAATCCCGCGCTGATGCCCTTGCTGACGATCGTCGACCGCGTGTTCTTGCCGATGTGGATCATCTTCGTGCCCGTGTCGGCCTGCTGGCGCCGGGCCGTCAGCGCGACGCTGTAGAACTCGCCGACCGAGTTGTCGCCCTGGAGGATGCACGAGGGGTACTTCCAGGTGATCGCCGAACCGGTCTCCACCTGGGTCCACGAGATCTTCGAGTTCACGCCGCGGCAGGCGCCGCGCTTGGTGACGAAGTTGTAGATCCCGCCCTTGCCCTCCTCGTCGCCGGGGTACCAGTTCTGGACGGTGGAGTACTTGATCTGGGCGTTGTCGAGGGCGACGAGTTCGACGACGGCGGCGTGGAGCTGATTCTCGTCGCGCATCGGCGCCGTGCAGCCCTCGAGATAGCTGACGTACGCGCCCTCGTCCGCCACGATCAGCGTGCGCTCGAACTGCCCGGTCTTGCTCGCGTTGATGCGGAAGTACGTCGACAGCTCCATCGGGCACCGCACGCCCCGGGGGATGTAGACGAATGAGCCATCACTGAAGACCGCGCTGTTGAGGGCGGCGTAGAAGTTGTCGCTCACGGGGACGACGGAGCCCAGGTACCGCCGCACCAGGTCGCCGTGCTCACGGACGGCCTCGCTCATGGAGCAGAAGAGGATGCCGAGCTCGCCGAGCTTCTCACGGAAGGTCGTACCCACCGAGACGGAGTCGAAGACGGCGTCAACGGCAACGCCCGCGAGCAGCTCGCGCTCGCGCAGGGGGATGCCGAGCTTCTCGTACGTCTCCAGAAGCTTGGGGTCGACCTCATCGAGGCTCTTGGGCCGGTCCGTCATGCTCTTGGGCGCCGAGTAGTAGCTGACCGCCTGGAAGTCCACCGGGGGATACTGAACATTGGGCCAGGAGGGCGGCTCCATCTTGGTCCAGGCCCGGTAGGCTTTGAGCCGCCACTCGAGCATCCACGCGGGCTCGTGTTTTTTGAGCGAGATCGCGCGCACGACGTCCTCGCTGAGCCCCGGCGGGAGGGACTCGGACTCGATGTCGGTCACCCAGCCGTGCTCGTACTCGCGCGCGGCGACCTCGTGGAGAAGGGCGTCGTCCTCGCTCATCTCCCCGGCGGGGGGCTGAGCGGCGATGACGGGGTTGTCGGCCATGGTGAGGGGATCCTTCGCTTGCTCTCGGATTTACCCGGCGACGGACACGCCGGGCACGGTGATGGTGACGAGGGCCTCGTCGCCGGCGAGCGGGCGGGCCATCTCTGCCAGCGTGATGCCTTCGAGGGTCTGCTGGACGATCTGGTTGATGCGGTTCCATTTGGCCCGCGAGGTGCACGTGGGGTGGAGCATACACTGCTCGGATTCGGGCATCTGGCACTCCGTGAGGGCGATCGGGCCCTCGACGGCGCGGATGATCTCCGCGACGGTGATCTCTTCGACTGGACGGGCGAGGGCGTAGCCGCCGTTGACGCCGCGGTGGGAGGTGAGCAGCCCCTCGCGGGCGAGGACCTTGAGAATCTTGCTCACGATGGGGGCGGGGAGATGGACCTCCTGGGCCAGGTCGCGGGCGCTGTGGGAGGGAAGGACGCCGACATCCTCCGCCATGCGGATGAGGAGGACGATAGCGTAGTCGGCCTGCTTGGTGAGTCGGATCATGGCGTCGGTCTCGCGGTCCGGGCCAAAAGTGTACCGGTCTCGTCCTGATTCTGCAAGGGCAAAAGATGAGAGGGGTGCGAGCCGGAGGGTGCGGGACCGCGGCGTCCAATCTTTTTGCCTGCATTCACTTCTTCGGTTGACATTCAACCCCATTCGCCTCAGGACTGTGCATCAGAGGGTCGAGATCGGGGCTCAAGATTTGGGACCGTTTGCTCCGATGGACTCTGTGGAGGGCCGCTTGTCCCCACGCGGAGCCGCGCCGGGGCTCGGCCGAAGATAGACCCTGGGGGTGGCCACTCGCACCATGTCGGCCCAGGCCTTGCCCATGTTGACCGAGCGCTACGAGCGCAACTCGCGCTGGCTGGCGGGCGCGGTGGTGGGGCTGGGCGCGGTGGTGCTCGCCGGGTGGATCGCCCAGGTCGAGCTTCTCAAGCGCATTGCCACCGGCTTCGTTGCGATGAACCCGCTGACGGCGGTGTGCTTCACCGTGGCCGGCCTGAGCGTCTGGGCACTGCGCGGCCCGGGCCGATGGCTGGCCGTGGGGGGCGGCGCTCTGGTGGGAATTCTGGGCGCGTGGCGGATTGTCAATTACGTCGCCGGCTGGGACCTGGCGCTCGACAATGTGCTCTTCACGGGCGAGCTGACCGAGGACATTTTCCCCAATCGGATGGCGCCGAACACGGCGATCTGCTTCGCCCTGGTGGGGGCGGCCATCGCGCTCGTCGCCAGTGGGCGGGGCCCGGCCCTGGTGGCCGGGCAGACGCTCGCCCTGGCCGCGGGGGCCATCTGCCTCTTCGCCCTGACGGGGTACCTCTATCAACTCGCGCTGTTCTACCGGGTGGCGAATGCGATTCCGATGGCGCTCCACACGGCGGTGGGCTTTCTCGTCTTGGTGATGGCGGTGGTGCTGCACCGGACGGAGGAGGGGGCCCTGTGGGTGTTGGCAGACGACAGCGCGGGCGGCCATCTGGCTCGCCGGCTGATCGGGCTAGCGATCATCGTTCCTCTGGCGCTGGGGTGGCTCAGGCTCTGGGGCGAGCGGGCCGGGCTCTACCCGACCGACTTCGGCGCGGCGCTGTTCGCCGGGGCCTGCACGGCGCTGTTCGCGGCGCTGATCTTCGCGGCGGCGACCCGGATCGCCCGGCTCGAGCATGCGCAGCGCCGTTTCGAGGCGGCTCTGCGCGAGTCCGACCTGAAGCTGCACCGCGAGGAGGCCCGGCGGGAAAGCGAAGAGCGCTTCCGCATGGCGGCCGAGTGCTCGAACGACCTCATCTTCGTCTACGACGTCTCCACCGACCGCGTGGAGTGGCACGGCGTGCCGGAGAACGGAGCGGCCGGCGGCCTGCATCTGCCCGTGACCGGCGAGGAGTGGCTCGCCCGCATCAACCCCGGCCAGCGGGCGCACATCATCCAGGCGCGTGAGCGGACCGACCGCACCGGCGAGCGCTTTCAGGAGGAGTATGAGATCAACGTCCAGGAGGGCCCGCCCCGCCGCTGGTTCGCCCGCGGTGCCGTCATCCGGCAGGGGGACCGGCCCATCCGCTGGGTCGGGACGGTCACAGACGTGACCGAGCAGCGGCGCATCGAGGACCAGCTGCGCCAGGCGCAGAAGATGGAGGCGGTCGGCCAGTTGGCCGGGGGCGTGGCGCACGACTTCAACAATCTGCTGCAGGTGATCCTGGGACGGGCGCACTTCGCGTTGACGGAGATTCCCCCCGGGACCACGGCGCATGAGGATCTGCTCGAGATCCAGGCGGCCGCCGACCGGGCCACGGGCGTGACGCGCCAACTGCTGTCCTTCAGCCGGCGCCAAATCGCCCAGCGGGTGCCCGTGGATCTCGCGCGGCTGGTCGAGGAACTGATCCGCATGGTCGGGCGGCTGCTGGGCTCGGACATCGAGATCGCCTTCACACCCGGCAAAGACGTCCCCGTGGTGATGGGAGATCCCGGACAGATCGAGCAGATCGTCATGAACCTGTGCGTCAACGCCCGCGACGCGATGTCCGAGGGGGGGCGGCTGGTGCTGGATCTGCGTGGCGTGACGCTGGATGAGGACTTCTGCCGGACGCACCCATGGGCCAAGGAGGGGCGCTTTGCGCTTCTCAGCGTGACGGACAATGGAGAGGGCATCCCGCCGGAGGTGCAGTCGCGCATCTTCGAGCCCTTCTTCACAACGAAGGAGCCGGGGAAAGGCACGGGCATGGGGCTCGCCACGGTGTATGGCATCGTGCAGAGCCATGGGGGGCTCATCCACGTCTACAGCGAGGCCGGCGTCGGGACGACCTTCAAGGTGTACCTCCCAAGCGCCGGGGCCGCGGCCGAGGACGTGGCACGCCAGGCCGTCCGGCCGGTGATCGGCGGCACGGAGACGGTCCTGCTCGCCGAGGACGAAGAGATGGTCCGGGGCCTGGCGGCACAGGTGCTGGAGGGGGCGGGCTACCGCGTGCTCACCGCCGCGAATGGCGACGAGGCTCTGGACGTCTTCGCGTCACAGGGTGGCCAGATCGACATCGCCCTGCTGGACGTCATCATGCC
The DNA here is from genome assembly GCA_013360565.1 of Candidatus Sumerlaeia bacterium. Taxonomy (GTDB): domain Bacteria; phylum Sumerlaeota; class Sumerlaeia; order JABWBI01; family JABWBI01; genus JABWBI01. Next base: position 957 of record JABWBI010000116.1, on the reverse strand, counting down.
AGGCCAGAGCGGCCTCCGCGTGGCCGAGCAGGTCCGCCGTCGGTCGGCGGGCTTACCGGTGATCTTGACAAGCGGCCACAGCATCGAGGCGGCGGCGCTGGTCGCCATCGCGGGGCCCGTGCCGGACGTGTTCGAGAAGCCCTATAGCCCGACGGCCCTCCTGCGGCGGGTGAGAGAGGCGCTGGACCGGGCCGCGCGCGCCTGAACCCCTGAGCGGCGGGGCGTGTCAAAACAGGTGCAAGTCGCGCCGGGCTTCGCCAGTGTGAGGCCCACAGACATCCGATCGGGAGAGCCGCAATGCTGCGTTCTCTGTTCCTCACCGCCTTTGCCGCCGCGCTGACCATGGCCGCCCCGGTGGCGTGGGCTCAGGTGCCGGCGGAGGTCCTCCTCGAGGTCGAAGGCGACCACGCGACCCCGGGCGAGATCCGCTTTGGCCCGGGAAACTGGCACCCCTCGGCCGGCAAGAGCACAGCCACCGGGATGACGGCGTCGACCGAGGCGCGACCTATCCGCACGCGGTACATCAACGGGACCGAGCCGGGCAGCGCGACCTTTGTGCCGGTCGTCCCCGCCGCGGGGAACTACGAGGTCTCTGTGACGTGGCCGTCGTCGGGCAACGCGACAAATGTCCTCTACACCGTTCACACGGCCAACGGGGATGTGAACGTGACGCTGGACCAGGCCGGATGGGGTGGCATCCGCACGCCGAACGGCAACCGGTGGGTCTCGCTGGGGACACATCCGCTGCCGCAGGGGCAGGCGCCCGTGGTGACGGTGACCTCGCAGGCCGACAGTCAGGTGACCGAGTCGCGGAACGTGCACCGCGTGTACGTGGACGGGCTGCGCTTGGTGCCGGCGGGCGGCGTGACCGTGGCCCAGGCGCCGTCCCCGCCTCCGCCGTCCCCCGTGGCGGTCGACCCGGTGGTCATCGACCCCGTCGCCGAACTCCCGGCGGCG
>JABWBI010000008.1 GCA_013360565.1 Candidatus Sumerlaeia bacterium | reverse complement strand
CATCCGCGACCAGGGCTTCGCCAAGGGCGACCCGCTCGCGGTCGCCGAGCTCGCCGGCGTCCAGGCGGCCAAGCGCACCTGGGAACTCATCCCGCTCGCGCACCCTCTCGCCCTCACACACATCGAGGTGACCTGCACCCTCAATCTGACCAAGCGCCGCGTCGACATCACCGCCTCCGCCCGGTGCCGCGGGGAGACCGGCGTCGAGATGGAGGCGCTCACCGCCGCCGCGGCCGCCGCTCTGACTCTCATCGACATGTGCAAGGCAGCCGACCGGGCCATGACCGTCACGGACCTGCACATCGTCGAGAAGTCCGGCGGCCGCTCCGGGACGTACCGCCGCCCCGCGCGGTGAGCGGTTGATTCGGCTCCCTCTCTGGGCCATTATCCCCGCGACTTCACTCAGCGGAGGGCGGAATCCATGAAGCAGTGCTTCGGCGTCGGTCTCGGCGCCTTCTTCGAGGAAGGGGTCGAACGGCTCAACACCCGCGAGGAGTGTCACGGCTGCGAGGACTTCGACCGCTGCTTCCGCGCCATGCTGATCAAGCAGCTGATCGGCATCCGAACGGAGATCAAGCAGGGCGTCCGCGGCATCCGCAACAGCCTCGGCGGAAGCCACCGCGAGTTCCCCTTCGGCTGACATCCTCTGTCAGTCTCGCGCGCGCTGATCGACAAGGTCCCAGTTGCGCACGAGATAGGTCACACCCGATGCCACCGTGGTCAGCAGCGCGACGGTGATCAGCGCGTCGAGCATCCACCCCGACCAGTACTCCAGATGCGGCGGCCCGATCCAGATCGACTGAAGCGGACCGGCGAGCTGCGCAGCGTTCAGCACCGTGATGTGGACGAGACCGTAGATGATCGCGACCGTCTGAGAGATCGTCTTCCACTTCCCCCAGTTGTCCGCCGCGATGGTCCGCTGGTGCCGCTCGCCGAGGCTCCGCAGCCCCGTGACGATGAATTCCCGGCTGAGAATGACGACAACGACCCACCCGTGGAAGAACCCGTGGTAGACGAAGATGATCAGCGCCGCTGTCACCAGCAACTTGTCAGCCAGCGGATCGAACAGCTTGCCGAAGTCGGTGATCATGCCCCAGCGCCGGGCGAGCTTGCCGTCGATGATGTCCGTGATCGCGGCCGCCACGAACACGAGCGTCGCCGCCGCGCACAGGATCGTCCGCGCCCCCTGTGGCATCGTCCGGATATACGCTGTCTCCAGCAGCGCGACGAACACTGGGATCATCAGCACCCGGCTCAGCGTGAGACGATTGGGCAGGTTCATCGCTCAGCCTCAGCGCAGCCTTGTCCGGTGAACAGACCAGTCGGCCGGACCGTCCACGTCGTGGATGATGACCTCCGCACTGGCGATCTGGGCAGCGCTCAGACCCCGCGCTCCCAGATCGAGCCGCAGATGCAGCCGCGCCCCCGAGGGCATGGGCAGAACATCGGCCGAGTCTCGCCCCTGGGAATCGACGATCTGGGGCGCCACTCCGGCGCTTCCCAGGCCTGTCGAGACGCGGAGCGGCTCGCCGCGCCGCGGATGGAGCACGAGGTCAACCGCATCACCCGCGGTCCGCCGCAGCCACCAGCGGGGATAGGTCCGCGCCGGCCGCGGCTGGTGAAGCGGGACATCGTCCGTGATCTGGCACAGCAGCGACAGATGGCCGCGGTCGGCGACCATCAGCGCCTCCGCAGACAGATCGGCGAGGCCCGTCCAGCACTCGCGATTGGCCTCCACCTGATCGGCCCGTGTCACGCGCGCAAACAGATGAGGCGAAGTGCGCGCCGACTCCCACTCGTACCACTGCGAGGGATAGAAGTTGACCGGAGCGCGCGAGCATCCGCCCGCAGCGAGCATCACAGCCGAGAGGAGGGCGGAGCGTCTCACCGCGGCTCCACCGTGAACTCGATCTCGCCCCTCGAGTTCGCCTCGGCCTCGAGGACGCGCGTCCGGGCATCCCAGCGCCACGCGGAGAGAGGCCGGCCGTTCAGCAGAACCCGTGCGGGCTCACGCTCCAGGTGGAGGCGCATGCGAAAGGGAGAGATGGAGGCCCGGAACGCCAATCTCACTGTTCCTCCTTCGCCGACTTGACCGCGCAGCCATCGGCCCGCCGACCAGCCGAGCAGCCAAGCACCGGAATCCCGGCCGATGATCTCCGCGAGTGTGGTCGGCGCCTGCCACCACAGATGCGAGTTGGATTCCGCCAGCGCGACCCAATTGCGCAGCTGTTCGTCCGGTGTCCCGAGCCGCGCCTGGGCGCACAGGTGCGGCAGCGTGATGTAGCCCGAATTTCCCTGGTAGATCGTCGCCCGCCCGTAGTCCGCCGTGCCATCGAAGATCGTGGGGTTCGCGCTCAGCACCTCGTCTTCGAGGGCCTGAAGGCGCTCGGGCACGCGGGCCATCAACAGATCGAACAGCTCCGGCTGAACACCGTTGCCGGAGATCATCGACGTCACGTTCCATGGGTAGTCAGTCACGTCGCCGGCCAGGAAACCCTCGCCCTCGTGAAAGCCGACGGCGACCTCCGTGGACGCGAGCAGACCGCGCTCGCGTGCCCAAGGTGTCAGCGCGAAGCGCCCCACAGTGGACAGCGCCGAGCGTGCCGCGACGAGCCATGCCTCGTCGCGCCCGGCGGAGTCCCCCATCGCCTCCATGATGCGCGCCCGGCCCAGCGCCCCCGCGAAGTCCGCGCACGAGCAGTCTCCCGCCCCCGTCCCGTGGCCGTGAAATCCGTTCGACGACCGCATCCATGCCCAGTCGTCTGTCATCGGCCACCACGCCCAGATCCGCTGGAGCATCTCGAGGTGTGGCTGAAGCTGAGCCGCTCCGTCCTCGACCATCATCCAGAGCGACAGCGCATACAGCGTCAGCCCGTTGCCCCACTCCTGGTCGTAGAGGTCGAACCCCGGCCCCTCGATCGTGTAAGTGTGCCAAGTCGTCATGCCCGAAAAGGGCTCCGTCCACGCGTACCAGATGGCGGGGTCGAACGTCAGCGGGATCATCTGCTGCCCGTTCTCGGAAAGGCGGCGCCGGTTTTCCGGCGACAGCAGGGCCCAGGCGTGATACCCCTGCGCACGGCTCTTGTAGGTGCGGTCCACCCCATTGGGCATCGTCGGCGCGCCGAGGTCGGTGAGGTGCCGGTTGAGCATCGCCTGGAGGTCCGGGCTCCGCTCGGTGGCCAGATGGAAGCGTCCCTCGAGCGACGGAAGAGCGAGTGAGTAGGCCGCAAGCCCCCCCGGAGCGCGGGCCGCGAGCGTGGGGCCCTCGAACGCTGTCGCCCTCAGCGAGATGGGATCGTCCGAGAGCAGCTCCGCGCCGAGCCCCCGCTCCGCGGCGAACGCCACGAGCGGCGGAAACCAGACGGCGCGATCCACCGGCAGATCCCGTCTCGGGTCCAGCGCGCGGGGAGTGAAGAGATCGAAGACCCTGACGCGGCCAGCCGTCTCATCGACCGCGTAGAACTCCTCCACACGCGCCGGGAACTCCTGCGCCAAGACGACCAGAGCCGCCGCCGCCTCAGCATCGGCGGACGTGAGCGTGTGCGTGTCTCGCAGGCCGATCCCGTCCAGCGGCGCCAGGACCAGACGCCGCGACGAGCCCGGCGGGAACCGCAGGGTGAGCCGCGTCATGCCGGATCCCCGCGGCACCAGGTCCACCTGCTCGAACGGTTCCGGCGGAATCACGGCCCAGATCGACTCCGCCTCGCCGCGTCGCGTCACCAGCAGGGCGAGCGCTCCGCCGTCATGGCCGCGCGCCCCCGCCGAGACCTCGACCCCGCCGGGGCGCCGCCGAAGCGTGTGAATGGCGAGCGACGCCGCCGGCGCCTCGAGATCGAACGCCGTGTCACGCCCTGCTCGCTGTTCGATCATCACGCCGGGGAACGGCAGGGAGGCCGTCACCGCCCAGTCGCAGGGGTGGTCGCCTCGCAGGCCCGTCACCAGTGTCGTCTTTGACGTCCAGCCGATGTCCACCACCTCGGCAGCGAACAGCGTGTCCACAGCCAGCCGCCAACCCATCGCGCCGCGGCCACGCACCTCCACCGGCGACACGCGCTCGAGATGCGACGTCCCGTCGTGGAGCCACAGTCCGAACCGCCCGAAACCCGGAGAACGCGCGCGCACCGTGATCCCCCGCGCACGCTCATCGCTCGTCAGAAGGGCTGTCAGCTGACCGAGACGCGCCCGCTGGCGCTCGCTCTCCCGGTCGCGCAGGTCGAACCGCAGCTGTGCCAGCCGTGCATCGAGCCCATGCAGACTGTCCTCGGTCGAATCCAGAAGGCGGCGCGCCCTCCCCCACTGCCCGGCACCCAGAGCCGTCTCCGCATCGGCCAGCCGCACGATCAGTCTCCGGTGCGCGCGCCACAGCGCGCGCACCGTCCGCGGGCGGATCGCCTCTTCCTCCGCCCGCCAAAGCGTCTGCGTCAGAGCCTGGAGGTCCGTGCGGCACGACGCGCTCCGTCGCCACAGCTCGTACGGGCCGAGTGCAGAGAGAGTGATGGGCCCCCGCACTCGCAGCACCGGCGTTCCCCCGAGTCCCCGAATGACGATGCGGAGCTCGTTCCACCCTCCGAAGCGCAGAAGACGAGAGGGGAGAATGTGCCGCCGCGGCAATCCCGTGTCGGCGATCGCCATCCCCGACGAGGCACCGATTCGCTCCCCGTTGAGAAAGACCTCGTCGCCTCCCCGGATGTCGCCGATCGTCAGCTCGGACGACAGCACTGGGCGCTCGTACCAGATGGCATCCTCGACATGAAAGACAAAGGTCAGCGACCCGGCGCCGGAGTCCGACTCGAGCTCGGCCGGGAGCGTGACCGTGTGTCCCTCTGGCTCGAGGGATGCGCGCCGCGCCAGCGTTGAACCGATGTCCGCACCGGGGGTGAACACCCACGGCGAGACCGTCAGGTCGAGGGGACGCAGGCGCGTCAGCACCGGCGACGCGGCCGAGCCCGCCAGGAGAGCGTGGCCGAGAGCGAGCGCAGCGGCGATGCAGCGCATCAGGTCACTCGGGCAGCAGTGTCGTCTGCTCGGGGCCTTCCTCGGCCTCGTCGTCCACGTCGTCCCCCTCCTCGCCCGGGGCCTCCGGCTCGACAATCCGGGCGACGCCGATGAGCTTGTCCCCCTCTTCGAGATTGATGATGCGGACTCCCTGCGTCGCGCGGCTGATCGGGCGGATCTCGTCGATGTTCGTCCGGATCGTCAGACCGTGCTGCGTGATCATGATCAGGCCGTCGCCTTCGATCACCTCGCAGATGGAGATCACGTCGCCGTTGCGCGGCGAGGTCTTGATCGTGATCACGCCGAGTCCGCCCCGGGACTGCACCGGGTACTCGTCGAGCGCCGTGCGCTTGCCGTAGCCGTTCTCACACACGGTGAGCAGCCACGCGCCTGGCCGCACGACCTCCATGCCGACCACCTCGTCGCCCTTGCGCAGCGAGATGGCCTTCACGCCGCCCACGTGCCGGCCCATCGCCCGCACCTGGTCCTCATCGAAGCGGATCGCCATGCCGCTCTTCGTCCCCACCACGATCTGCTGCCGGCCGTTCGTCAGCCGCACCTCCACCAGTTCGTCCCCGGCGTCGATCTTGATCGCATTGATCCCCGCGCGCCGCGGATTCGAGTAGAGGCCCAGCGAATTCCGCACGATCTGACCCATCTTCGTCACCATGACGATGAACTGATCCTCGGCGAATTGCCGCACAGGAATCATCGCGCACACCCGCTCGTCCGGCTGAAGCTCGAGCATGTTCACGATGGGACGCCCCTTCGAGGCGCGCCCCGCCTGGGGCAGCTCATGCACCTTGAGCCAGTGCGCCCGGCCCAGGGACGTGAAGAAGAGAATGTAGTTGTGCGTCGTTCCCACGAAGAGGTGTTCGACCCAGTCCTCTTCCTTCGTCTCCATCCCGGTCACGCCCCGGCCCCCGCGGCGCTGGCGCCGGTAGGTCGACGTCGGTGTCCGCTTGATGTACCCCGCATGGCTGACCGTGATCACCATGTTCTCCTCGGCGATCAGGTCTTCGATGGACAGGTCCTGCGCGTCCCCGACGATCTCCGTCCGCCGCGGCGTCGCGTGCTTCTCCTTGATCTCCAGCAGCTCCGCCCGGATCAGCGCCATCACGCGCCGCGGATCCGCGAGGACCGCGCGGAGCTCCTTGATCAGCTTGATGACGTCCCGGTACTCGCTCTCGATCTTCTCGCGCTCCAGGCCCGTCAGACGCTGCAGCTGCATCTCCAGAATGGAGATCGCCTGCACCTCGCTCAGCTCGTAGCGCTTCATCAGGCCATCCCGGGCCGCGCCCCGGTCCTTCGCCTTCTTGATCAGCTCGATGATCGCGTCGATGTGCTCAAGGGCCACCCGCAGCCCCTCGAGGACGTGAGCCCGCTTCTCGGCTTTGTCCAGGTCGAAGCGCGTGCGCCTCACCACCACGTCGCGCCGGTGCTCGAGGTAGAGATAGAGCATCTTCGGCAGCGAGAGATACCGCGGCCGGCCATTGACGAGCGCCAGGTTGATCACACCGAACGTCGTCTCGAGCTGTGTGTGCTTGAAGAGCTTGTTGAGCACGACCTGGGCGACCTCGTCGCGCTTGAGCTCCATCACGATCCGCATCCCGTCGCGGTCGCTCTCGTCGCGCACATCGCCGATCTCCGTCAGCCTTCGGTCGTTGACCAACTTCGCGATCTCCTCCAGAAGGCGCGTCTTGTTCACCTGGAACGGGATCTCCGTGATGACGATCGCCGTCTTGCCCTTCTTCATCTCCTCCATCTGTGCCCGTGCCCGCAGACGGAGCCGCCCGCGGCCTGTCCGGTAGGCATCGTGGATGCCCGTCCGGCCGCAGATCTGCCCGCCCGTCGGAAAATCCGGACCGGGGAGCACCTTCATGATGTCGGCGAGCGAGGAGTCCGGCTTGTCGATCAGCAGCACCAGCGCGTCGATCACCTCCCCCAGGTTGTGCGGCGGGATGTTCGTCGCCATGCCGACCGCGATGCCAGCCGACCCGTTGACCAGCAGATTCGGGAAAGCCGCGGGGAGCACGTCCGGCTCCGTGGTCTTGCCATCGAAGTTCGGCGAGAAGTTCACCGTGTCCTTGTCGATGTCCGCCAGCAGATGGTCCGCGATGCGGTCCAGGCGGCACTCGGTGTACCGGTAGGCCGCCGGGGGATCGCCGTCGATCGAGCCGAAGTTGCCCTGGCCGTCGATCAGGACGTGCCGCATGGCCCACGGCTGCGCCATGCGCACCAGAGAGTCGTACACCGCGCTGTCGCCGTGCGGGTGATACTTCTTGAGGACTTCACCCACAACGCCTGCGCACTTGGAGTACGGACGCCCCGGCACCAGACCCTCACGGAACATCGCGTAGAGGATGCGCCGGTGAACCGGCTTGAGACCATCGCGCACGTCGGGCAGCGCCCGCGCGACGATCACGCTCATCGCGTAGTCCAGATAGGAGGTCCGCATCTCGTTGACGAGAGGCTGGGGCTGAATCTGCTCGCGGAGGTCCTGCATGGCGCCTTCTCTGTGGGGAGTGGGGTCAGACGTCGAGGTTCTGCACGTCGAGCGCGTTGGCCACGATGAACTCGCGCCGCGACTCCACGTCCGAGCCCATCAGCGTCGAGAGCAGCTCCTCCGCCTTCTCCGCATCCTCGACCGTCACGCGCAGGAGAGTGCGAGTGCCCGGGTTCATCGTCGTCTCCCAGAGCTGCGTGGGGTTCATCTCGCCGAGGCCCTTGTAGCGCTGGATCGTCACCCCGCGGCTGCCCAGGTCGAAGACCACCCCCAGCAGTCCAGCGAGACTCGTCGCCCCGTGCAATCTGTCCTCCTCTTTGACCGTGAACCGGCACGCCGGCTCCGTCACCGCCGGGTCATCCTCGAACGTGCCCGGGTCGATGCCCAGGCGCCGGATCTTGTCCAGCAGCGCCGCGATCCGCTTGAGCTCGGCGAACTCCACGACATTGTAGAGGGACTCGGCCGCGGCCGCGATCTCACCGTTGCCGCCATTGCCGCCGTTCGTCTCCCCGCCGCTCTCGACCGCCTCCGCCGCCTCCACCGGGTCGGCAACCAGCCCCGCCCGCTCCCGGATGCGCCGGATCTCCTCCTCCGCCTCCTCCGCCGTGTAGCAGAACCGGTCGGAGCCCTCCGAGGTCACGTGGTAGCGTGGCAGCTCGTCGCCCCGCGCTCGCCGCAGATACTCCTGCAGGCTCACGCCCTTGCGCATGAGCTCGTGGTCAATCCGCTGGAGGTCCAGCACCCACCCCAGCAGCTGTTTGACCTGCGCCTTCGTCAACGACACCGGCTTGCCCTTGCCCGAGACGGTCGACACCTCGCACGCGTCCACGCCGTTGGTCAGGAGGTAGTTGTCCTTCTCCTCCTCGGTCTTCAGGTACTCGAGCCGCTTGCCCCGCTTGATGCCGTAGAGCGGAGGCTGCGCCACGTAGATGCAGCCCAGACTCCCGTCGCGGTTCTTGAATTCGAACAGCTCCCGCATCCGCCGGTAGAAGAATGTCAGGAGCAGCGTCCGGATGTGCGCGCCGTCGACGTCGGCGTCGGTCATGATGATGATCTTCTCGTACTTGAGCTTCTCCAGGTCGAACGCGCTCTCGCCGAAGCCCGTGCCCAGCGCGAGCACCATGTTCTTGATCTCCTCGTTCGAGAGGATCTTGTCCAGCCGCGCCTGCTCGACGTTGAGGATCTTGCCGCGCAGAGGCAAGATCGCCTGGAAGTGCCGGTCGCGCCCCTGCTTGGCCGAGCCGCCCGCCGAGTCGCCCTCGACCAGGTACAGCTCCGTCCCATCGCGACCTCGCTCGGAGCAGTCCGCCAGCTTGCCCGGCAGCCCTCCGCCCTCGAGAGCGCTCTTGCGCACGAGGTCGCGCTGCCGCCGCGCCGCGATCCGCGCCTCCGCCGCGAGGATGGCCTTCGTGATGATCTTGCGTGCAACCGCCGGGTTCTCCTCGAGGAACTCGCCCAGCGCCTCGTTCGTGATCTGCTCGACCTGCCCCGCCACCTCGGAGTTGCCGAGCTTGAACTTGGTCTGTCCCTCGTACTGCGGGTTGGTCAGTTTCACTGAGACGATCGCCGTCAGCCCCTCGCGGAAGTCGTCCCCGCTGAGCCCCTCCTTCATCTTCTTGAGCATGTCCAGCTTGCGCGCCTGCTTGTTGATCGTCGCCGTCAGCGCCTTGCGGAAGCCGATCAGGTGCGTCCCGCCTCCGACCGTGTGAATGTTGTTGGCGTAGGACCGCACCTTCTCGTCGAACGACTCGTTGTACTGAATCGCGCACTCGACCGCGACGAGCTCCTTCGTCCCCCGCTCCGTGACGATCTCCTTCTCCCGCGCGAAGTGGATCGGCTTGGGGTGAATCACCGCCTTGCCCTGATTCATGTGCTTGACGAATTCGACGAGGCCGCCGGCGAACTTGAACGTGTCCGAGTGTCCGTGACGTTCGTCCGAGAGTTTGATGATCAGACCCGCGTTGAGAAACGCCAACTCGCGCAGGCGTGCCGCCAGCGTCGCGTGGTCGTAGACCAGTGTCTCGAAGATCTCCGGGTCCGGCTTGAAGTGCACCTTCGTCCCCGTGGCTGACGCCGGCCCCGTGTGCTCCACCTTGGTGACCGGCTTGCCGCGCTCGTAGCGCTGGGTGTATGTGCCCCCGTCACGCTTGACCTCGACCACCAGCCACTCGCTCAGCGCATTGACGCACGAGACGCCGACGCCGTGCAGACCGGCCGACATCCGGTAGGAGTCGTTGTCGAACTTCCCCCCCGCATGGAGCTGCGTCATGACGACCTCGAGCGCGTCCTTGCCTTTCATCTTCGGATTCGAGTGCGGGCCGATCGGAATGCCGCGCCCGTCGTCGGTGACGGTGATCGACTCGTCGACGTGGATCACGACGCCGATGCGCGTGCAGTGCCCGCCCATCGCCTCGTCGATCGAATTGTCGACGACCTCGTAGACGAGGTGGTGAAGGCCGGCCGCGCCGGTGTCGCCGATATACATCGCCGGGCGTCGGCGGACGGCCTCCAGGCCCTCGAGAACTTGAATAGAATCAGCGGTGTAGGCCTTGGCAGTGGTCGTGGCCACGGGGTATCTCTCCTGCGAGTCAGCGGGGGTCAAGCCGTTGTCCTTGGTCACAGCCCCTGCAAACGAGTCAATCTACTGGCGGCATGAGGGGATGGTCAAGAGAAATCGCGGAGGACCAACACTTCCAAGCCATGTGAAATCAATGCTGTGCAAAGTCGTTTCGCTGAATCTCCGCGTCAGTTTCGCGGGGGCTTTTTGCCGCAGGATTCGTACGCTCACACCCCGCTTGCCCGCCGTCCTCGCAGCAGCGCTTCCCCCCCGAGGTACACGAGACCCCCCGCGAAGTAGAGCGCGACCAGCGTCGTGAAGAAATCGCCGAAGAGCTCCGACCACGAGTGATAACGCCCGATCGTGATGAACAGAAAGAAGTACACGAAACCCAGCGGCAGGGTGAGCAGATAGACGAACACGCTCACCGAGCGGATCTGCGGTCTCAGGCGGACCAGCAGCAGGTAGTACGCGAGGATGAACATCGCCTCGAAGGCCGCAAAGACCATGAACAGGAGCGTCGGCGGCGACTCCGCTCCCCGAATGCGGTCGGCCAGACTCCTCACCTTGCCCTCGAGCTCCCGGATCTCGTCGCTCTGAGGCTCGGCGAGCCGCAGCGCCGTCAGACGCGCCTCCGCCTCCACCCGCTCAATCGTCGCGCGCTGGATGAACGTCTGGTTGATCACGTCGCGGTGGATGATGACCACCATGATCGCCACCCAGCACAGGCACAGGAAAAGAAAGGCGAGCCAGAGGTTGTCGATGTCCCACACGGGCTCGGCCTGCGGCTGATGCTTCTCGAGCATGGTCCCCTCACGCCTGCCGCGAACCTCGCATCACGGGCGCGCGCCCGCAACGCCATTCTCCCGCGGCCGAGCCCAGGGGAACGCGTACAGAGCATTCTCCCCCGACTGCAACACGAGCCGGAGATCCCCCCGGCTGATGAGCGACTGGAGCCCCGCTCTCGCGTTGATCCGGTGCCGCGCCTCGTTGGGAATCCGCAGATAGAGGTCGATTCCCCGCTCGCGCCAGAATGCGAGCCGCTCGGCCGGGTCCTCGATCCCGTACACGCGCTGCACGTCCCAATCGTCCAGGTGCACGATCTCCACGAGCGGGTCGTAGATCAGATGGCGATTGTCATGCGTCAGCACAGTCGCTCCTCGCCAGCGACGCTCCAGCTCCTGCCAGATCGGCACATCGCCGGGAAACACCCGGTTGTAGAACACCATCACGTCCGGGAAGGGATGGGTCAGTGCCCCGAGACCGAGCTGATCCTCCGCCGACTTCGTCATCTTGAAGCCCATCAGGCTGAACGGCACGGCGACGAGCACCGCCGCCGCGATCACGAGCCCCCGCAGGAGCCCGCCCGCTGCGCCGCCGAGCGCCAGGGGAAACACTGCGAACAGCGAGGCTGGGACGAGCATCGGCAGAATCTGATAGAGGTAGTGATCGCCCAGGGCCAGATGATACCCCCAGAGGCCCACGAACACGGCCACGGGCAGCATCCAGAACATCGCGCGCTCGGGTGTCTCCATGGCTGCGTGGCGCCGCCACTGTGGGAGTGCGCTCACGAGCATCAGCAGACCCGGCAGCGCGAGGGCAGCGAAGAGTGGGGCCAACTTCCAGCGGAACACCGGCTCAAGCAGCAGGTAACGCGGCACATGGAGCAGGTTGGTCAGCGGCGTCCGTTCGCCGATCTGCGCCGACAGCGCGCCGAGGCCGTCGCCATTCGCCCGCCACTCCGCGTCCGCCGACGCCAGGACTTCGGGGTTGATGTTTCGCCCGCCCAGGAGCTCGGGGAAGAACGCGTAGACGGGGTTGCCGGTCACGGCCCAGTTGCGGACATGCCATGAGAGCCCCACCGCCAGCAGCAGGACAAACGCGACTCCCGTCCACGGGTGGCGAGTGGGTGTGCGGCGCGTCGCCTGCTCGAAGAGCCAGCGCATCACGAGGGTGGCCACCGCAATCCCCCAGAGCGCCGGCATCAGGTAGTTCACGTGGCTGGCTGCGGCCGCGAGGGCGAGCATGGCCGTGGCGCAGCGGTGGCGTCCGGTGACAAGGAAGTCGTGGGCTGCGAGGAGCAGTGACGCGCACAGCAGGGTGGCGAGCGGGTAGTTGGAGACGAGGTGCGAGAAGGACACGCCGTACGGGATCGAGCGGAAGACCAGCGCCGCGGCGAGCGCCAGGTCCCGCCTGCGGAACAGGCGGTGGGCGAGTGCGAAGACGAGGACAGTCGAGCAGAGCGAGGCCCAGGGCACGGCCCATTGGCCCACGAGCGGGGACCAGTGTCCCCCCAGCCGGGTGATCGCCGCCTGGGTGACCTCGAAGAGGTGGGGGTAGTTGGCCCCCAGGCCGATGCCGACCTGGGCGACGACCTTGATCGGGAAGCCGCCCGCCTCGTGTGTCTGGCGCGCGTAACCGAGGTAGAGAATCAGCGCGTCCCAGTTGGTGGGGGGGAAGCAGACGGCGTGGTAGAAGCTCAGGGCCACAATCAGGGCGAGGAGGGCCCACGCGATCGCGCGGAAGAGGAGATCGAGGGCCGAGGTGGCGAAGGGGGCTCCGAGCTCCGGCTCGGCCATCTCGACCCGCCTGTCCGCCCAGGCCACCCGGCGCCAGACTGCGCCGAACGCGCCGAAAAGCAGTGCGAAGGCACCGAGCACGGTCCAGCGATTCAAGAGAAAGGCGATCGCGAGCTGCTCAAAGACCCAGCCCGCCATCCCCAGGCCCAGAGCGTAGGCCACGGCCAGACGCGTGGGCCACGGCCAGCGGATCCCGAGCGCACCCAGCACACAAAGGCCCAGCAGTGTGTAGAGCCCGATCGCCCCGATCCCCTCGGCGTGGCCCAGCCAGTCGATGGGCCCTGGCCCCATCTCCGCCCGGCGCCACGTCTGCGGGCTGGCCAGGGCCGCATAGGTCCGAAGAAGGCTGCCCTCGTGGCCCAGGGTGTAGAGGTCAAGGAAATTGACGTCCGGGGGAAACGCCGTCGTCCGGCCCAGCGCCCAGTTTGTCGCGGCCGCCACGGCCGGGGCGGGCAGCGGGACATTTGCGAGTCCCGAGACAAGCCAGAGCGTCACCGCCGTCGCCCACGCGGCGATCACGGTCCGCCCGATGAGGCTCATCGACGCGCCGCGGCGCAGCGCAGCGTCAGGCTCAGTCAAGTCCGCTCTCCCCTTGATGACGCGGAGTCCAGAACGTCAGCTCCTCTTGCATGTACACAAGAGGCCGACCGCTCGCATCCCCAAACACACGCGAGGCGCTGTGCGGCAAGTTGCTCGACAGGCGCGGCCCGGCCCGCCGGCACGCGGCGAACACGGCGCGCCGGATGGGATCAATGGAGGCGATGTACCGGTTCTCGAGCCCCTGCGCCTCCTCCGGCAGCGTGCCGGCGACCATGCTCTGCCGCTCGAGCTCGGGCGAGAGCCCGTTGAGCGCGATGAGCGCGACGCGTCCCTCCCGGATGGCCGTCCCGATGCGCTCCATCATCGCGACCCCTTCACCCGGCTCGCCCGCGCGCATCTCGTTGAGCCACTTGATGTACCAGAGGTACGTCTCCGAGAAGTCCTCGACCAGGCGCCGGCGCGTGATGAACGCGAAGTGCGGCGGCGCCAGGATGAGGTCGCCCGGCCGGGTGTGCTCTTCGATCCGAGCTGTCACGAGCCGCATGCGATCCGAGGGCCACTCGCTGCCCTGCTGAGACAGATAGCGCCAGTGATAGGGGATCGACTGCACGGTGCCCGTGAGCAGCAGGAGAAACACGGCCGTACCCCAGATCCAGCGTCTGCGATCCGGCGTCGCCAGGCTGGGGGCCGCCGCCCTCTCGGAGAGCGACACCAGCGCGTACCCCGCCCACATCCCCACGTAAGGGTCGCCCAGACAGAAGATGTAATCGACCGTGCCGCCCTTCGAGACATACGTGATCGAGAGGAGCCCTCCCAGCGAGTAGATGCCGCGGTAGAGCGCGACGGGATCGCTCCACCGGGCGCGGGCCCGAGCTCCCGCGAGTACCATTCCCCCAAGCGCGAGCCCCACCCAGACCCCCTCCACGCGGAGCACGCTGCGCCCCTCTTGGAGGATTTTGCGCGCGGCGTAGGCGAGGAGCCCCTGCTCGGGGTAGGAGCCGACTTGGTTGAGGATCGTGTTCTGGAAGAACGCGCCCGTGGCGATTTCAAAACTCAGCGCCACCGCCAGCCAGCCGCCGAGGAGGCCGGCCGCGCACAGCAGCCCTCGCCGCCGAAAGGCGACGACGGCGAAAAGGGCATTGAAGAGCACGTAGGGCGCGGCGGTCATGTTGCACAGCAGCGCAGCCGCGCCGCACAGACCCGCCAGAAAGAGCGTCAGCCCGCCGCGTCGGCACAGCATAATCTGGGCGCACAGCAGGAAGATCAGCTCGATGTTCTCGGACTGCCAGCCGAGACTCCAGCGGAAGTTGATGGGACACAGCGCCCAGATCAGGACCCCGAGCACGGCCGTCCCCCGTCCGAAACCCCAGCGGCGGGCCAGCCGGTAGAGCAGCCAGCCAGTGAAGAGATGGACGAAGACGAGGGCTGTGCGGACGGTGAGGATGGCTGAGCCCAGGCGGTCACCGAGCCAGACGAGACCGGCGGCCAGCAGGGAGTGAATCGGAGGCTGGGGCGACAGAATCTCGCTGTAGAGCGCGGCGCCCTCGGTCAGACGCCAGGCGACGTAGAGGTAGTTGCCGTCGCCGAAGTCGATGTAGCTGTCGTTCAGAGACAGCACCCCCACAGCCAGCCCGGCGGTGCCGAGCGTCAAGAGGGCGACGGTCGCGCGGGAGCGGGACCAGCCGGCGGGGGAGGAAGCGGGCGCTCTCATCCGTCTGAAGGGAATGCATCATCGCCGCGGCCGACTTCGCAACGCATTTGACAGCCTCTGCGCCGTGTGCGCTCGTGGCGGCCAGGACACTGCATGGGAGAGATCCGATGGCCGACGAGAGTCTGCAGCCCTGGGAGGACCTCGGAGAGCGCCTCCGCACGGGTGACGCCGAGGCGCTCCGGGAATTCTTTGGGCACCACCCCCCGATGGTCGCCATCCAGGCGAGCCTCCGGCTCACCCGCGCTGAGCAGCGCCAGCTGATCAAGATCCTCGGACCCGAGCGCGTGGCGGATTTCATGAAGACGGTCAGCGAGACGATGGCGGCCGACCTGATCGAGGATCTGCCCCCGGCTGAGGCGGCGGCGATCGTGGACGAACTCCGCTCCGACCGGCAGGCCGACCTACTCGGGGCGCTCGGCGAAGAGCAGGCCGAGGCGATTCTTCAGGAGTTGAGACCTGAGCAGGCGGCGGAGCTGCGCGCGCTCGCCTCCTACGCACCCAACACCGCGGGGGGGCTCATGACGACCGAGTTCCTCGCCTTCCCCGGGCAGATGCAGGTGGTCGAGCTCCTCGACGACCTGCGGGAGAACAGGGACCGGTACTCGGACTTTGAGGTTCAGTACGCCTATGTGCTGGGTCCCGGCGGGACGCTGATCGGGATTCTCCCGATGCGGGACATTCTGTTCTCGGCGCGCAACCGGCGTCTCACGGAGCTCATGATCTCACATCCCAGGCGCGTCCTGGTCACGGCCTCGCTGGACGAGCTCATCCGCTTCTTCGAGACCCACTCGTTCATCGGCGTGCCCGTCGTCGATGCCGCGAACCGGCTCGTGGGCGTCGTCCGCCGCGCGGCGGTCGACGAGGCCCGGGGCGAGGAGGCCAGCAGCGTCCTGCTCAAGATCAGCGGCATCATCGGCGGCGAGGAGTTCCGATCGATGCCCCTCTGGCTGCGCTCGGGCCGGCGGTTGGCCTTCCTCTCAGTCAACATTGTCCTGAACATCCTCGCCGCCAGCGTCATCGCGCTGTATCAGGAGACGCTCGCCGCAGCGATCACGCTGGCGGTGTTTCTGCCGATCATCTCCGACATGAGCGGCTGCTCGGGAAATCAGGCGGTGGCGGTGAGCATGCGGGAACTGTCGCTCGGGCTGGTGCGGCCGCGGGAGATCGGGCGAGTTGTGCTCAAGGAGGGATCGCTCGGCGTCATCAACGGCGTGGCGCTCGGCGCGCTTCTGGCGCTCGTGGCTCTGCTCTGGAAGGGCAACCCCTACCTCGGGCTCGTGGTCGGGACGGCTCTCGCCGCGAACACCCTGCTCTCCGTCGTCGTGGGCGGCACTCTCCCGCTGCTGCTCAAACGCCTGAAGGTCGACCCCGCTCTCGTCTCTGGCCCGATGCTCACAACGATCACCGACATGTGCGGGTTCTTCCTGGTCCTGAGCCTCGCGTCGGCCGTGTTGCCAAGGCTGACGTGACGGACTCAGAGCCCAGATGGATCTGCCGCTTCGCTGAGGGGACGAGTCAGTCGGCCAGCCAGTTTCCCCCGCCGACGGACAGCCTGCCGCTCCGGTTGGCTGCGACCACATTGTCCGTGCCGACGATTTCGAGTCCTCGCTCGCTCTCGCACAGATCATTCTCCGCGATCCACGCGCCGACACCGGTGACCGCGATGGCCGGGCCAGGTCCCTCCACGGCGCAGTGCCGCACAAGCCCGCCCGGGCCGATCCGAACGCCGCCGGCGGCATTGCCTCGCAGGGTGATCCCCTCGATCCGGCATCCCCGCGCCGCGCGGGCATCGATCCCCCAGCCCGGTGAACCCGAGATGACACCGCCGCGGATGACCGTGCCTATGCCCTCGGGCCGGACCGTGATGGCGCCTGCCGTGGCCTCATTGGCCGTGATCTCGTGTCCGGCCAAGTCGAGCGTGACGCCCGGCGAGGCCACCTCGATCACCAGGCCACGCAGATCGGACGCCAGGACGTAACGCCCGGGGAATCGGAGCGTGAGCAGGCCCGACGCACCGGGTGCGCAGGAGAGAAAGACCTCGCGCCGCGGGGTCTTCGTCTGGGGGGATTCCTCGCCGGAGAGCCCGGGAGGCGCCAGCGTGCTCCCCACCGAGAGCGGCAGGGCCATGGCCAGGAGGGCAACGCAGACGCGACGCATCGACCGGGGAGGGCCTCTTCCGCGTCATCGGAGCCCCGGGCGGAGGTGCTGAGGAATTGATTGACGAGAAGCTGGTGACGAACGGAACCTGGGCCACCTGAGTCAAGGGGTGGGCCATGAGTCGACTCTCTCTCCTCACAGCGGCGCTCTGGGCCGGAGCAGCGGGAGGCCCAGCTGGCACGGTCGACGTCGGGGAGTATTTCCCGCTCCTCCCCAACAGCCGCTGGAGCTACACCGGCGAGGGCCAGCCTGGCTCCAGCGCCGAGGACGACTTCTCATGGATCGTCCTGGACGACCTCCGGGACATCGGCGGCACATTCGTCACTCAGATCCTCACCTCCTCCGAAGAGCCGACCGACGCCCGCAACCTCGACCGCGATTTCTGGTCCTACAGCGGCGCCGGAGAGCTCCGATACCACGGATTCCGCAACGGCCAGGCCGACGGCAGCGGGCTGACCACGTTTCCCGTGCAGGATGTCATCCTGGACACCCCCTTCGTCGTGGGCACTGCCACCACAACGATCCCTTCCACCATCAGCAGCACGGCGACCGCCTCGGACGTCAGCTTCGGCCTTTTCAGCGGGCTCACCGCCACGCTCAGCCTCGAGGCCGAATTCGTCGAGATCACACCCGTCGTCGTCACCCCCGCCGGGGATTTCCGCGATTGCCTCCACGTCATTCTGCGCTTCACGGTGACCGAGGTCACGAACGGCACGCTCACCTTCCCCGTCGGCGTGGGCGTCTTGCAGGCGGAGCTTTTCCTCGCGCCCGGGGTGGGAATGGTCCTGCAAGACCAGGACGCCGACCCCGGGGATGCTCAGATCCAGGCCCTGGAGGGCGGCCAAGTGCTCGGCTTCCCCATCGTCGCCGATGTCCCTTCCGTGCAGCAGATCGTCAACCGGCTGCTCGGCCTGCTTCCGGACGATCCGCGCTACAACGTCAACGCCGATGACCGCACGGACGCCGCCGACGTTGTCGACCGGGTGGGACCACTCGCGCCTTGACCGGACAGCCGCGGGCTGGCAGCCTGCCGCGCCGAATCCACCGGAGGAGATGCTGAAGAAGATGACGACGATCGTCGATGTCCACGCACGCGAGATTCTGGATTCCCGCGGCAATCCCACGCTCGAGGTCGATGTGCTGCTGGCCTCCGGGGCGATGGGCCGCGCCGCCGTGCCTTCGGGCGCGTCGACGGGCGAGCACGAGGCGGTGGAGCTGCGCGACGGCGACAAGCGGCGCTACCTCGGCAAGGGCGTGCGCAAGGCCGTCGAAAATGTGAACCGGTCGCTGGCGCCTCTGCTGCAGGGACGGGACGCCACCGACCAGGTCGCCCTCGACAGAGCGATGATCGAGGCCGACGGCACGCCCAACAAGGGCAAGCTGGGTGCGAATGCAATCCTGGGCTGCTCGATGGCGATCGCCAAGGCGGCGGCGGAGGCCGTGCAGCTCCCCCTCTACCAGTACCTCGGCGGCTTCGCGGCCACCACACTGCCGCTGCCTATGATGAACATCCTCAATGGCGGTAAGCACGCCGACAACAACGTCGACCTCCAGGAGTTCATGGTCATGCCCGCCGGGGCCGAGACATTCGGCGAGGCGCTGCGGTGGGGCGCCGAGGTCTTCCACGCGCTCAGGGGCGTCCTCAAGAGCAAGAGGAAGAACACCGCGGTCGGCGACGAGGGGGGCTTCGCCCCCGAGTGCGGGAGCAACGCGGAGGCGCTGGACCTGATCATGGAGGCAATCGGCAAGGCCGGATTCAAGGCCGGCGTGGAAGTGTTCATCGCCCTCGATCCCGCCTCCAGCGAGTTCTTCGGCCAAGACGCCAAGGGCAAGGGAATCAGGGCGGAGGGCAAGTATGTCCTCGCCGCTGAGGACAAGAAGAACCAGATCAAGACCAGCCGCGAGATGGTGGACTTCTACGCCGACCTGGTCGAGAAGTACCCCATCGTCTCCATCGAAGACGGTCACGCGGAGAACGACTGGGAGGGCTGGAAGGAGATGACCGAGCGCCTGGGCAAGAAGGTGCAGCTCGTCGGGGACGACCTCTTCGTGACGAACACCGAGCGGCTGGGCCGGGGGATCTACCAAGGCATCGCGAACTCGATTCTGATCAAGGTCAACCAGATCGGCACGCTCACCGAGACGTTCGCTGCGGTCGAGATGGCCAAGCGCGCGGGCTACACCGCGGTCATCAGCCACCGGTCGGGCGAGACCGAGGACGCGACGATCGCCGACATCGCGGTCGCGACGAACGCCGGGCAGATCAAGACGGGCAGCGCCTCGCGCACGGACCGCATCGCCAAGTACAACCAGCTTCTGCGCATCGAGGAGATGCTCGGGAACGCCGCCCAGTTCCCCGGGCGCAGGGCCTTCTACAACCTGCGCTGAGACCCGGGGGCACGGCCCGCGCCGGAGGCGCCGGACACCGCGCCTGCCCTCTGACGCTCTCTGCAATGGAAATGCCCTTGCCGGTTCGCCGGGGTCCCCTCAGGATCTCGCGTTCAATGCCACGGAGGTGATGAGAGACGGAGATGGAGAGCCTTCGATTCCTGCTTCCCGAGCGCGAGCTGCCGCAGCGGTGGTACAACGCGGTTCCGGACTTCCCGAAGCCGCCGGCGCCGCCTCTTCACCCCGGGACGCTGCAGCCGATCAAGCCGGCCGATCTCGCCCCCATTTTCGCGAAGGGGCTGATTGATCAGGAGCTCTCCACCGAGCGGTGGATCGAGATTCCCGATGACGTCCGCCGCGCGCTCGCCCTCTGGCGCCCGACGCCGCTCGTCCGCGCGCGGCGTCTCGAGGAGCGGCTCGGCACGCCTGCACGCATCTACTACAAGAACGAGTCGGTCTCACCCGCAGGCAGCCACAAGGTCAACTCGTCGATTCCCCAGGCATACTTCAATCGCCTCGACGGCATCCTCCGCCTGACGACCGAGACCGGCGCCGGCCAGTGGGGCAGCGCGCTGGCATTCGCCTCTTGCCACTTCGGCATGGACTGCACCGTCTACATGGTGCGCGTCAGCCACGACCAGAAGCCCCACCGCCGCCTGATGATGCAGGCCTGGGGCGGCAAGGTCTTCGCTTCACCGAGTGACCGCACCGGCGCCGGCCGCGCCGTCCTGCGCGAGATGCCCGGCACGCCCGGCAGCCTCGGCATCGCCATCAGCGAGGCCGTCGAGGAGGCCGCCAAGAACCCCGACCGCAACTACACGCTCGGCAGCGTGCTCAACCACGTCCTGCTGCACCAGACGGTCATCGGCCTCGAGGCCAAGGAGCAGCTCAAGCTCGCCGGTGAGAGGGTGCCCGACGTCGTCCTCGCCTGCTGCGGCGGCGGCTGCAACTTCGCGGGCATCGCCTTCCCCTTCTTCTCCGAGAAGCTCGCCGGCACGCCGATCCGTCTCGTCGCCGTCGAGCCAACGGCCTGCCCCACACTCACGCGCGGCCGGTTCACCTACGACTTCGGCGACACGGCGAAGCTGACGCCGCTGCTCAAGATGCACACCCTCGGCCACGGCTTCATCCCGCCGGGCATCCACGCCGGCGGCCTGCGCTACCACGGTGTCGCGCCGCTGGTGAGCCACGCGCTCGACTGCGGCCTGATCGAGGCCATCGCTGTCCCGCAGATCGCCTGCTTCGAGTCTGCCGTCCTCTTCGCGCAGACCGAGGGGATCATCCCGGCGCCCGAGTCGTCGCATGCGATCCACGCCGCCGTGGCCGAGGCGCTCCGCGCCAAGGAGGAGCGGCGCGAGCGCCTCATCCTCTTCAATCTCAGCGGCCACGGCCATTTCGACATGGCCTCCTACCAGCGCTTCTTCGACGGCGAGCTCGAGGACTACGCCCACCCGGCCGGCGAGATCGAGCGCGCGCTGCGCGATCTGCCGCTCGCCCGAGTCGTCACTCCGCGCTGAGCACTGTCAGCTCTGCGGGGATCGAGGCGGCGGCCGGGTCGATCAGAGCGCCGTAGACACCCCAGCCATTCTGGGTGATTGGACTGACCCCGTTGGCGCCGATGAGCGGTGGCACGACGGATGGAGAGGCATTGGGAATGAAGTCGAATTCCTGGTAGATGCCGGTCCGGCGGACGACGCGCATCTGCCCCGGGTCACCGATGTCGTTGCCTGCTGTCCGCGCATCCATCCCTTGAGGCGTGTCGCGGTACTCCACGTCGATCCTGACCGCGACTGGGATGTCCCCGGCGGACTCAAGCACAAACAGCGAATTGCTCCCCTCGGGGAATCCCTGGCGCTCGAACAGGTTGGCCTCGCGCAGTGTCACCGCAATGCCACTCGTCGACGACACATAGCCTGGGAATGTGATCCGGTGCCGTGTGTACTGCCCGTTGGAACCCGGCGTCAGAGCGGCCCCCTCTTCATCGCCGCCGCCGCGACGCGCCTGCGCGGAGCGCTGCAGGTACACTGTTCGGTCGTCGACCGTGTCCAGGGGAAGCGTCGCGTAGAGCGCCGGCTCGTCGTTCGTTGCTCCGTTGCGGCTTGGTCCACTGGGGGCATGCTGGGGTGCGAGGTTCACCAGAGGTGTGGTGATGGTGTGCTGCCGAGTGTTCACCACCTGAGGTCCGGGCAAGGGGATCGCCACGTGGGAACCGTCTGGCTGGGCGATCAGCTGGTGAATGCGCAGCCGTCGCTCGTCTCCCCCCTCTCGCGTGTGGACTGCATTGGGATGATACTCGAGGGTCAGGTCGACGCCGGGACCCAAGAGTCCGAGCTCTGCTGGACTGACGCCGATGCCCCCCACAAGACCGGTCGCCACAGGCAGATTCTGGAGAGAGACAAGCACATCGAGGCCCAGAACATTCGCCCCGATGCGGAGGCTGTGCCTGCGGAATCTGGCCGCCTCCAGGTCGAGCACTGAGATCTCGCCCCCGGCAACGCCGACCGAGACCGTGGGCAGCGCAATCATCTCGTACTGAATGCGCCGCAGCTGCGAGGGTGCTGCCGGGACCCCGGTCGCGGCATCGGTGATGTCTCCGGCGTCTCGTCCCTCGGCGAGGTCAATGCGCGCCAATCCCGCGAGTGCCGTGATGATGGCGCTCGACGAGAAATGGAGCTCCACCTGCGTCGGATTCTCCGGGCTGAGGCGGGACGTGTATGTGCCGAGCGTGTCGAGCAGCGCTCCCTGAAATCGCAGGTCGTTGGGTCCGATCGTGCCGTTGACGGACACCGGCCGGTCAAACACGAGCGTCATCCACCTCCCCGCCGGCACCAGCGGAAGGGGGGACGGCGTGCTGAGCAGAGCCTCGGTCAGAACGGGAGGCGGCCCGGCCAGTCGCCGAAGCGTCCGCGATGCCCCGTCCACCACGCCGATCACCATGTTCGCGTCGAAAGCGAAGCCGCGTGGGTCGGTGATACCCGCGCCGGCAAGGGAAATCGAAGCCACCGGGGGAGCCGCCGCTCCGTTCGTCTGCACGTGAAGCAGCCGAGGCCCTCTGTCCCCGGTGACCAAGACCCAGAGTGTCCCGTCCGGCTGAAGCTCAATGTCAGTGGCGGCCTGATCGCTGCTCAGGGTGAGATTGAACCCGCCGATCACTCCCAGTGGATCCAGACGCACCTGGCGAACACGGCTTGTCACGCCGTCCAAGATCCACAGTGATCCCCCGGGATCTCCCGCAGCGACAGACGTGATCGTCGTCAGGCCGGTCTGCGTGGCGTTGCCTATCCGAGTCGGAGCGCTCGCCCCCAGTGGCAGCACATACAGCTCTCGAGCTGGCGGATCGCAGAGGTAGATGGTGCCGTCTGGCGCGATGTCAATGTCGCGGGCGCCAGGACAGAACGCGCGGAAGTCGAACGCCCCCCGGACTCGCAGATCGGCAGGTCCGAGCATGCCGAAGTGCCCGAGACTGGGGTCGATCAGCCAGACGTTCCCATCCGGGTCGAACGCCACGCCGGAGACGTCCCGCACCACCGCAGGCAGAGGCTGAGAAGACAGCAAGTCACCGGGAGCTGCCGCGGGCAGCGGCGTCGCAAGCGTGGCCAGCCCGATCACCGCGGCAAGCCGGAATCCTGGGTGCGCCTTGTCTGAGCGGGAGCCCTCAGCGACGTAAGGGAGCTGTCGATGTGTCATGGGGAGAGGGGCACCGGAGCCAAGTGAATCGTCAGAGCAGCCTTCAGACTTGAATCCGGCAAGGCCCCTGTGTGTGAGTCGAGATTTCTGTTCACTTTTCCACCGAACTTGGACCAGATCTCTGCCCATGTCCCTCCTCCACGCCTGGGTCGCTCAGAACCGGCATCTCCTGACACCGGAGATCTACGCCCGCTGGGAGGCGATGCAGGACCATCACATCCCTCACCGTGAGGCCCAGATGGAGGCGATCAAGAAGATCGTCGGCACGACCTCCTGGCGCCTGAATGAGGACCGCCTGCGGGCCCTCGACCTCGGCTGCGGACCCGGCAGTCTCACGGGCCGCCTCCTGCGCTTCGGCAAGCAGGTCTGGGCTGTGGGCATGGATGCCGACCCGATGCTCCTCGCTCTTGCGAAGAGCATGCACACCGACGTCGCGGACCGGGTGGTCTGGGTCGAGGCCGACTTCCGCACGACGCGCCTGGCCATGAGCGAGCCTTTCCAGGCCATCGTGAGCGCCACGGCGCTCCACTGGCTCGGCCCCGACGCTCTCCGATCGCTCTACCACCGATGCGCGGAAGCCCTCGTCACGGGCGGCGTTCTCGCCATCGCCGACCCCCTCGCCGGAGAATCCACTTGGCGGCAGGGGATGATCGGCTACGACGACCGCCTCTGGAAGGAGACCTACCCTCACCCCGGCGAGACCTGGGCGCAGTTCTACGAGAACCTCGCGAACGAGTGGCCCGGCTTCGGTGAGGCCATGGAGGACTTCCGCCAGCGCGCTGGGCTCTGGCAGGGGGACGACAACGGCCTGCCCTGGTCCTTCCATCAGGCCGCGCTCGTCGAGGCGGGTTTCGGCGAACCGGAGATCTATTTCCGCCACGGGCGTCAGGCGGTCTTCGGCGCGGTCAAGCGCTGAGGGTCCAGGCGCAGAGTTCAGTTCTCATCCAGCGCCTGATTGACAAGCCTGTCGGCGACCCGGTTCTGCGACCGCGGAATGTGGCGGATGCGGAAGCGCTCGAAGTCGCGGCTGAGACTCTGCGCCTCCTCCCACAGGGGCCGCAGGCCCTCGTTCTTCATCTTGTAGCGGCCGAGAATCTGATTCACCACCAGCTCGGAGTCGGAGCACACCTCGAGGCGCATCACGCGGAGCCGCTTGGCTTCCGTCAGCGCGCGCACGAGCGCCGTGTACTCGGCGATGTTGTTTGTCGCCTCGCCGATGACCTCGGCGTGAGTCCAGATCGTCTCGTCGCCGTCGTCCACCATCACAATGCCGATGGCCGCCGGGCCGGGGTTGCCCCGCGCCCCGCCGTCGATGAAGACCTTGACGACAGGGTACTCCCCGGGGTTCGGCGGTCCGATGAGATCGGCTCCCTTCGCCTTGACGCGGGCGCGGGGGCTCTCTCTGTCACTCGCCGGGGCGTGGGCAGCCGTCTTCCGGGGCGCCGTGGCTCTGGCCTCGACACGCGCGGTCACGTCCCCGAGTGTGCCCGCCTGAGCCAGGGCTTCGGCCTCGATGAGCCACTCGATGAGATCCGAGAGGTTCTCCTGCGCGTGTTCAGAGAGGTCCACCGCGGCAGACTCGATGGCCCTGAGAATCGCACTCGGGCGCGCGCGGCGGTCTCGATCCGCGAGCAGGCGTTCGAGGCGCACGGAGAGATCGGACTGGGGTTTCGGCATCGCAGCGGTCTCATGCGCTCCCAGGTCGCGGAAGATCAAGGGGTTTCTCGATGCGTCACGGCTTGACGGCGCGCCTCGGGAGGACCACAAGTGCGACATGAATTTCTTCGACCATCAGGTGCAGGCGCGGCGGAGGACGGCCCTTCTCGCCGCGTATTTCCTCGCAGCCGTCGTGGCCATCGTCCTGACGGTCCACTTGGCCGTCGCCGGAGTCCTGAGCGCAGCGAACTCTCAGCCAGGCGCCGGCTACCGGCGCTGGCTCCTCGATCCTCAGGTTCTCCTGGCGACCCTGATTCCCGCCGTTGCCCTGATCGCTCTCGGCAGCCTCGTCAAGATCGCCATGCTCGGCCGCGGCGGACGCGCCGTCGCCGAGATGCTCGGCGGACGCCTCATCCCCAGCGACACGGCGGACCCAGACGAGCGGCGCGTGATCAACGTCGTCGAGGAGATGGCGATCGCCTCGGGCATTCAGCCGCCCCCCGTCTACGTGATGGACGAGGAGTCGTCGATCAACGCCTTCGCCGCCGGCTTTCGCCCGGGCGACGCCGTGATCGGCGTCAGCCGGGGCGCCATCGAGCTCCTCTCGCGTGAAGAGCTGCAGGGCGTCGTCGCCCATGAGTACAGCCACATTCTCAACGGCGACATGCGCCTCAATGTCCGTCTCATCGGTCTGCTGCACGGCATCCTTCTCCTGGGACTCATCGGCCAGACGGTGCTCCGCGGCCTCAGCCGCGGCCGCTGGCGGGTGTCCAGCGGACGCGGACGCAACCAGGGGGGCGCCGCCGGCGTCATCGTCGTGATCATCGCCATTTCCGTCGCTCTGACGGCCATCGGGTACATCGGCGTCCTCTTCGGCCGCCTCATCAAGGCTGCCATCTCGCGGCAGCGGGAGTTCCTCGCCGACGCCTCCGCCGTCCAGTTCACGCGCGATCCCAGCGGCATCAGCGGCGCGCTCAAGAAGATCGGCGGACTCCTCGAACACGCGCGTCTCAAGACGCCGAACGCCGAGCAGGCCAGTCACCTTTTCTTCGGCGACGCGATCGGCCTGTCGAGCCTCTTCGCCACGCATCCGCCACTCGACGAGCGCATCCGCCGCATCGACAAGTCGTGGGACGGGTCATGGCCGGCCGTCACGCGACAGGAGGCCGCGCCGGCCCCGGCTCCGGCGACACCTCCCTCACCTCTGCCCGCAGCAGCCGCGGGTGTCGTCCAGGTGCTGACCCTGAAGCCCGAGACCCTTGTGCAGCAGATCGGAAAGCCCACCCCCGCTCACCTGGCTCACGCCCAGCGGGTGACCTCGGCGGTGCCCCCGCTTCTCCAAGACGCAGCCCACAGCCCTTTTGCCGCCCGGGCCCTCGTCTTCGCCCTCCTGCTCGACCCGGATCCCGCGGTGCGAGAGCGCCAGACCCAGGCGGTGCGCGCCGCCGGGGACGCCGCGCTCATCGATCGCACGCTGATGCTCCAGCAGCCCGTCTCAACCCTGCCGCGGGAGCATCGGCTCGCCCTCGTGGCCATGGCGATGCCGGCGCTGCAGCAGATGTCCCGCCCGCAGTTCGAGTCGTTTCGCTCCACGCTGCAGCGGCTCATCGAGGCCGACCGGCAGATGAGCCTGTTCGAGTTCGCTGTCGCCCACGTCTTCATCCGCCGCCTCTCGGCGCGCTTCGAGGGGGCCGAGACGCTTCGCACGAAGTGGTACTCGCTCAACGGACCCCGGGAGTCGATCGGCGTGCTCCTCTCCGCCCTGGCGCATGAGGGCGCGGAGGACGCCGAGGAGGCCATCGCCGCCTTCGCCCTCGCCTCGCATCACCTTCAGATGGGAGCGCCGGTCACGCCGCTGCCCCGCGAGAGATGCTCCCTCGAGGCGCTCGGCCGGGCGCTCGATGATCTCCGGCAGCTCGGCCTCATGCAGCGGCGCACACTCTTCGAGGCCTGCGTCCTCTGCATCACCGCCGACCGCGCGGTCACCGCCGGCGAAGCCGAGATGATCCGTGTCGTCGCAGCCGCCCTGGACTTGCCGATGCCCCCGATCATGCCGGGCGAGACGCCGGGCTGACCGCTCACATCCGCTTCCGCTTGTTCTTCACGTAGTCCGCCAGCACGAACCGCCCGAGGTCGTCCAGGTCCGCGTAGTACGCGCGGCCGTGGTTGGCCTCCGTCAGTCGCTCGACGAACTGGCGCAGATAGGGGTCCGATGCGATCATGAACGTCGTGATCGTGATCCCTCTCCTCCGCAGCCGCTGCGCGGCCTCGACGGTCAGGTTGACGATTCGCGCGTCCAGCCCGAACGAGTTGATGTAGATCTGCCCCCCCTCGGTCAGCGCGCTCGGCTTGCCGTCGGTGATCAGGATCACCTGCCGGTTGGCGTGTCTTCGCCGCGTCAGAATCTGCTCGCTCAGGTCGAGCGCCGCGCGCGTGTTCGTGTGAAAGGGGCCGACTTGGATGAAGGCCAGATCCCGAGGGTGGATCGGGTGCGCCTCGTCGCCGAAGACGATCACGTCCAGTGCGTCCTTGGGGTACCGCGTCTGAATCAGCTCCGCCATCGCCAGCGCCACCTTCTTCGCCGGCGTGATCCTGTCCTCGCCGTACAGGATCATCGAGTGGGAGATGTCGAGGGCGATCACCGTGGCACACGACGTCGCGTGCTCGATCTCGTGCACCATCAGGTCGTCCTCACGCACGTCGAAGCTCTCCGCCCCCGTGCGCAGCAGCGCATTCGTCACCGAGCCGGCGATGTCGAGGTCCTGCACCCGGTCGCCGAAGAGGAAGGGGCGCGTCTCCGGCAGGCGGTCGCCGCCCGACCCGGCGTGCGGTGTCACGTGGTCGCCGTGGATGGAATCCTGCCGCAGCGAAGAGAACAGCTCCTCGAACGCGAGCCCGCGCAGTGCCCTCTCCGCCTTGCGCGTCGCGCGCAGCCGGGGAGGGCCGGAGCGGGGCACGCGCTCTCCCTTCCCCGTCCGGGACCGGGGATCGGCGCTGATGTAGCCCTGGTCCTGCAGCATCTCCTTGAGTCGCTCCAGGTCGAGGCCGTCGCCCCACAGGCGGTGGCGCTGCGCGATCTCGTCGAGCCACTCGAGCGCGCGGTCGACGTCTCCCCCCGAGTGCATCAGCAGCTGCAGGAAGAGCCGCCTCATCTGCTCCTCACGCCGCTCTGTGGCGAAGCGCGGATCGAACTGCGCGTAGCGGAAACGCATCGCCTCACTCCGCCTGCATCGCACCCAGCGTGTCGCTGTAGCGCGAGCCGGTCGTCAGCCGGAACTTCGAGATGACGAAATTCTGTGCCAGACCCTCGAGGATGAACTCCATCGCGCCCGGGAGGTCGCGCGTCTGGATTCCCTTGAACGCCCGCTGCGTGATCGCACGCAGCCCCTCCACCTCGTCGAGCGCCCCCATCAGCTCGCCCTGGGCCATCACGTCGCTCAGGTCCAGCGTGTGGCCCGACTCGAACCAGCCGATGACCTCCGAGAAACGGTCGAAGGCCTCGCGCGCCGGCTCGCGGTTGCGCCGGTGGTGCGGGATGAACATCTCGTTGAAGCGCTCCTTGATGGCCTTGCCCACCAGGTGCTCCGCCACCTGGCCGATGCCCTCCTGCTCCCCCTTGTAGATCAGCTCGACCTTCCCCGTGATCGCCGGCAGCGCCGAGGTGAGGTCACACACCCTCGCGGAGGCCTCGCCCTCGCCCGCCAGCAGCGCCCGCCGCTCCATCGCGCTCATCATCGTCTCCACCAGCGTGATCGGCATCCGCGCCGACACCCCCGAGTTGCGGTCCACGTAGTCCGACACGCGCGCCTCGGCCGTGATGTACTCCGTCAGCTCGTAGAAGAGATCGGAGACGTGCAGCCGGATCTCCTCGCCGCGATCGCTCCACGCCTCCTGGCGCGTGATCGCGATCCCCTCCTCGATCGACTTCGGATAGTGCGTCAGGATCTGCGCCTCGATCCGGTCCTTGAGCGGCGTGATGATCTTCCCCCGGTTCGTGTAGTCCTCCGGGTTCGCCGTGAACACCACGAGCAGATCCAGCGCCATGCGGATGGGAAAGCCCCGGATCTGAAAATCCTGCTCCTCCAGGATGTTCAGAAGACCGACCTGGATCCGCGCCTGGAGGTCGGGCAGCTCGTTGATGGCGAAGATGCCCCGGTTCGACCGCGGCACAATGCCATAGTGGATGATGTCTTCCGACGCGAAATCGAGCCGGCGGCTCATCGCCTTGATGGGATCGATGTCCCCGATCAGGTCCGCAATCGTCGCGTCCGGCGTCGCCAGCTTTTCGTTGTAGCGCTCCCCGCGTGTCAGCCACGCGATCGGCAGATCGTCACCGCCCTCGCGCACCAGCCGCTTGCCCGCCGGCGTGACCGGGTGGAACGGGTCCTCCGGAATCGGCGAACCCGCGATCACCGGGATCTCGTCGTCCAGAAACGCCGTCAGTCCCCGGATCAGACGCGTCTTTGCCTGACCCCGCAGCCCGAGCAGCAGGAAGTCGTGCTTGGCCAGCAGCGCGTTGATCACCTGCGGGATCACCGACTCGTCGTAGCCGATGATCCCCGGGAAGAGCGCCCGGCGCTCGCGCAGTGCCGTGATCACATTGGCCCGGATCTCCTCACGGACCGGGCGGTGGCGATACCCGGATCGCCTCAGATCGCCGAGCGTGGCGGGGCGGGGCATGAGGGGCCTTTCACCTGGGATTGAGAAGCCAGATTGTCCCCACGCCCGCCAAGACGGGTCAAGGCCGATGGCGGCGAGATCGCCTCCCCTCACGGACCGCCGTCATCACGTCGGCCGTCTCTCGGAGGTATTGCTGAAGTGCATCACTCCCCTATCGCCTTGATGACCAGCCGCTTGGGCCTCTGCCCGTCGAACTCCATGTAGAAGACCTGCTGCCAGGGACCGAGGTCGAGGTTGCCCTTTGTCACCGGCACAATCACCTGGTGGCCGATCAGCAGGTTCTTCAGATGCGCGTCCGCGTTGTCCTCGCCCGTCCGGTGGTGGCGATAGTCGTGGTGGCGGATCTGCATCGCCCCGTCCGCGTCCGACTCCTTCGTCCAGTATCGCCCCGGTGGCGCGAGTGCATCCAGCCAGTGCGAGACGTCGTCGTGCAGGCCCGGCTCGTCGTCGTTGACCCACACCGCCGCCGTGATGTGCATGGCGCTCACCAGCACCATCCCCTCCTGAATCCCGCTGCGCGCCACGACGCGCCTCACCTCCTCCGTGATCCGCACCATCTCCCGCCGGCGCTTGGTGTTGAACGTCAGGTGCTCGGTCGCGCACTTCATTCTGGGGCCTCCCCGAGACCGGGTGATGTTGCCATGCTGGAGCGCCGCCCGTGGAAAGACAAGCCCCAGAGGCCCCCGAACCCCCTCAAGCTCGGGCGAAGAGGCGACGATGAGAGAGATGGCCCGCCCCTGCCCATGACCGCCCTCAATCGCCCCGCCGCTCTCCTCGCCGCGGCCCTCCTGACTGTGCCGGCCGCGGCTCAGAAGCCCGCGCGCCCCGGCCCAGGTCCTTCGCTCGGCCCCGACTTCACCCCCATGCTCGCCGAGATCACGCCCGGTTTACCGGGCGTCGTCCCCACCGTCGTCGACGTCGCCTTGCCCCCGCTCCTGCCGGTGCCTGGGCCCGAGCTCGCCATCGAACCCGGCGGGCACCTCGCCACGGAACCGATCGCCATCGGACCCCGCGGGGCCGATCTCACCCCCAGCGAGCGCGAGCTCCTCGCGCGGCCCTGGGTCGTCAACATCAACACCGCTCCGGCGGCCCTCCTGGCGCAGATGCCCGGGTTCGACGCCCTCCGCGCCGAGGCCGTCGTCCACTTCCGCGAGACGGTGGGCCCCTTCGAGCAGTCTGCCCACATCAGCCGCGTCTTCGGCGTCAGCCAGGAGATGTACGCCATCCTCGCCGGGCACCTCGTGTGCCGTGGCGAGTCCACCTATCAGGGCCCGCCCTCAGCGCTGGCCACAGGAGGTCCGTGACGATGAGAGACGAAAGCCGTGGCGCCGACCGGCGCCTCAAGCCGCGCTACCCCTGGAATGTCTCGCTCCGCTATGTCTCCTTCGAGGCCGACGACGACCTCGACAGGCAGATCAGCCAAGCCACCACCGTCGATGTCTCGGAGACCGGTATCCAGCTCCAGAGCCGCGAGGCCATCCGCGTCGGAGCCTTCGTCCAGGTCGCCGTCCGCACCCCCGACCGCACCGCCCCCGTCGTCATCCTCGCCAAGACCAAGTGGTGCCGCACCGACGAAGCCGGCGTCTACCGCACCGGCCTCATGTTCATGGGCCACATCCCTCCCGCCTTCCAAGACCTGCTCTCCCGCATCGAGAAGGGGGCCCGCGCCGCGGTGGCCTGAGCCTTCACGCCTGACCGCAAACGCGGAATCCATCTCCCCTTTCCCCTTGACTTGCCTCGTCCACGAGAGGACCGTACCCCATTGATTTTGATAGAACTAGCCAAGTGGCCCATGATTGGCTTGTCTGCTGAAATCTTCACCCACTCTCTGCGGATTGCCGCTGCTCTCCCCTGCCCGGAAGCGTGACGGCAAACGGTGACTCTGCCCCTCTTGAAAGGGATGGCTCTCTGATGACGACCGCGACGGCCTCGCGCACCCTGCGCATTGTTCTGATCAAGCCCTCCAAGTACGACGACGAGGGGTACGTCATCCGCCACTGGAAGGGCACCCTCCCCTCCAACACCCTCGCCGCCCTCATGGGCCTGACGCAGGACGCCCAGGAGCGTCAGGTCCTCGGCTCGGACGTCGCCGTCGAGATCGAGATGTGGGACGAGACGGTTCACCGCATCCGCCCAGACAGAATCATGAAACGGGGCAAGCGCGAGGGCATGATCGACCTCGTCTGCCTCGTCGGCGTCCAGACCAACCAGTATCCCCGCGCCTCCGACCTCGCCAAGCAGTTCGCGGGCCTCGGCGCCAAGGTCATGCTCGGCGGCTTCCACGTCTCGGGCACGATCGAGATGATCGGCATGACCCCCGAGATTCAGGAGCTGATCGACCTCGGCGTGACCATCGTCTGCGGCGAAGTCGAGGAGCACTGGGACGAGCTGCTCCAGGCCGCGCTCGAAGAGCGCCTCGAGCCCACCTACAACTTCGTCGACGACAAGCCCGACCTCTTCGAGAAGCCCATCCCGCTCATGCCGAAGCGGTACCGCAACCGCTTCACCTTCAACCACATGGCGACCATCGACACGTCGCGCGGCTGCCCCTTCAACTGCTCGTTCTGCACCATCATCAACGTCCAGGGCCGCAAGATGCGCTGGCGCAGCCCCGACTGGATCGCCAAGAAGGTCCGGGAGAACTGGGCTCTCGGCGTCACCCACTACTTTTTCGTGGACGACAACCTCGCCCGCAACAAGTCCTGGGAGCAGATCTTCGACCGCCTCATCGAGCTGCGCGAGAGCGAGGGCATCCACCTGACCTTCATGATGCAGGTCGACCTTCTCAGCCACACCATCCCCAACTTCGTCGAGAAGGCCCGCCGCGCCGGGTGCACCCAGGTCTTCCTCGGCATGGAGTCCCTCAACCCCGCCAACCTCGCCGACTCCGGCAAGAACCAGAACAAGATCTCCGACTACAAGGTCCTCATCGACAAATACCGCGCCCACGAGATCGCCACCCACTGCGGTTACATCATCGGCTTCGACGGCGACACCTACGACAGCGTCATCTCCCATGACCTCCTCCAGCTCATGAACGAGGTCCAGCCTGACCAGGCCTCTTTCTTCATGATGACCCCCCTGCCCGGCTCCGCCGACCACAAGCGGTGGACCAGGGAGGGGCGGCCGATGGACAAGGACTTCAACCGCTACGACTCCTTCCACGCCGCCATGCCTCACCCCCGCATGACCGCCGAGCAGTGGACCCAGGCCTACCGTGACGCCTGGAAGACCTTCTACAACTTCGAGAACATGAAGGGCATCCTCCAGCGCTCGCAGGACCGCAACTACTTCAACATCATGAAGAACTTCATCTGGTACAAGAACGCCCTGATCGAGGGCGAACACCCGATGATCACCGGCTTCTTCCGCCGCAAGGCCCGCCTCGAGCGCCGGCCCACCTTCCCCATCGAGAGCCGGTGGACCTACACCCGCCGCCGCACGCGCGAGGTCGGCCACATCCTCAAGGAGTGGGTGAAGCTCTATTGGGAGATGCAGGAGCTCTGGCTCGCCACCTGGCCCCAGCGCGACCAGCGCGTTCAGCTCGCCAAGCAGCACATCGTCCGCTGGCGCGACATCGGCCGCAATTTCGTCACCCTGCGCTGGCACCGCAGCCTCCCGCAGTTCTTCATGCGCGTCGCCCTCACCGGCCGCGAGCGCCTCCTGGGAAAGAGCCAGGACGCCATCGACGCCGTCCGCCGCCAGGCCGTCTACTCGCGCCGCACCCTCAACCGCCACTGGCGCCAGACGCTCCACTGGTTCGGCACCCTCCGCTGGCACCGCATCGACGTCGGCCAGACGCTCGTCAACCTGTACCGCGAGGTGAAGGTCAACCTCTGGTTCCTCGCCCACATCATCAAGTCCAAGGCCTTCGACGCCACCGGCCGCATGGGCTGAGCGAGGTCCCCCCATCCCGTTTTCTCCCCACTGTCGGTATCATGACTGATGCACTCGTCGGGAGGATCGACGCCGGACGCCCCAACGTCCGGCGTCGACGCCTTCAAGGAATGTCCCGTGACCGCCGCGCCGCCGGCGCGAGATCGAGAGCCCACCCCTCGCGCACGAAGAGGGGAATTTCGCTCAGCTCGGCCCGCCAGCGCTTGATGCACGGCCCCGCTGTGACCGCTCGCGTCTGAAAATGCGTCCACCGCCCTGGCGGAAACCACACCTCTACCCATCCCTGCGGAGCCATCACCGGCGCAAAGAGCAGCCCGTCACCGATCATCGCCTGCCGCCAGCGCCGGAAGGCCTCCTCTTCCTGCGGCCAGTCGTAACACATTGGACGCCACGGCCCCACGCCCGTCTCGTGCGCTTCGCGATTCAGGGCCTCGAAGAGAGGCAGCAGCCGCATGCGGAGCTGCAACGCCTCCCGCGCGAGTGCCAGTGTCCTCCTGCCGAAGCGCCAGGGCTCGCGCACGCCGTGGTCACTGTGGAAGCGCATCACCGGGCTCAGGCAACCGAACTGAACCCAGCGGAGATAGAGCTCCGCCGGGGGCCTGTTCTGCTTCCAGGAGGGGTCGCCCTTCGCGAAGCCGCCGATGTCATGCGACCAATGAACCACCAGCGAGTTCGCCGCCCGCACCGTCATCTCCACGGCCTGGCCCAGCACCTCCCACTGCGAGAGCGTGTCGCCCGAGAACGCCAGCGTCGTCCGGTGGCAGCCCAGCCCCGATGCCCGCGAGAACGCCACCGGCCGGTCCGATCCACCCCGGACATGCTCGAAATAGAGATGATTGAGCCACGCCGTCGCCTCGCGTCCGTCCCAGTGCTCCATCGCTCCGTCGATCCACCAGAAGTCGCAGCCCATCTC
Organism: Candidatus Sumerlaeia bacterium; assembly: GCA_013360565.1. GTDB lineage: Bacteria > Sumerlaeota > Sumerlaeia > JABWBI01 > JABWBI01 > JABWBI01. The sequence goes on along the minus strand of JABWBI010000008.1, from coordinate 1,895 downwards.
TGTGACCGGGCGATGGAACACGTCGAAGTAGGCCTCCGCCTCCGCCGGGTTCATCAGATCCGCGCGGAAGCAGCCCGCGAAGAACGGGTGAGGAGCCGTCGCCTCCGTCAGCACCGGCGCCGTGCTGCCCGTGCGTCGCCGAAACTCCGCTGCCTTGAAGTCTGTCGCGGGAATGTGGCACGGGTGGACGTTGAACGTGCAGTGAATCCCGCGCTCGCGCAGCATGGCGAAGAATGCCGGGGGATCGGGGAAGAGCCGCCGGTTCCAGTCGAAGCCGTGCCAGAATCCCCGGTGCCAGTCCGTGTCGACGACGACCATGTCGAGCGGCAGGTCGTGCTGGTCAAAGCTGTCGGCGAGCCTCTCGAAGGCCCGCTGCCCCATCCGGCGGTAACACGAGAACCAGACACCCAGCGCAAAGCGCGGCAGCAGCGGAGGCGGGCCGCTCAGCCGCGCGATTTCGCCCAGCGTGCCGCGGTAGTCATCGCCGCAGGCGATGAACGTGATGTCGACGTGCCCCCCGGGACGCGGTGTGATCCAATTCTTCTCGCGGTCCCACAGCGGGCCGGTGTCGCGGATCACCGTCAACCCGCCGCGCGTCAGGAAGCCCGGCGGGAAGCGCCGGACACGCGCGAGGGCACGGCGGAAGCCTTCGGGCCACCTCTTCAGGCGCCTGGAAGGCTCGCCCGCCGCGAAGCGCCGGAGCTCCTCCATGGTCTCCCCGTTGACCGGGAAGCGCCCCGTCCCGGCGAGAATCGCCCGCTGAAGCGCCTGATGCACCTCGTGCGTCGAGCACCGGTGTGCGTCGTGCCCATCGAGTGGATCGAACTCATGCACCCCCTCGGCAACGATCTCGCGCGACAACACGTCGAGCGCCGAGAACGGCCCGCCCAGATTCTGCGTGTCCATGTCGCCTGGCCGCCACTGCCCGGCGCGTCCCCCCCAGCGCCACGCCACCTCCAGTGCCCCGGCATCGAGCGAGTTGGCTCCGTCACGCACGGTCAGAGTGAAGCTCTCGCTCTCGAAGACCGTCGCCTCGCTCCGCTCGCTCACGCGCGCCCACGGCCACGGAGCGCCCCGGTCCCGGAAGAAGAACGACGGCCCCCCGGCGAAGGTGCTCGAGAGCGAGAACTCCACGCGGACCGACCGCGGGCTCAGCGAGGTGACACGGAATCGAGGATTCAACGGCGAACGTCCGGCGTCTCACCCTTCGGCCCGCGTCCCGGGGCTGTCAAGGCGTGGGCGCCCTCACAGGCCGTATTCACTCGGCGTGAACAGGCCCGGTCGCGCCGCCTGGACTTGATCGATCAGGGCCCCCTCGCCGGCCGGCACCGAGGCGAGCTGATCCTCGAGACGCGACAGCCAGCTCGTCTCGCGCGCGTCGATGACGAGGTGCCCTTCCACGGCCCCCCCGCGCATCAGCCGCAGCGCCGCCGCAGTGACCGCGCGCGCCCGCCCGAGATGATCCGTCGTCGAGGCGATCGCCTCCGCCAGCGCCACGCTTCACGCCGGCGTCAGGATGAACGCCCCCGGCTTCAGCCGCGCATCGCTCGCAATCAGCCAGTCCTGCAGCCGGTGCGCCTCGCCCCGCCGCGCCGCCTCGTTCATCAGCCGGCAGTCGTAGACCAGCATCTCGGCGAACACGGTCGGCGCCTGCCCGGCCAAGAGCCGCACATTCTGCACCGACTCGTTCGACCACAGGTCCGCGCACGCCGCCGCCACATTGCCGACATGGCTCAGGTGGGCGCACGCCGCGCTCTTGCCCTCCAGTGAGACGGGTACGCCGTGCAGCGCTTTCAGCACCGGGCCCTCGTACGCGCAGTCCTTCGTCGGCCCGACGGCCCCCATGTCGTGCGCCACCGCCGACTGCGCCGCGCCGAGCGCCCGCACCACCGCCG
>JABWBI010000115.1 GCA_013360565.1 Candidatus Sumerlaeia bacterium | reverse complement strand
AGCGAAAACTCCCCCGACTAGGGCCGCCAACTAGGGCCGCAGAGAGGGGGACGCAGACGGAACGTGGATGTAGATGATTGATTTTGTTGGAGCTGGCGCAGGGAATCGAACCCCGGACCTGCTGATTACAAGTCAGCTGCTCTGCCAACTGAGCTACGCCAGCACGACGGAGTCGTCATTGGAGCGCTCTGACAGGACCAGGGTCAAGCGATTTGCCGCCGCCGCCACCGCAGCGCAATCGGAGAGAAGCTGACAGAAGTTCCCCGCCGGTGACCGGTGCGTCCCAGAAATCCGTTGCGAATGCGGGGTCGCCTCTCCACGCTGCCGGGCACCCTGCGTCAGGAAAGGTTGAGAGAGAGACGATGTTCTGCACCGAGACGATCTCCGCATTGATCCACCTGAGCGACGGCGTCACGGACGGCGAGGCGAAGGCGCTTGTGGTGAGTCTGCTGGGGCAGACGCGCGTCAACGTCGAGGTGGTCGCCGCCGACGCGCGTTCGCGAGGCGGCGAAGTGCCGGGGGACGACGGTTCGGGGCGGGTGAGGACCGTGAAGGGGCCCTTCGCGACGCGGGCGGCGGAGATCAATGCGGCGGCGAAGGCGGCGAGGGGGACGATCCTGCTGATCGTGGACAACCGTGGCGCGTCCGTGACGCTGGCCAAAAGCGCGGCCGAGACGATGGCGATGGCGCTGCGCCGCGAGCACGGGGTCTCGATGATCTTCAGCGACTACCAGACCGACGTGAAGGGGCAGAAAAAGGAGATCCGTCTGCTCGATCACCACGTCGGGCGGGTGCGCGACTTCCAGGACTTCGGCCGCGTGTGGATGGTCGACCGCAGGGCGTTCAGGAAGGTGGGCGGGTGCGATGAGACGCTCAGGGCGGGCGACCTGTACGACCTGCGCCTGAAGCTGAGCGAAGTGGGGGAGGTGCGGCGCATTGCGAACCGCTACGCGGGCAGCCTCTACACGGTCGGCGCGGCGGGCGCTGCGCACGACGTGTTCAACTATCTGCTCGCGTCGAAGGAGCAGCAGCTCGAGGTCGAACGCGTCGTCACGGAACACCTCAAGCGCATCGGTGCGTATCTCAAACCCGGCGCGCACCAGGCCAAGGTGACATACACCAAGGCAGAGGAGGCCGCGTTCAGGGACGTCCTGGTCTCCGTGATCTCGCCGGTCAACAACCGGCCGGAGTTCGTCAGCACGGCCATCGAGTCGGTGCAGGCTCAGACAGACAAGCGCGTCGAGCACATCCTCGTCGTCAACGGCGGCGAGGGTGACCCGACCTGCGCGGCCGTGCGCGAGTACATGAAGGGCGGCAAGCGATACGACCCGGAGAAACCCGAGGTGCGGCTGATCGTCACGGACGTGAACAACCTCGGCCTGTGCCTGAACACAGGCATCGAGGAGGCGCGGGGCAAGTTCTACCTGCAGCTCGACAGCGACGACCGCCTGAAGCCGAACGCGGTGAAGGAGGTACTGAAGGTCTTCGCGTCCGACCCGAAAATCGGCATGGTCGTGGGGTCGTACGATGTGTGGCAGAAAAATGACCGGACGGGCGCGCTCGAGCGGCGCGAGGACATCCCGGTCGTCACGCACGACGAGTGGACGGAGGAGAACGGGCGCAACAACCTGCTGCGCATCAACGGCGCGGGTGCGCCCCGCGCCATCCACAAGAAGGTCTGGCGTGAGGTGGGCGGCTTCGGCTGCAACGACGAGCACGGCTCGCGCAACTACGGCGAGGACTACGACCTCGTGCTGCGGGTGAGCGAGCGCCACCGGATCGGCCGCGTCTGGACGGCGATCTACGAGGTCATCCGCCACAGCGGGTCGACGGATCACTCGATCGATCAGGCGACGATCGACCGCAACGACGAGACGAAGGACTCGATGCGCCGCTTGGCCATCCAGCGCCGGATCAAGCTGAACAGGGCGGCGAGGCGCAGGCGGCGCTGAGTCAGCGCAGCACCGGCCCTTGGAAAATATACCAGCGGCCATCCACCTGCACGGCTTGGTCGAGCACGATCCGGCGCTCGACCCCCTCCATCCGAACGGGCAGCGCGACACCGCGAATCAGCCACGGCGCCCGGTCCGTCCACGTCCAGCTCGATGGGTCGGGCGGCAGGAACTCCGCGCCAGGCGCCTCGTTCAGTGCCCGCGCGACCTGCTGAAAGCGCCGCGCGCGCTCCTCGCGCAGCTGAGTCACCGCCTCGGCGGGGGGCGGCTCCTCGTGCATGTGCCGAGCCAGCTCGGCGAAGCCGCTGTCGGGGACGAACAGCGCCTCGGCGCTCACACCGTTGCCGGCGGCAAGCGCCTCCGCCAAGTCATCGCAGAGCGCCTGGACGGCCTGCACGGACTCGGGCGGGGCCGTGCCGCGCTCGGGGGTCTGGGCGCCTGCGCAGCCGGTGAGCAGGGAAGCTGAGAGGGCGCAGAGCACCGGCAGCGCCCCGGGGGTGTGGGTCATGGGGGGACTCTCCTTGAGCGGCCTGGCCGCCCTGATCGGTGGCCTGTATGTTATGCCACAGACTGTTCATATGTCAACTGTAATCCGGGACACGGGCGGATGGGGGCTCCCGCCGCGCGCGGCGCCGCGATCTTTTCCCTTTCCCTGAGGGCGCCGGATCGCCACGATCCGGGCCTCGATGCGCGTCGTCGCCTATGTCCGGGAGCCGCTGAGCAACGCGGGGTCGCGTTGCCGCATCGCGGCGCTGGCGCCGGGACTGGCGGCGAGGGGCATCGGGCTGCGCGTCTTCCCGCCGATGAGCGTGCGTCTGGCCTCATGGTGTCGCGCCGGCGGCCGGGGGAGGCGCCTTCTCTATCACCTCCTGCTCCTGCTGAACCGGCTCCGGCAGATTCCGTCCGCCGCCCGCGCCGATGCGGTGATCGTCTTCCGCGGCATTGTCCCCCTGGGCCCGCCGTGGATGGAGCGCCTCGTGCGTCTGCTCAACCGGAACCTCGTCTATGACTTTGACGATGCCCTCTGGCTGCGTCCGCCGTTCGCCACCGCCGGCTACCGCTTCGTCGATCTGCGGGCGCCCGAGAGGATCCTGCGGCACTCCCGCGCGGCCGCGGTCGGCAGCCCCTGGCTCGAGGAGTACGCGCGGCGCTGGTGCGCCGATGTGCGTGTGATTCCCAGCTGCATCGACATGGAGCGCTTCTGCCCGGGTCCGCGGACCTCGGGGGCGCCGGTCGTGATCGGGTGGACCGGCAGCCAGTCGGGGTTTCTGTACCTGCACGCCCTCGACGACATCTGGCGCGAGCTGCAGGCCAGGCATGGTGTCGCCCTCCGCGTCGTCAGCGACGGCGTCTACGAGGCCGAGGGTGTCCAGGTGGACAACGTCCGCTGGTCAGCCGAGGGCGAAGTCGAGGCGCTGCGGAGTTTCGACATCGGCGTGATGCCGCTGCTCGACACGCCGTTCGAGCGGGGCAAGGCGGGGTTCAAGCTGATCCAGTGCATGGCCGTGGGTGCGGCGAGTGTCGCCTCGCCGGTGGGGGTGAACCGTGAGCTGTGCGGGGAGGACGAGTCGCGCGGTCTGCTCGCCGCGACGCCCGCGGAGTGGCTCGCCAAGCTGGAGGCGCTCGTCACCGATGCCGGCCGGCGGCAGCGGCTCGGCGAGGCCGCGCGGGCGTGGGTTTGCGCGCGCTACGACATCTCCTGCGCCGTTGACGCCTGGGCCTGTCTCCTTCACGATCTGACCGGACCTGCGCGCCGATGAGCCCCCAGCCATCCGAAGAGGCCCCCGCCCTGGTGATCACGCCCCCCCGCGGGTGGGCGGGCCTGGGGCTGCGTGAGCTGTGGCACTACCGCGAGCTGTTCGGCTTCCTCGTCTGGCGCGACATCAAGGTGATGTACAAGCAGACCGCGCTCGGGGCGGCGTGGGCAATCCTGGTCCCGCTGACGCAGATGGTCATCTTCGCTTTCATCTTCGGCGAGGTGGCCAACCTGCCCACCGACGGCCTGCCAGCGCCGGTCTTCTACTACGCGGCGCTTCTGCCGTGGACCTACTTCGCGCAGTCGGTGACCATGGGCAGCAATAGCCTCGTCGGCAGCGCGAATCTGCTGACCAAGATCTACTTCCCCCGCCTGATCCTGCCGGCGAGCGCGTGCATCATGAACCTCGTCAACTTCGCCATCGCCTTCGCCATCCTTGCGCTCCTGATGGCGTGGCACGGTCTCGCGCCGTCGGGCTCCGCCCTGCTGCTGCCGCTTCTGCTGCTCATGGCGCTCGTCACCGCCCTCGGCGCCTCGCTCTTCCTCGCGGCGCTCAACGTGAAGTACCGCGATGTGCGCTTCGCCGTTCCCTTCCTCGTGCAGGTGTGGATGTACCTCAGCGTGCTCCTGCCGTTCAGCGCGCTGACCCCGGAGCGCTTCGGCGCCTGGCGCTATCTCTGCGGGCTCAATCCCATGGCGGGCGTCATCGAGGGCTTCCGCTGGTGCCTGTTCCGCACGGACGAGGCGTTCGCCGCGCGCGCCGAGGCACCGTGGCCGCTGATCGCCATCGGTGCTGTCTCGATGGCGGCGATCTTTGCCCTCGGACTCGTCTACTTCCGCCGCACCGAGCGCATGTTCGCGGACATCGTGTGAACCCATGGGAGGAGACATCGCCATCCGCATCGAGGGCCTGGGCAAGCGCTACCGCCTGGGGCAGTCCGTCAACCTCACGCGCACGTTCCGCGAGACCCTCGTCTCCCTGCCGCGGCACCTCGGCCAGCGTCTGCGGGGCTCGCCGGCCGCTGCCCCCGCCGGGACGGGCGCAGGCGACGGCGCCCCGCCCGGGTGGTTCTGGGCGCTGCGCGGTGTCTCGTTCGAGGTCCCGCGCGGCGAGGTCATCGGCATCATCGGCCGCAACGGCGCGGGCAAGTCGACGCTGCTCAAGATCCTCTCGCGCATCACCGTGCCGACGGAGGGGCGCGTCGAGATGTGCGGACGCCTCGCCTCGCTGCTCGAGGTCGGGACGGGGTTTCACCCGGAGCTGACGGGGCGGGAGAACATCTACCTCAACGGCGCAATCCTCGGCATGCGCCGGGCGGAGATCGCCGCCAAGTTCGACGAGATCGTCGCCTTCGCCGAGATCGAGAAGTTCCTCGACACCCCCGTCAAGCGCTACTCCAGCGGCATGTACGTGCGCCTGGCCTTCGCCGTCGCGGCTCACCTCGAACCCGAGATCCTCGTCGTCGACGAGGTCCTCGCCGTCGGCGACGCCGAGTTCCAGCGCAAGTGCCTGGGCAAGATGGAGAGCGTCGCCACCGGCGGCCGGACGGTGCTGTTCGTGAGTCACAACATGCAGGCCGTGCGCAGACTGTGCACACGGGGTGTCCTGCTCCATGAGGGCACTGTGCAGAGCGAGGGCGAGATCACGGGCGTCATCGATGCGTACCTGAGAAGCAGCGCCCACCAGGAGCCGAATGCGGAGATCACGCCGGACATGCATCGCACCTATCCACCGGCCTATGAGATCCACCGCGTCGAGATCCGGAATGCCGGGGGAGAGGCGACGGCCACTCTCCTGATGGATGAGCGATTCACGCTGCGGCTCCATGGACGAGCCCACCGGCCGGTTCAGGGCCTGAGAGTCGGTGTGACGTTCCGGGGAGGCGACGGTGCGAGGCTGGCGACCATCGTCGCGGGCCCGGACGGCGGGATCTCCACCGGGACCCTGCAAGGTGCGGAGGACGTGCTCACTGCGCAGATTGAGAACGTCTTCATGCCGGGACCGCACAGTCTGGACATCTCCGTGAAGAGCGGTGGCGGAGACTGGGTCGATTTCATCGAGGGGATTCAGTTCACTGTGGCCCCCGTCTCCTCCTCGGGACGAGAGCCGATCCTGGGGGGCTATGTGCGCCTCGACGCTCAGTGGAGCCATGCCGGGCGCCGCAGCGATGCCGCATGAGAACGAGATTGAGGTGCCTCCTGGAGCGAGTCCGGGCCTGGCGACACCGTCGCCGGCTCCGGAGGTCACTGATGGGCCAATCCACAGAGCACGATGACTACCTCGCTCAGCAGATCGAGCGCACCCTGTCCAAGCGAGACGCCAAGCTGCCCGCCCGGGCGGTGGCCTTCGTCGACCGGGTGGACTCCTGCTGGGGCTTCACGGGCAGGGACGTCCTGTGCATCGGCTGCCGAAACACCGAGGAGATCGCGGCGATTCGAGGCCGAGGTGCCAGGCGCGTCACGGGGATCGACCTCTACAGTGAGAGCGCGGATATCCTGGTGATGGACATGCACGCGCTGACCTTCGGGCCCGCGAGCTTCGATCTCGTCTACAGCTCTCACTCCTTCGAGCACGCCCGCGATCCACGCCGGGTGGCGTCGGAGATGCTCCGGGTGCTTCGGCCCGGCGGCGCGGTGGCGATCGAGGTGCCCGTCCACTTCGAACCGCGGGGGGCCGATCTCCATGACTATGGCTCAGCAGATGGTCTGCTGGCTCCCTTCGCGGATGCGGTGACGGAGCGCCTCTTCGTCGAGGAGGTCGCCGCCGTGCCGCCCTCTCCCCCATCCCTCCGCGTGGTTTTCCGTGCACAGCCGGGCGAGACCGTGTGAGAATCCGCCATGCCCTACGTCAAGACCATCGACTACTCCGACCTTCAGACGGGCCGCCTGGAGTGTTTCCAGCGCTTCGGAAACATGGAGGACTTTCCCGTCGTCTCCTCACCCTACGCAGAGTGCAAGCGAGCCTATCGTGGCGGCAAGGTGCTCGATGTCGGCGCCGGGGCGCCGCGGCCGCTCAGCCGCGTCCTCGGCCTCGGCGAGGGGACCTACTACGCGCTGGACACCGACCCGGGGGGCACTTTCGAGTTCGCCTCGTACGACGACATTCCCCCCGGCCTCCAGTTCGATCTCGTCGTCATGAACCAAGTCCTCGAGCACCTGACCGTCGACGATGCCCACGCCTCTGTGGAGCGCGCCTTCGCCGTGACCCGCTCCGGGGGTGCCCTCGTCGTGAGTGTGCCGAACGCCCAGCACCCGGTCCGCTACGACAGCAACGTGACGCATGTCACCAACTGGAACCACTGCGACCTCTTCGGCATGATCCGGCTCGTCGGCTACGAGGTGGAGGCGGTGCTCCGTTCGAACAAGCGCCGGCTCACGCGCAATCCCCTCCGCCGCTGGGTCGTCCGGGTTGTCTGCAAGGAGTTCCGCGTCGACTGGTGCGACACGCTGATCATCACCGCGCGCAAGCCATGAGCCGCCGGACGCTTGTCATCCTGGGGCGAACGCACGAGGTCGAGGTGCTCCGGCCGCGCCGCGAACCCTCCGGCGCGCCCCGGCTGGCCCTCGTTGCCTATCAGCCCAATGCGACGGCGCGCGCGCTGACGGAGATGGCCGTCGCCTCCCTGCGGCGGCACACACCGGAGCCGCACGAGCTGTGGGTCATCGACAACGCCTCGCCTCCCGAGCACTCGGCCTGGCTGCGGGGCGAGGCGGATGTGAACGTAGTCTTCAACCGGACGCCGCCGGCCCCCCGCCGCTCGCTCGCCGACCGCCTGCGCCGCAGGCCAGCGCTCTACGCGGGCAGCCACGCCAACGCCGTCGCCCTCGAGATCGCCGCCCGGGTGATCGACCCGGACACGCAGCTCCTCATGACGCTGCACATGGACATCATGGCCTGCCGCCCGGGCTGGCTGACCCACCTCCGGCGTCATCTCGCCGGGCCCGTCCGCGGCGTCGGCGTCCGCCTCGACACGGCACGGGTCCGCACGCTGCACGTGCTCGGGATGATGTTCGACTTCACGCTCTTCCGTCCGCTGCGCATGACCTTCGCGCACGACATGCCGCGGCACGACGTCGGCGACGGCATCTCGCTCGCGCTCCAGGCGGCCGGCCACGAGCTGTGGGCGACGCCCAACACGCTCCACGACCCGTCCCTCGTCGAGCGCCTGCCCCCTGACTCTCCTCATCGCCATCTGCACGTCGACCGCTCACTCGACGATGACGGCCAGGTCATCTTCATGCACCTCGGCCGCGGCATCGTGAAGTCCGAGGGCGCGTGCTTCGAGCAGCGCACCACCCCCGGCGAGTGGCTGCGCTTCGCCCGGGAGGTGGTGCTGGCATGATCGTGCCGCCGCTGCCCGCTGCCGAGACCTTCGTCTCCGTCCGCCGGGCCTACGTGGACGACTTCTTCGAGCGGCACGCGACGGCGCTGGGGGGCACAGTGCTCGACCTCGGGGGCGTGCGTGAGCGCCGGCGCGGCCGGTTCGACATCTCCCGTCTCCCCCTGCGTGTCGTCGCGGCCAACCTCTCCGCCGTGAAGAGGCCGGAGGTGGTCTGCGACGCTGCGGCACTTCCGTTCCACGGCGGACGCTTCGACGCGGTGATCGCCGCCGAGCTCTTCGAGCATCTGCTGGCGCCCGACGCCGCACTGGCCGAGATCGCGCGCGTCCTCCGCCCCGGCGGGACACTGCTGCTCACCGTGCCCTTTCTCTATCGCCTGCACGGCGACCCGGAGGACTACGCGCGCTACACGCCGCACTGGTGGCGGCGGGCCCTCGGCCGGCACGGGTTCACGCTCGACGTGCTCGAGCGCCAGGGCCACCTGTGGAGCGTGATCATGGACCAGCTGCACCTGTGGGCCGCCGACCGCGCCCAGCGCCGATGGCCCCGCACCCGTCCGGGCCGCTGGCTCCTGCGACGGTC